>UWYT01000163.1 GCA_900608495.1 Olavius algarvensis spirochete endosymbiont | reverse complement strand
TAAACTGTGCCGTGTTGCCGGTGCCATTTGCAAAACCCGGTGTGTCAGTACCGGCTATGGTGTTTACCACCCCCGCCGGCGTGATTTTCCGGATGCGGTGGTTGTGTGTATCGGCCACATAGACATTGCCGGATGAGTTCACAGCCACTCCGTAGGGGAGGTTAAACTGTGCTTCTGTGCCGGTGCCATTCTCAAAACCCTCTGTGCTGCCGGCCAAGGTGCTTACCACTCTATCTTCTATTCTATCTGCCGGCGTGATTTTCC
>UWYT01000162.1 GCA_900608495.1 Olavius algarvensis spirochete endosymbiont | reverse complement strand
CACCATAGGAGTATCTCACATTCCTGAAAACGATATCTCCGTTAATCCTTTCCATCGGATTTCCAATTTCGTTGTAGGCAGACCCGTCGGAACTCCACCGGCGGGTTTTTCTTTCGGATTCAATGTTTTGGGAAAGGTCCCGATTACGATCTGAGCGCGGGAATCCAGTGAAATTCATACGATGTCAGATTGGTGAATTTTATGATGTCAAAGTGGACAGGGACACCTGGAAACCATTTTGTGTATGCTGGATACGGGTGTTCTTTTCTGATTCAAACGGATTTCCGATTTTGTTGTAGGCAGACAGTAGGCCTGAGACCGTACTGCCGATAACCGAAATTCCGGAAAGAACCGACGCCATGGAGGGCGACGGGGCGAACCTGCTACAGTGCTCAGTACAAGTTTTCCAATAGTACTGATTCAGTATCAACTATTGTCCAGAACTCGCGAATCTCCCCTTTTCTGTCAATTACTAGAATTATTGAAAAAATTTTGTCGGCGTCTGTATAAATGGAATAATGCAAGGAAAAAAGCCGAAAGCCGTATTCGAGAAAGCTTTCTTCAATGCCGACAAGACCTTTTTCAATGTCGACAAGACCGTATTTGGGAGGAAGCTTATGCTGATCGCAGTATTCTAATATCTTTTTGTTTCCGATAATAATGAGTTCACTTACTTCGACTTGGCGACACACAGTCAGTAAGAGAATTGTAGCTATAAGGCAGACTGCAGATAAGAAGATCAGTAGATTCTTCATTCTTCGATCCACTTACTTCCTCGAATTTGAATTGGATATGTCCTCCCTTTTATAATGCTACCCACCTTTGTTAAAACCTCAGCGAAAAGCCCTCTATGATTTGAGGCATTAAAGTCATATACGTCGTCAAGGGATTTTAGGATGCCGGAGAAGCTATCATCATCTTCTTCTTCTCCGATACTTAGAGTCCCCTGAAGACGTAGTGTTATATTTCCTGGCAACAGGGTACCAGTATTGAATGACATTGATGAGTTTATTCTTTTTGTTCCAGGAACACCTGCTTTGATAGCGTCAATAACTTCCGGAAAATCGAA
>UWYT01000292.1 GCA_900608495.1 Olavius algarvensis spirochete endosymbiont | reverse complement strand
AAAGGTGCTTACCACTCTATCTTCTATTCTATCTGCCGGCGTGATTTTCCGGATGGCATCTGCCACATAGACATTGCCGGATGAGTCCACAGTCACTCCGACGGGATTATTAAACTGTGCCGTGTTGCCGATGCCATTTGCAAAACCCTCTGTGCTGCCGGCAAAGGTGCTTACCACCCAGGCCATGCTTTCGGGAACCTTGCAGGATACCAAAAGGCTCATAAGAGC
>UWYT01000161.1 GCA_900608495.1 Olavius algarvensis spirochete endosymbiont | reverse complement strand
ACTACCCCTACGGAGTGGCTGTGGACTCATCCGGCAATGTCTATGTGGCAGATTCATACAATCACCGCATCCGGAAAATCACGCCGGCGGGGGTGGTAAGCACCATAGCCGGCACTGGGACAAGGGGTTCTGCGGATGGCGCCGGCACCACGGCGCTGTTTGACTCCCCCGACGGAGTGGCTGTGAACTCATCCGGCAATGTCGTCTATGTGGCAGATACTGGCAATCACCGCATCCGGAAGATAGAGTACAAGGTGCCCTAGGGAGCGGGTCATGCGGATGGCACCGGCGCGATGGCGCCTCATGTCAATATGGTATCTTTTAGAATTGCCTCTTGATGCGAAGGCCGGGG
>UWYT01000158.1 GCA_900608495.1 Olavius algarvensis spirochete endosymbiont | reverse complement strand
TATGCTCAACTAGACGCCAGGATAAACAGAACGAACATTCTGTTCACCGCTTGGGGAGAAACGCCGCCGGAGGCCAAGGCCACCAGGCGGCTTGAGGGAAATCGGGCACAGTAAAGACGGCTCTCCCACCAAAGTTAAGGTTCTTAAGCCAAACCAAGCAGGCAGCAATGGGTGCTGGCAAGAGATAAGATTCTTAGAGCGAGAAGGGAAGGAGAAGGTCATCTTAGCGATACGGGCCGCAGCACTGGCCGTGCCTTAAGCCCGAGGCAGGTGAACAGAATACTCCCT
>UWYT01000156.1 GCA_900608495.1 Olavius algarvensis spirochete endosymbiont | reverse complement strand
AACTTGGGCCAGAGCGGGGAATTAAGGTGGTATTTTCTCCGCATACTAAGCCACTTCCGTGTTTGTTATGGGCAGGTGTCCGGCTAGGAGTTTGGGGAGGAGAGTGTTACGCGTATCACTTAAGGCATGGTTCTGGCACACATTTTCGTAAATGGTAGTAAGTAATGGCAATGCATACCGTTGATACGCATTTAGTGCCGATTCTTTAGGCAGTAAGGTCTTAATCTTAGAGAAATTACCAGTATTGAGATTTAATGTGGTGCTTCCTCCACTCGCCAGGTCGTGCAAGAGTTTGTATTTCATTTTCATGCTGAAATAGAGATAAGGCGTATAGCTTTCTTTGGCGGGGACAATGCTATTAATTTGCTGGTTAGTGTGGCTTTCCTTAGAAGCGATTACTACTTGCCCGACTGTTGCAATACAACTAACACACACACTACCTTTTGGGATGGCTTTCTTTGGTTGAGAAGCTGCGCCTTGAGCACTCAAGAACTCTGACGTGTTAGTAGCAAATACATTTCCATGCATATCAGGGATCTTTATAAACGGAGCATCGCTACCATAGTATTCGTGCTTTTTCTTGGATGGCGTTTTTCCACAAACTACTTTTCCAAATTCAGAAATAGCCGTAATTTCCCAGCCCTCCGGAATCTCTCCCAACTCAGAATCAACCATCGCCGATGGAAACAGCGCGGCGGTTTGTGCCAGTTCGGCGTAAGCGTCTGGTTGCTCGGCTTGCAGTTGTTTAAGGGCGGCTTCGTCTTTGGCGGAGATGAC
>UWYT01000157.1 GCA_900608495.1 Olavius algarvensis spirochete endosymbiont | reverse complement strand
ACCATCACTGCTAGTAAAAGGCTCATTGGAATAATCAAAATAGGGGTCGCCTGTTACTTCATCAACGGGAAATGGTTTTATGGAAGCCTCCAGCCTCTTAAGCTCTCTAGCTGCCTCAAGCCAATCGTTACCCTTATCGGATTCAGCTTCTGCTGTGAATATGTCTTGGGTGTTGGAGGTGGCTACTGTACTCTCCTCATTGTGAGAAGGAGGGTGCTCGATTTCCGGGCCCCTATTCGGGGCCGTAAACCAGTTCCTAAAT
>UWYT01000155.1 GCA_900608495.1 Olavius algarvensis spirochete endosymbiont | reverse complement strand
TGAAGCCGCCCGAGTAGCTCGACCTAATAAGGTCCATTATGTCGCCCCCCTCGCGGGTGCGTGGATTGAAACGCGTAACCTCGGTGTATTGTGGCGACCTTGTTTCGTCGCACCCCTCGCGGGTGCGTGGATTGAAACGGGTACTTGGGAAGCCTTAAAACGGCACAAAAAGTCGCACCCCTCGCGGGTGCGTGGATTGAAACTTATAATAATAAGAATGCCAAGCACTATATCGATGTCGCACCCCTCGCGGGTGCGTGGATTGAAACATAGACCGGTGCGATTATGTCGATATCCAGGTCCTGGCGTCGCACCCCTCGCGGGTGCGTGGATTGAAACATTGCGATTGGAAAATTTGTTTTTGACGTCCGAAGTCGCACCCCTCGCGGGTGCGTGGATTGAAACCCCACCGACATCAGCTGGCCACCGGTCGAGCTCGTCGCACCCCTCGCGGGTGCGTGGATTGAAACAGAATATAAGGCAATCGGATCAAGCCGAAAAAAGCACGTCGCACCCCTCGCGGGTGCGTGGATTGAAACTTTACTATACATATATTTATATATATAGTAATGATGTCGCACCCCTCGCGGGTGCGTGGATTGAAACAAGGGGTGCCGCTATATGTGGTGTTAGCAAGTACGTCGCACCCCTCGCGGGTGCGTGGATTGAAACATAACACAACGGACGAGGATTACCCACTCGGGAAATGTCGCACCCCTCGCGGGTGCGTGGATTGAAACGGGGTGGATATAGACCCGGCCTGCGAATATCCTTATGTCGCACCCCTCGCGGGTGCGTGGATTGAAACGCATCGGCGCACCTACTATATTATGCCGTGTCCAGTCGCACCCCTCGCGGGTGCGTGGATTGAAACTGTGCTGCGCCCTTCGACTACTAACGCTGAGCGATGTCGCACCCCTCGCGGGTGCGTGGATTGAAACAACGCCAGAGACCTTAGACGGCTCGCCGATACTGTCGCACCCCTCGCGGGTGCGTGGATTGAAACATAGCAGCGTGTTTGGGGTCCAGCGGCTCGGCCGTCGCACCCCTCGCGGGTGCGTGGATTGAAACTTATGCTGATCAATCCTTAGCTGCTTGATGTCTTGTCGCACCCCTCGCGGGTGCGTGGATTGAAACGCTGATCTCAACCTTGAGCTCGTAGATTAGATATTGTCGCACCCCTCGCGGGTGCGTGGATTGAAACCTTTCCCGTCAGACGCAATCCCCAGTCATACCCGTCGCACCCCTCGCGGGTGCGTGGATTGAAACTCAGCCTAGGTAGAACTGATAATAGTATCTCTGGCGTCGCACCCCTCGCGGGTGCGTGGATTGAAACATGGTGTCGTGACCGTTAGGGTCCCTAGCTTGGCGTCGCACCCCTCGCGGGTGCGTGGATTGAAACCAACGTCTCCGATCATCAAGATTGACTCTTGGGCAGTCATGCCGTCGCACCCCTCGCGGGTGCGTGGATTGAAACCCCGCCAACATCAGCCGGCCACCGGTCGAGCTCGTCGCACCCCTCGCGGGTGCGTGGATTGAAACTCGGGGCTTGCTAATTTTTGTCCGGCCGGCCAAGCCGTCGCACCCCTCGCGGGTGCGTGGATTGAAACACCGGCTAAGTTGATTTTTAGCCCGTTGCGCTGTTGTCGCACCCCTCGCGGGTGCGTGGATTGAAACCAAAGCAGCGGGCCTATGCTCCCCCCGCTCGACCGTCGCACCCCTCGCGGGTGCGTGGATTGAAACAAATTCAATCAGCGAAAAATTCAATTAAGGAAACGTCGCACCCCTCGCGGGTGCGTGGATTGAAACTGGCGGGACTGCCAGGTCGCCAGCGGACTGCGAATGTCGCACCCCTCGCGGGTGCGTGGATTGAAACTGTGAAGCTTGGAGTGTAAATCTTTATTTTACACGTCGCACCCCTCGCGGGTGCGTGGATTGAAACGACCCCTGCGCGGATCAAATCTGCGGCGATTAACGTCGCACCCCTCGCGGGTGCGTGGATTGAAACAAGGCGGATCTGACCGCCGAATTGACCGCATATTGTCGCACCCCTCGCGGGTGCGTGGATTGAAACTGGGGAAATTCGGGCTGGCATGCTAGTTGGACGGAGTCGCACCCCTCGCGGGTGCGTGGATTGAAACTCTTAGCGCCTTGATCATCAGCGCTATCATACCGCGTCGCACCCCTCGCGGGTGCGTGGATTGAAACAAGCGACAAGTCGAGGACTTGCAATCCAAGTTGGCGTCGCACCCCTCGCGGGTGCGTGGATTGAAACCCATATATGGATAACGGCGGCAGCGGGCAGTGGGAGTCGCACCCCTCGCGGGTGCGTGGATTGAAACAGATCTACAATTACGAGACGAACAATACTTGCAAGTCGCACCCCTCGCGGGTGCGTGGATTGAAACAAAGAGAGCGGTGGATCCAATTAAAAATGAACCGTGTCGCACCCCTCGCGGGTGCGTGGATTGAAACGCGCCTACTGAGGCTATAACCTTATCTATTGTTCGTGTCGCACCCCTCGCGGGTGCGTGGATTGAAACAAGGGTTATCATTTCCAAAATCCGCCCAAGGTGACAGTCGCACCCCTCGCGGGTGCGTGGATTGAAACAAAATTAATCCTATCAACATAGACTGTGACTGTCGTCGCACCCCTCGCGGGTGCGTGGATTGAAACTTTATCGGTGTCTTGCTCGTTGGGTATTCCGCCGGTGTCGCACCCCTCGCGGGTGCGTGGATTGAAACACAAGGGCCTGGAAAAACCAAGAACGGTCAGAGATGTCGCACCCCTCGCGGGTGCGTGGATTGAAACTGTTCGTTTTGCGAGATCTTGTATCCGCCAGCCGTCGCACCCCTCGCGGGTGCGTGGATTGAAACTGAACTTTGCCGCATAAGTCGA
>UWYT01000136.1 GCA_900608495.1 Olavius algarvensis spirochete endosymbiont | reverse complement strand
GCCACTAACTTCTAAGGATGGGCCGTTTTCTTGTTCCGCCCTAACAGAGCGGGGTAGTTATCTGTTAATTTCTGATGCAATTTGCTCTTCAATTCGTTTGCCTCTTCTCTCCTTTCACCGCTAAAAGCGGGTCTTGCAAAAGTGTGTCAAGTACAAGTTGAGTATAATCTTTGCACCATCATAGTTCTTTGTCAAGAGGGTAAATATACTCACATCATGCCAACTCCCGCAAAGTTCAAGCTCAAACCCCTCCAAATCAGCAATGAAGATATTGGCCAAAGGATTGCTCGTATCAGAAAAACTCAGGGACTAAATCAATCAGAGTTAGCTGAAAAGATCGGGATTACTCGCAAATTGGTCACAGATTATGAAACAGGTCGAACCCATATGAACGATGAAATGGTGGTAAGATTTGCTTTAGCTTTGAAAATCTCCACCGATAAGCTTCTGGGAATTAAAAAGGATCAATTCAAGAAGTCCAATCCTTCACTTCGTTATACCAGAAGAATGCGAGAAATTGAAAAACTTCCGGAAATGAAACGTCGAATGATTTTAAAAGTCATAGACGATCTGATCAGAGTCAATTCTTAAGCAATCTGGTAATCAATCATATATCCTCTTGCCAGTCCCAAGCGGCTCATCCAGGGCCTTTAGGTATCAGCTTGCAGAAAACAAGAGCTTAAGACAAATCACTCATCTAACCCCATAAGCCAAAGTCCACAAGGCTTATCAAAACCCCTCCAGACTGCAAGCCGATACCGCCTTGCTAGTCGATAATGCAGCATTATCGACAGCAAAAG
>UWYT01000059.1 GCA_900608495.1 Olavius algarvensis spirochete endosymbiont | reverse complement strand
GGGTCATTTTCTTAAACCGCTCTAACAGAGCGGGGTCTTGCAAAAGTGTGTCAAGAGTGTTTTGTAGAACCAAAATATTAGATATAACAATCTTTTGTCAAGCTCCGTGCTATATTTTTTGTGAATGAAATCACAAACTATTGGAAGAAATATTGCCTATTACAGAAAGGAAAATGGATTAACTCAAAAAGAACTTGCTGCTCGAATGAGTATTCCTGCGAATTTAATCTCTCACTACGAAACTGACAGACTGAAAGTCACGGCAAATACACTTTATAGAATTGCCAAAGTATTAAGAGTTAGTGCTGACAAACTTATCGGACTAAATTCCTCCTCAGAAACGGAAGAAATGCTAAGTTTAAAAATTGTTAAGAGAATGAAAAAAATTGAAAAATTAGACCTTCCGAATCAGAAAACCCTCTTGAAAACAATAGACAACTATCTAAAGGGGGCTAAATAAAGAAGCTAAGCTCATCTTTTGATCCTTCACCCCCCAAGCGGCTCATCCAGGGCCTTTAGGTATCAGCTTGCAGATAGCAAACCCTTAAGCCAAACCTCTTTCTTACGAAGCCTCATAAACGAGCTTTGAGCTTCCTAGACTAATCAAAGCCCCACAGCCTGCAAGCCGATACCGCCTTGCTAGTCGATAATGCAGCATTATCGA
>UWYT01000152.1 GCA_900608495.1 Olavius algarvensis spirochete endosymbiont | reverse complement strand
CTGGGGCGGGAAAAACCACCATAATGAATCTTTTACTGGGATATCTGGAATTGAAGGAATGAAATAAATGGGAATTATATACTTGACTAACCTATGCGTTGGGTTATTGTTTTACTATGCTTGTACAGTTGCCCGATATCTGAGGAGTGAACACGGAACTTTGTCCCATGATTACGAATTGATGAGCCTCTTCCTGCGTTGGTCCTTGCGTCAAAATCAATACGAACCAAACCACTCTCAACTGCACCACAGAACCCCATCATATTAAATTCCCAATAGGCTTTTGCGCTATCGAAAATTACACGCCTTGGATTTGGTCTAACCTCTCCAGCTACAAGGATTAATCTGCGCAATTTGGCTCCCACTGCATTCAAAAGCGTGTCATGATTCCAATGAGGAACAGTTGC
The DNA here is from genome assembly GCA_900608495.1 of Olavius algarvensis spirochete endosymbiont. Classification (GTDB taxonomy): domain Bacteria; phylum Spirochaetota; class Spirochaetia; order DSM-2461; family DSM-2461; genus UBA2779. The sequence goes on along the minus strand of UWYT01000152.1, from coordinate 2,928 downwards.
ATCCTTAAGCTCATTCCTGACAACTATTCGGTCGTGTTCATTCTTGATCACAAAGCCACGATTAGAGCGGCCTTTGATTGTATGTCTAAAACTAATCCTGCCCTTGCTATCTTCCCACCCATAATTGTGAACGACATCCCTGATAATACCCCTTGGTTCAGGGTCTTTATGGAAAAGTGTTATCAAGGCACTGCCGCCATAGAATTTGATTTCCCAGTCAGCAAGATCTGGTGAGTCACTATTATTGACGTTTACTCCCAACAAGTCCTCTAAAATTCTACCAGGACCACCTGCACCATTATATGCCCTCTCGTTTGGGATTTCTATCTCACGCATATCGAGTATTTCAGCGATCTTTTTAAATGTTACCATTGCAGATTTTGGTGGGAGAGGTGTTTTAGAAGCAGGGACCATTATTTGATCGGCCTGGTATTTTCAAGTGCAACGAGTCGCTTTTTTGCCGTTCGGCAATATTCTTTTGAAATTTCAGCCCCAATCCATTGGCGGTCAAGTATTTCTGCTGCAATTGCTGTTGAGCCGCTCCCCATAAACGGATCGAACACAACACCGGATATCGTTGAAGAAATACATCGTTGCGCCAGTTCAACAGGGAACGGGGCGGGGTGATCTATGTTCCGTGCTTGCGGTATCTCCCACACGTCACCTTGAGCATTTGCTTTAGGTGCAAGCTTGAAGTCGGGGTTCGCTATAAGGTAAATTACCTCATAGGTAGGTAAGAAGTATCCTGCATTGAAGTTGATCCCGCCCTTTCTTCTCCAAATTATTATCTGACGTACAGGGAAACCGCTGACAATATCCTGTCTGTCCTGCAAAAGGCCCCTTTGGACCCTCCATTTATGATTGTAGAAAATAGCACCGTCATCTTTCAGAACACGCATCATCTTTGTCAGGCAGTCACGTTGCCATGCGACATATTCGTCGTATGGCTTATTATCATCACATGAAGCGTAGCCATCAATCAGAGCCGCATTTGCCCATTTTCCACCCCTACCGTCTTTCATCCCGTTGCCGGTGCTGTTTTTTAGGTTGTACGGTGGGGATGTAACAACTACACTCACTGATTTAGGCGGTAGTTTTTTCATCAGATCAATACAATCCATCTGATGAATCTTATTGAGCCACCTCTTTAATCCTGACTCAATAGGCTTTGCCTCTGCCTTATTGACATATTTTTTCTGTGATCCGACAAGTGCGCATACGACCTCATCAAACGGTGCGTCAATTGGTCCTATCAATTCTGCTTTATGTACCATTGGTCAAACTTATATATGTTAGACGACGTCCATTACCGTTAAAAAATACACGTAACAAGGTGTTTAGTGCCCCTGTTTCTTTAGTGTTATCTCTGAATGTGAACTCATCAACATATCGTTGAAGGTGTACGGGGCTCATTTTGTGATAAATACCATAAAGTCCTCGTTTCAGCAACGCCCAAAAAGATTCTATACCATTTGTGGACGCCATTTGATTAACGTATTCGCCAACCGAATGGCGAACTACACTGTGGTCGTAATCTAACAAGCCACAATATGCACGGTGGTCATCTGTATATACTGCTGAGCCTACCTCCACGTTTTTATGAATTACCCTGTGAAGTGTTCTTGCGTCTGTCTTTTTAATGGCAAAAGCAATTACACGACCGCCCCTTTGCTTCAGACCCACAACAGCAGTCTTACCAACAGGCCCACGGCCCGCTTTTAGCTTTTTGCTTTTATGTTTGTTCTTCTCTTTACCACCAATATAAGTTTCATCGACCTCTGTCTGCCCATTAAACATACCACCATTGCCCTCTTTAAACGCCGCCCTAATGCGATGGGCCAAAAACCATGCGGTTTTTTGTGTAACACCAAGCATCTTTGCCAACTGGACGCTCGATACACCCTTTCGGTGTGATGTCAGTATCCATGTTGCCATCAACCACTTTTGGAGAAGAACCTTGCTCTCAGCTAAAATGGTGCCGGTTCGTATTGAAAATTGCCTCCTGCACGATCCGCATTTATACCTCGACTGATTTTTTAACCAGTAGATTCGATGGTTTTTGCAATGAGGGCAATTTATGCCAGTAGGCCAACGGGACCTTTCAATGAATTTATGGCAAGAATCTTCATCAGGAAACTTCTCAAGGAACTCAAAGATGCTTATTTCATTTTCCATTATTTGACCTCCATGCCGTTTTAACTAATAATAACCCAACGGTACGGGTTAGTAAAGTATATAACTCCCAAATAAATCCGGATGATGGGGGGACATGGGAATTCTCAGGAGAAGGACCACCTTCAGATGGATCCCCTATCGTCGCTCTTGATTACAATGGAGATAATAAGGCCGATCATTTTACTAACCAAGAGACATTGAATGTCCCCATGTACCACGGCACATCGCTTGCGGATTCCCCGTCGGAGACCATTCTTGACCAGCACGGGGTTCCCGACTATGCTAGAAGGGGGCGGGGCTACATGCCGATTATTAGAAAGGATATAAAAGGCTTCCGCGATGTATATGATGGTGAGTTTAAGGCATTGGGCAGTGATATTGGTAGCAGATTTGATCCTGATGCACTATATACAGTAAAGCCTGATGGAAGAATTCTACTGGTAGACAAAAAAACAGTCATAGTGGACCATCGCTATTTGTACTTTGAGGAAGCCGACGAGGAGGAAGAATAGTCCATGAGAAAGCTTAGCTTACTGGGGATTCTGCTACTACTTATCTGTGGCATAAGCGAAGGCTTGAACACCGGCACACTGATTCATATCTACGGAACAATGCCAGGCTATCCCCTTATAGATGGCTTTAGGAGCTTCGATTTTTACCAGGATAATCCGGTAAAAATCACAGTATTGAAGAACGGAAGTATCTACTATATTGAAGAGATGGAGTACGAGGGCTCCATCTCCCAGGGAAAGA
>UWYT01000150.1 GCA_900608495.1 Olavius algarvensis spirochete endosymbiont | reverse complement strand
CCTCCCGATGGATAAGCCCGGACCCTGCCGGGTTTGAGCTTATAAACCCGATGGAGTCCGACGGAGAGGGTGGATGGCAGCCTAAGCAGAGCTACTCTGTCATAGAGGCTACCAACTGGTATTCCTATACGAGTAATAATCCGGTGCTTTATGTGGACCCGACTGGGGAATTCATGTCACCCAGTAAGATAAAGGGCTACGCGAGAAATATGATAGCAGGTGTTGCAGCTATGGGGGTACTAGCCGTTGCAGATGCTGCAGGCCAGGTTGGAAACTTTGTTAGCAACCTGGTAACTGGCGATGTGGAGGTTAGCGGCAGTATCGGCCTGCAGGCAGGTGGTGGGCTGATTGGTGGAACCTTGGAAGTCAGTAAGGATGGGGTAAATTTCACCCCAAGTAGTAGCATGACTCCTGAAGGAGCGTTTGAGGCCCTGCAGGATTTTGCGGGCATGCCTATAACAATAGGAGTTGATGGGATTGAAACCACCTTTGATGCCAAAGTTGTGAAAGTAGGTGTTTCGCTTACCAACGATGGTGGCGAGACCATGACCCTGGGGATTGAAGCTGGCGCGGACCTCTTTGACGCTCTAGGCGTAAAGGCGGGTGTTGGAGTGGAGGCCTCTACCCAAGATGGGCCTTTTGCAACATTGATGAATGGAAAGTCGGAAGGTATGAATGAAGGTGCAGGGTGGGCGATAGGAGTTACAAAGCCAGAATCGTGGCTACAGTAAAACTCTTCGTGAAAGTGCCTTATAACTTGATGTTCTTTCTTCTCCTGCTTGTTTTCTCTGGATGCTCGCAGAGAAGAGAAGTCAAGCTGAACGAGACACACGAAGCAGCTTATCAGATGTCCCAGGAAGGACGTCACTCAGAGGCTGCCAAGTATCTAGAATCGGAAATCAAAGAACCCAAAAGGGATGCTAAGTATTATTTTTATCACGGGGTATATCTACAACGAGATGATCCTATCTACAATGTGAAGCGATTTCTTGCTGATTTCCAGAAGGCCTATGAGCTTAAACCTGATAGATATGAAGTAGTTTTGATGCTAGGTGGTGCTTACAGCTTGACTGACGATGTTGAGAATTCTATTCTCTATTTGGAAAAAGCAGTCGAACTCTTTGATGACACCTCTCCGATAGGTCATCCTTATGGCGGTCTTGCAGCTTCCTATTATCGTGTTGGCGAGTATGAGAAAGCCTACGAGGTAAACGGGAAGGCCATAGAGCTTTCACCCGATAACGCTTGGTACTATAATCGCAAGGGTCTTATACTCTCCCAATTAGAAGGTCTAGAACCCCTGATGGAATACTATCAGAAGGCCGTGGAGATGGACCCGGACGAGATTGAATTCCCAAAGTACTACGGCAACCGTCTTATCGAGATGGAATACGATGAAATGGCAATAGAGCATTTCAACAGCTTCCTGGCAAAGGATGAGAACGCCAGTTGGTGTTATGCCGATTTGGGATACATCAAGATGGTCCAGGGCGATTGGGAGGGTGGCAAGGAACTACTAGATAAGGCTGAATCAATCATAAGTAATGACACACTCACGCATATGTACATGGCCTTCTACGAGTATTTTCATGGCAAACTCTCTAGAGCCTACGACTACTATGTGAAATATCGGCTTAGCTTGGAGAAATACACACTGATATACAGGCCAAAGTCAGTGGAAGAGTTTGAAAAATTCTTTGCAAAACAAGTATTATTTCAACGCTTGCAGAAGGAAAATGCAAAGCAAGAAGCTGCAAGCTACAGCACAAGTCCCTAATTCGCCACAAGGAAACCTCGCGGCCCGTGCAAGTAGTGACCCCTAGTGGGGGGTGGCCACCGATTAGTCGGCACAAAGTCCCTCGCGGCCCCCTCGCCAGGCCGCCCTTAGGCCATCCATGGCCATGGGGCTAAACAGAACACGCCTTATTTTCA
>UWYT01000128.1 GCA_900608495.1 Olavius algarvensis spirochete endosymbiont | reverse complement strand
GTGGTTAGAATTGACCCAGAGGGTTTGGATGACATTGTTTTTCAAATTGAAGGTGAAGCAGCGTTAGGATTAGGACCTGATGCTTCTGTTGGCTTGGTTCTTGATACCGACAATCCAGAGGAATCTGGCATTATTGGAACTGTGGGTGCTGCTGTAGGTAAAACTGCGGGGGTTGGCATAGGAGCAGCGTGGTTTTTTGAAGAAGCAGAAGGAACTGGGTTCAATCTGGATTTGAATTTTGGGTCCGGTTCTCTCAGTATCTATTTCGATGAGAAAGGCGACATAAATGGGTTGTGAGTTTCTATTGGGGTAGGTTTAGGAATGAGCCGGGGTGCTGTTACCAAGAGTGATACTCTGCCATTTATTGATTTAGCCTATGGTATATTAGGAGCCGTTGAAAAAGCAGTAGAATCGATCCCTATGCCACCGCTTGCTCCTAGTATTCTTCTAGATTGATCGCTATAAGCGGATCCACTTTGGTCTTATAGAGAGTCAATTCCTTTTTGATTATGAAGCGGAGGTTGATTGGAAATGAAAAATCTGCGGAG
>UWYT01000143.1 GCA_900608495.1 Olavius algarvensis spirochete endosymbiont | reverse complement strand
TCCACGGCCACGCCGGTGGGGCTGTCAAACTGTGCCATGCTGCCGGCGCCATCTCTATGTCCCGCATCATCAGTGCCGGCAAAGGTGCTTACCTCCCCCGCTGGCGTGATCTTACGAATGCGGTGATTAGAATGATCTGCCACATAGACATTGCCGGATGTATCCACAGCCACACCGTAGGGAGAGCTAAACTGAGCCGTGCTGCTGGCACCATTCGCAAAACCTTCCGTGCTGCTGCCGGCAAAAAGCTGTGCTCCCTCTACTTCTGTAATCTTCCGGATGCGGTGATTGTTTTGATCTGCAACATAGACATTGCCTCTTGAGTCCACAGCCACGCCGGCGGGGCTGTTAAACTGTGCCGCGCTTCCAAGGCCAACCTTATAACCCCGCGTGCCACTGCCGGCCAGGGTGTTTACCCCCTCCGCTTCTGTGATCTTCCGGATGCGGTGATTGCCTAAATCTGCCACATAGATATTATCTGATGAGTCCACAGCCACGCCGTAAGGGTAGTTGAACTCCGTCGTGCCGCCATCGCCGGCAAGGGTGCTCACCTTCCCCGCTGGCGTGATTTTCCGGATGCGGTGGTTAGCATGATCTGCCACATAGACATTGCCGGATGTGTCCACGGCCACGCCGGTGGGAAGGCTAAACTGTGCCTCTGTGCCGATACCATCCTGATAACCTTGTGTCCTGCCGGCTAGAGTACTTACCACCCAAGTCATGCTGGCGGAATCCTTACAGGATGCCAAGAGGTTTATAAGAACTAGAGCCTGAATGATATAACTGGATATCTTATTCATAAGCTAAATATCCTCACAAGCGAGGGTGGCTTCGAGCTAAAACAGCTACTTTGCTATTTCGTCCCCATGAGCTGGAAAATTCAGGGCTTTTTCCCCTGTTCATCCCCATGCACTGGAAAACTCAAGACTTTTCCCCTGGCATCTAATAATCAGGATGCAACTTCTGATTTCCCATGCCACATCCAGTTCGTGCCAATCAAGCTCATCAGCGTTACAGCTGCAAGCCAGATTCCAGCTTCTTCTGTTGTTTTAGATGTTCGATGGAGCAAGGGAGGGAGTCTTCAGACTATCGAGCCGCTTATAGTAATTTGAGGATGCGTTTTCTCAATATATCAGTTCCAGTAGGCTAACTGGCTCAAAGCTGCTAAATTCCCAAGATGAATGAGTGGGTCAAACAAACTCAATCGATTATCAGAAATCTCTCTGATTTCAATAAGGTAAGGATTCCCTGCCTTAATCAATGCACCGACAGCGGGGTGTTTTATGATTAAATATCATCAACTTATGAACCCCTTGATAAAGGCGCTGATTAACCTGGGCGGCTCAGGCAACATTGATGAAATTTATGAAGAGATAATCACACTTGAGAAGTTCGATGAAGAGACATTGGAAGCTATGCATAATCCAGAGAAGAGCAATCAAACCGAGATTGGCTATCAACTTGGCTGGGCTCGTACTTATTTGAAGAAAGCTGGCTACCTCAGAGAATTCTTCTCGAAGAATCTGGGCTCTCACCGACAAGGCCAGACAAGTTTCTGAAATCGATAGCCGTGAAATCACAAATCATGTTCGTTCATTGGATAAAAAAGCTTCAACAACAAACGGTTCCCCGAGCGATCCGGAATCAGACGATTCACCCGAAGAAGCATCAACGTGGCGTGAAAACCTTCATCACATTCTAACTGAAAAGATAGGTCCAGAAGCTTTTGAGCGGCTAACACAGCGCATGCTTCGCGAACTAGGCTTTATACAAGTAGAAGTAACCGGTAGAACTGGTGATGGCGGTATTGATGGCAAGGGCATTGCCCGTATCAGCGGTCTGATAAGTTTCCATATTGTTTTCCAATGCAAAAGATACAAGGGTTCAGTCGGAGTCCCAGAAATTCGAGACTTCCGGGGAGCCTCTGTTGGTCGTGCCGATAGGGGCATGTTCATCACTACCGGGAGTTTTACCAAGGCAGCCATCGAAGAAGCAAAGCGAGATGGCGCGACGCCAATAGAGCTGATTGATGGCGAAGAACTAGCCGACAAACTCAAGGAATTATCACTTGGCATTAAAACGGAGTCTGTTGAAAAAGTTACTGTAGAGCCTGAATGGTTTTTGAATCTATAGATAACT
>UWYT01000142.1 GCA_900608495.1 Olavius algarvensis spirochete endosymbiont | reverse complement strand
GTCTCTCTCTTTTACCTTCAGAATTTTTCCCCCCTATTGGATCATCAGGATCAAACAAAATAGTGGAGCCTGATCCCGAACCTGGTGTGTCTGGACTTTTTTCGTATCCATCCGAACTATCAGGTTGTGTAGCATTACTATTAAGATCATCAGGACGTTCTCTAATTACATGCTTATTTTTAGATTTTCTCAAATTTTTGACTAGCTTTTTACCTTCTGGCTTGCTTCTAATCTTTCTTAGTGCTTTCCGAACCTTTTTCCGAAAAGCTCTACTTCCTTTGATTCTTATTTTCATCCCCGTCGGATCCACATACTTCACGGGGTTGTTGCTCACATAGGCATACCAGTTAAGAGCC
>UWYT01000141.1 GCA_900608495.1 Olavius algarvensis spirochete endosymbiont | reverse complement strand
CCTTCAGCCCCATCCGCTGATCCATCCGCTGATGTCTCGTATGCTATCAGGCTGGAAAGTCCAATCCTGCCGCTCCGCCATGGACGCCATCGCCAAACCGGATGCTCCGGATAGTGATTCGCCTCTATCTCGGCAGCCTCATCATCAGTGAAGTAATCTTCCCGATACTCCTGGATAACTCCAGTCCCCTCCCAGGGGGTGCTTACAATGTTCCCATTCCCGTCATTTCTTCCAAAACTGCTCCCATACCTCCAAATCACATCGAGAAATCCATCCCCATTCACATCCATGGACATCCTCTTTGTC
>UWYT01000140.1 GCA_900608495.1 Olavius algarvensis spirochete endosymbiont | reverse complement strand
CGAGTGAAACAAATACCCGGAAAGATATCAGGATTAGAAGCATTGCTGGGAAATGAAGCAAGAAGAAATTATTTGGAACAGCTAGTGGCACAGCGAGAGCTGCCATGCCGATTACGAACAAGGTGTTTAGTACATCTGCTCCAACAATATTTCCAATAGTTATTTCCGGGTGTCCCTTGCGAATGGCGGCAATCGCTGTGCTTAGTTCGGGCAGGGATGTCCCAAGAGCAATCATAGTTGCCGCTATGATATCGTTTGGCACTCCGAATCGCCTGGCAGTTTCGACGGCTGCTGGAACAAGTAGTCGCGATGCGATAATCACCAAAACCAGACCACCGAAGAATTCCAGGAGGATAATTGGCAGGGGTTTTGGCTTTTCACCCACTCCCACTTCTGTACTTGTATGAATTCCATCCCGAGCCCATTTATAGGTTATTATAAGGTAGATAATAAGCAGAACCACGAACAGCAGTCCCATCATGCGGTTTATTACAGGGCCATCTGGCGCGAAGAAGTATGTGGAAGATGCCAAAACTACGAGTAAGACAGCCGAACCGAGCTGCCACATGCCGGTACGATTTAGAATCCACTTATCCATTGGAGGTGCAGCGATGACCGCAGTTAATCCAAATATCAAACCGGTGTCGGCTATAATAGAGCCCACGCCATTCCCGAGCGCAAGGCCGGGAGTGCCCATGAACGCGGCCATAACCGACACAAAAGCTTCCGGCGCTGTGGTCCCCAGGCTGAGTATTGTCGCGCCTATTACAATTTTTGGCAGTTTGGTTTTCAAAGCCAGGTTTACTGTCCCGTCAATTAGCCAGCTGGCGCTTTTTGACAATAGAGCTATGATCAATGCAATTACGATAAGCAGACCCCAAAGAGGGAAATCCGAAAAAATGGAAGCTAGGAGGTTTTCGTCGATAAAGTAGTTCAAAAGAATCATCAGGCATTATAGCGAAGATTGGCTTGGGTCAAATAGTTCACCAGATTACAGGTATTGATTAAAAAGAACAGTCTCGTTATAAAGTTCATATAGTTGCGAAAGTAGCTCAGTGGTAGAGCTCCACCTTGCCAAGGTGGATGTCGCGAGTTCGAATCTCGTCTTTCGCTATCGCGATTGCCAGCTACGATTTTCCGTGCGGGCGGTAGATTTGTGATGCTTTATCTGGACTATCGCGAATATCCCAGAGTACGTGTGAAACGGCGGGCGAAATACTGCTTTGAACCGCATAGTGCCTACGCCAATAATGGAGAGTGCTAAGCTTTGCGTTCATGTTCGACGGTAGACGCTGAGGTTATTATCCCGTATCATGAGAAATCTATACCATGGCAATTGGAGGAAATCCATCTATATGAAAATCAACTACTTAAACGAAATACCTACTAAGCACGACAGACTTGTTTCCTGGGTGAAAGAGTGGGCTGAGCTCATGACTCCTGAGGGAGTCTATTGGTGTGACGGATCGAAGGCGGAGTATGATAAGCTTTCGGAAGAATTGGTGAATGGTGGCTTGGCGACGCGACTTAATCCCAAAAAACGCCCCAACTGTCTGCTTTTCCGTTCTGATCCAAGTGATGTGGCGCGGGTAGAAAGCCGCACCTATGTTGCTTCTGAAAAACAGGAGGATGCAGGACCGCTCAATAACTGGATTGACCCTGCGGAATTGAAGAAAACGATGCGCGGCTTTTACAAAGGTTGTATGAAGGGTCGAACAATGTATGTGATCCCTTTTTCAATGGGTCCCGTGGGTTCTGACATCGCAAAAATAGGTTTTGAAATTACCGATTCTGCCTATGTTGTAATCAATATGCATATAATGGCAAGAGTGACGCCTGAGGTATATGAAGTTCTGGGAGCTGATGGTGAATTTATTCCTACGGTTCATTCGGTTGGGAAGCCACTGGCCAGGGGCGAGAAGGATAATGGCGTTTGGCCCTGTGCTCCCGTCAAGGACAAGTATATAGCTCACTTCCCGGAAACTCGCGAGATATGGTCTTATGGCTCGGGTTACGGCGGCAACGCACTGCTGGGTAAGAAGTGCTTAGCTCTGCGAATTGCTTCTGTGCAGGCTAGAGATGAGGGTTGGATGGCGGAACATATGTTAATACTGAAGATTACAAGCCCTGAAGGTGAAGTTAAACACATTGCTGGAGCATTTCCCTCAGCATGTGGAAAAACGAATTTAGCAATGCTTATTCCCACCATTGAGGCCTGGAAGGTGGAGACTGTTGGTGATGATATCGCGTGGATGAAATTCGGCGCGGATGGGCGTTTGTATGCGATTAATCCTGAGTCCGGTTTCTTTGGGGTTGCACCGGGCACTTCAATGGCTTCGAATCCCAATGCCATGCATTCGATTGCAAAGGATACGATTTTTACCAATGTGGCACTTACGGAGGACGGTGATATCTGGTGGGAAGGTATTGGGTATGATCCTCCCGACACTCTTATCGATTGGAAGGGGAATAAGTGGAATGCTGCAACTGCGAAAGAACCGGCGGCTCATCCAAATGCCAGATTCACTGCCAAGGCTGCTAATTGCCCAGTGATCGCCGACAACTGGGAAGATCCTGCCGGTGTACCAATCGATGCATTTTTATTTGGGGGAAGACGACCCAGCACAATTCCGTTGGTAAATCAGGCTACGGATTGGGTTCATGGCACGTTTGTGGGATCGGCCGCCGGTTCCGAGATTACCGCCGCCGCGCTGGATCTCAAGGCAGGGACTGTCCGTCGCGATCCCATGGCAATGCGCCCGTTTATTGGCTACCATGTTGCTGATTTTCTTCAGCATTGGCTGAATATTGGCAATAAGACGAGTGACGATAAGTTGCCGAAAATCTTTTTTGTGAACTGGTTTCGGAAAACCAAGGACGGCAGATGGCTCTGGCCGGGATTCGGTGATAATAGTCGGGTTCTTGAATGGGTTTTCAAGCGTTGTACCGGAAAGGTGGATGCGGTTAAGACAGCGATTGGTCTGCTTCCCAAAAAAGAGGATATCAATATCAGTGGGACTGATGTTACGAGTGCCGATTTGGAAGCTCTCCTTTCCGTGGATATTGACGGTTGGAAAGAGGAACTGTCCGCAATCAAGGAAAGCTATAAAATTTATGGTGATAGGGTTCCCAGGGAGCTTCTGGATCAGATTGACGCTTTGGAAAAACGTCTGGGATAGATTCTATAACCGCTGTTTTCAGGGACGGTTCTATGAGATTCCCAATATTGGAACCAGCGCCAGAAGTATGCCCGCGGCCACAGCCGAGCCTATCACCCCGGCCACGTTTGGCCCCATGGCATGCATAAGAAGATAGTTGTTTGGGTTTGATTTCAGTCCCACCTTGTTTACCACACGAGCCGCCATTGGCACCGCCGACACCCCAGCCGCTCCAATCAGCGGGTTGATGGGGTGTTTAGGCGAAAGCTTGTTCATGAGCTTGGCAAGCAATACGCCTGTCATGGTTCCCACCATGAAGGCCATAAGTCCGAGCAGCAATATGAGTATGGTGGTGAATTTCAGAAACATGTCGCCGGACATCTTGGAACCAACCGACAGGCCCAGCATGATTGTGACGGCATTCATTAGAGCATTTTGGGCGGTGTCTGAGAGTCGGTCGGTTACAAGCGATTCCTTTAAAACGTTGCCAAACATGAGCATGCCTATTAGCGGGGTGGCACTCGGGAGCAGCAGTATGCACAGGAATAGTACGATTATCGGAAATAATATCTTTTCCGCCTTTGTAACATATCGGAGCTGTTCCATTTTTATTTTTCGCTCGGCGTCCGTTGTAAGCATCTTCATTATGGGAGGTTGGATTATGGGGACTAGTGCCATGTAGGAATAGGCCGCAACCGCGATCGGACCTAAGTATTTGGGAGCCAAACGAGTTGCGGTGAAAATAGCTGTAGGGCCATCAGCTCCACCAATTATTCCGATCGACCCTGCCACATGAAGGATTGACTTGGCCAGGGTTGTATTTCCTGGTCCTTCAACGAATGAAAACCCTGAAATGCGCTCCAATAGGACGGACCCAAAAAGCGCGATGAAAATTCCGAATTGAGCGGCAGCTCCCAGAAGCAGCGTTTTGGGATTGGCCAGTAAGGGACCGAAATCTGTCATAGCGCCTACGCCCATAAATATCAACAAGGGGAAAAGGCCGCTAGCGATTCCTACGTCGTAGAATTGACCGATAAAGCCTCCAAATTTTTCCGTAACTACTGTGCCATCGCTGGCCAGTATCTGAACAGTATGACTGGCGATTTCAGCGAAGGGTATATTTGTGAGCACGGCGCCGAAACCGATGGGTATCAGCAGCAGGGGTTCAAACCCCTTTTTTATCGCCAGCCATATTAACAGGAGGCCAACTCCTATCATCACTAAATTTCGCCACCCGCCAGCCTGGAGAAATCCATATATTCCAGTGGTGTGCCAGAGGTCTATCAGAGAGTTCACAAAGCTCATCTTCGTTCCTCATAACCGATACGTATCAGAGTTTCACCAGCTTTCACCTGATCGCCCTGTTTAACGAAGATGGCGTCGATTGTGCCTTCGGTGGTGGCTGAGACGGGTGTTTCCATTTTCATCGCTTCCAGGACTAACACCTCATCTCCTTTTTTAACTTGATCGCCCACGGCGACTGGAATGCGCAATACCAGGCCAGGCATCGGGGCAGACACGATTGCTTCTCCTGTGCTCGCGGAGGCAGTTGGTTTCGGCTCCACACTTGGGGGGGTGACAGAGGGAGCTGGCGGAGCGGATGCTGAGGCATTCGTCGCATCAATACCATCTTTTATATCGAAGTTGTAATCCTGTCCATTTACGTTGGCCACGTGCCCGTCGATTTTTACGCCATAGGAGCGCCCGTTTATGGTGACGGTTATTCCTTTTTTGTTCGTGGATTCTTTACGGACATTCGGTTTGGCTTCGTTTTTAAGGAATTGGATTCCCTTGTCGAGGCAGGTTGCTGCAATAAAGATATTTTCTTCACTGAGATTTGTGATACCATTGTCGGTGAGCAATTTTTTTGCGGCTTCCACACCGAGAGCTGAATTCTCATCGTTTATATCTACCACCATTCGATTGGTGGGTTCCAAACCCATCTGTTCCTGGGCAATTTTCATCACTTCCGGATGGGGAGCCACAGGTGTTTTCCCAAAATAACCTAGTACCATTTTCCCGTAGCCATCTGCTATTTTCTTCCAGGGTCCAAACATTGTGTTGTTGAATGCCTGCTGGAAATAGAACTGGGAAACAGGGGTAACCGAAGTTCCATATCCACCCTTGATTACTACCTCGCTCATATTTCTGGTGATTTCTTCGTAGCGATCTAAGATGTTGCTGTCTCGAAGCATCTGCGTATTGGCCGTAAGTGCACCTCCGGGCATGGGAGAGAGCGGGATTAACGGTTCGACGGTTCGAGACTCTGGGGGTTTGAAATAGTCCTTCATGCACTCCTTGAATACTTCTTCGGCTTCGTAGACCTTTTTGGGCTCTATGCCCAATGTGTATTCCGTACCACGCAGCGCGTGATACATAACCATTACATCGGGTTGGCAAGTTCCGCCAGAGACAGGCGCCATCGATAAATCCACTTGATTTGCACCTGCATCCAGCGCTGCCTTGTATTGCAAGATGCATATTCCCGCAGTTTCATGGGAGTGAAAAACAATTTTGGTTTTGTCGGGAAGGATTTTGCGGGCTCGTTTTATTGCCTCGTGGACTACTGCGGGTGTGGCGGTACCAGAGGCATCCTTGAAGCAAACCGAATCATAGGGAATATCAGCGTCCAGAATGCCGCGCAGAGTCATCTCGTAAAAATCCGGATCGTGAGCTCCAGTAATTCCCTCTGGAAGGGCCATGAGAGTTACGCAGACTTCGTGCTTAAGTCCGGCGTCTACGATGGCCTTTCCAGAATCGATTAGATTGTTTACATCATTGAGGGCGTCAAAGTTTCGAATGGTGGTTATGCCGTGTTTCTTAAACAGTTTTGCATGAAGCCTGATGATATCGCGGCTCTGGGAGCTGAGTCCCACGACATTGACGCCCCTTGCCAAAGTTTGAAGATTCGCCTCATGTCCGGCTGCGGTGCGAAACTGATCCATCATATCAAAGGCATCTTCGTTACTGTAGAAATAAAGGGATTGAAAACGTGCCCCACCACCGGCTTCAAAATGCTTAAGTCCGGCTTCACTCGCCGCTTGTACGGCTGGAATGAAATCCTTGGTGAAAACCCTTGCTCCAAAAACTGATTGAAATCCATCGCGAAACGCCGTAATCATAAAATCTACTTTTTTCATTCAGTGCTCCGATCGGAATTACTTGCGACTCATATAAGCTGCGGCTACTGCTATCGCCAGTTCCAATTCATTTTTCTGTGCCGCGAATTCAGGTGTGATTGCTACAGCTAGTTTCTTTTCAGGAAAGATTTTCAGGAGTATGTCCGACATAAGCCTCATTGCAATCACCATAATGGTTAAAAATGCGAAAACCACCAACATTCCGGTTGCCATGATAGTGAGTCCTTGATTAACCACCCTTACTCCCTTAAGAACTTATATTGGAGTTACGAGAACTTTATGAGAACTCGAGACAACATAATAATAGTAGATAGCTGAAGTCGAATCAATAGCCCATCTCCACATTGGCCGGTGGATGCATCTTATTCAGAACAGCCAATCTAAGGAAATATGCACGGGCATCTCATGATAAGATAGCGGGTAGCTTTTTGCTGAATTGGAACCTATGAAGCTTTGGAAGCTGTATCCGACATCCATACCGAAGTCTAACTTCCAATTGGAAGTTTCCTTGAGATTCTTTGACATCCCCAATGAAGTCATCCCATAGAGTCCTCCCCTTGTCGAATCAAGGCTCCCTCCCGGCTCAGAATCCCAGATTTCCCTGAACTCGCTGCTACTATTCAAAATACTGTACCCTAGCTTAATCAACACATACATTGAAAAATTCTCGGACCTTGTGAGATTGATTCTTGTAGTTGAATAAATCGGAATAGAACTAAAGGTTCCCGTCTTCTTCTCAAGCAAGGCTTTGCGCTTAAGCTGCCACTGAAAACCAGCACCAAACTCAAGAAATTCTTTGAGAACGTAATAAACCTCAAGTCCGGGGCTAAAACCGTAGCTTGTACTCAACGGGGTTTCCACAGTCCCATCATCCCCCTTTATGTACAAAACGCCTATGGGTTCCATGCCCCCTATTGTTCTGATTCGCACATATCGTTCCTGTCCGGAAGCCGATATGAGTGAGGTTGACAAGAACACAAAGGCCACAAATCGATAGATAATCAGCTTCATATCTTTCTCAGTTTCAATATATACTCTTTTCTTACATCCTATGTTGAGGGTTAATGGTGTTTTTCATTGTTTTCACAATCTTAAACCCAAATATTCGAGCGAAGTTCCGAAAAAAGCACTAGAATTCATGGTATAGGGATGAAGATGAGGCGATCGGGGGATTTGAGTCGTATTCTAAATAGTTGGCTTTATGATGAAAGGAACAATGTTCGTTTCATCAAGGGCGAGGATGGCTCCGATTTAATGCAGATCCGTCTACCCTTGGGAATCGAGCAATACAACCTAAACGGCCGCCCCGACGGACGAAAATTGGAGAATGGGGATCATCTCCTTGAGATTTATCAAAGAAGAGAGAAGGCAACCAAAAAGGCGGGAGGAGTTCTTATTCTCAGCGATGAAGATTTTCGAGCTCTACGGGAAGAGAGTCTACTTTATTACTATCGCTATCTAATACTCTTCCAGTTGGGGTATTATCGACGCGTTGTTCGCGACACCGATCACAATTTGAATATTTGCCACTTGATTGATGAATATTATCAAAATGACGGGCGAGAAGAATTGCTGCAATACAGACCCTATATCCGACGGATAAATGCAATCTCGAACGCCATGATTTATCTGGCGGAGAATAGAGAGGTCAAAGCTATCGAGGCACTTAAAAGAGGAATCACCGATATCGAAGGCTTATCACACATCGATACTCAGATATTCGAATTCGAGAAGTCGCGTTCCATTCGTTTACTAACGGATGTGATTCATCAGGTACAAACAATTTATGTCAAGGCAGAGAAGAATGCATTTAAGGAAAGTCTGGCCGAGGAGCTTGGGAGGGCCGTTGCAGTTGAGGATTACGAGAGAGCGGCGCTGATACGCGATCAGCTCAAACATCTCAAATAAGGGATTCCAGTAAACCAGTTTTCGATGAACAGGCTAGAGAGTCGAACTCATATCCGGATTGTCGACAAAAAAACGTTCAATTCTATCCAAATCGCCATTGCCAAGCTCCAGGTTCTCAGCCGAGATAACAGCGGTTTGTTCGGGATGCCGCATGCCGACTATGGCCGCGCTAATGCACGGATTTCCAAGAACCCATGCCACGGCAACTTCACCTGCACTTCTTCCATATTGATTAGCAATATCCGTGAGGACATCAACCAGTGCAAGTGTTTTGCCAAGTCGCGGCTCATTTAACATATTGCCTTTTCTTTTTCGCCAATCGTCCGCTGGCAAAGTCGCGATTCTTTCCCGCGTCATCTTCCCACTTAGCATTCCCGATGCCATGGGTGAGTAAGAGATAACGCCTATGTTTCGTTTTTTGCAATAAGGCAAGATATCTATTTCGATATTTCTTGAGAGTAGGGAATAATTGGGTTGAAGAGTTTCCACGGGAGCGATGCCTTCTATCCTTTCAAGCTGTATAGTCGAAAAATTTGAAACGCCGATATGCCGAACTTTCCCGGAGCGTTTGAGATTAGCCATTGTTTCCCAAGCTTTTTCAATGTTCTCATCCGGGCTGGGCCAGTGAATCTGATATAAATCAATCACTTCGAGTTTGAGACGCCGAAGACTCATGTCAATTTCTTTTTGTATGGAGGCGGGGGATATGTCATTGTATACACCTTGAGCGCCCTCCTTCCAGGGCAATCCGCACTTGGTAAAAATGAGAGGTTTATCCGCTGCCGGAATCTCTTTCAAAAAATTCCCGATTACTTTCTCGGAATGTCCCAATCCATAAGCGGGAGCGGTATCTATCCAATTGACGCCTCTTTCAAGGGCGCTCCTGATTGTAGCGACTGACTCGTTATCATTCTGTTTACCCCAGCCGTATTCCCATGGGCCGCCGATGGCCCAGGCGCCGAATCCGATGACACTTATTTCCAAGTCGCTCCGTCCCAACATAACTCTCTTCATGTTTATTTCTCCTTATGCCTGCGAATAGGTTTTAGGTTGATACTTTTCTCATTTTGGAGCGAAGTACCTTTCCAATTCTTTCAATCGGATGGCTCTGGATAGCTTCATTTATCCTGATGAGCTCTAAATCATCGAATTTTCCGTCTGTTGGGTAGGAAATACCAAGATCGGAATCAACTAGCTCATCCATGAAATCACCCAACAAAGGGATACAGGCGTCAGTGAAGAGATAGTTCCCGTATTCGGCAGTATCGGAAATGACTCTGTTCATTTCATAGAGCTTCTTTCGACTGATTAGGTTCGCGATAAGGGGCAGCTCATGCAGCGATTCGTAATAGGCGGATTCGGCTTTGATTCCACTCTCCACCATCACTTCGAAGGCAAGTTCAACCCCGGCTTTTATCATGGCAGCCATGGCGACACCGTTCTCAAAGTAAAATTGAGTTGGAAATCGCTTCGCAGGAGGGGCACTTTCAAAGGCTGTTGCGCCAGTTTCTTTGCGCCATGAGAGTAATTCATGATCGTTGTCCTTCCAATCGTTCATCATAGTTTCTGAGAATTTCGCGGAAAGAATATCGTCCATATGTCTGTGGTATAGCGGTTTCAGAATTTTTTTTAGTTGACCGGCGAGCTCATTAGTTCGAATTTTTGCGGAATTCGAGAGTTTATTCATCATATGTGTAATGCCGCCACACTTTAGAGCCTCGGCCATTGCTTCCCAGCCGAATTGCACAAGGGAAGCCGCCTTGGCGGTATCGACGCCCCTGGCGCGCATCTTGTCATAACAGAGAAGCGAACCGCTCTGTAGCATACCGCAAAGTATAGTTTGTTCGCCCATCAAATCGGATTTCACTTCAGCTACGAAGGAGGATGCCAATACTCCTGCCCTTTCCGAGCCAAGAGCGACGGCATATGCTTTCGCAATTTCCCAACCCTTTCCTTCGGAGTCGTTAACCTGATGCACTGCGATTAATGCTGGCACTCCGAAACCGTGTACGAATTCCTTCCTCAGCTCGGAACCCGGAGACTTGGGTGCTATCATCACCACAGTGATATCCTCGCGAATTTTCATACCTTCTTCAACGATATTGAAACCATGAGAATACCCAAGCGTTGAGTTTTTTTTCATAAGAGGTAGAACTTTTGAGACAACTGTGCCGTGCTGCTTATCGGGTGTTAGATTCATAACCAAATCTGCCCGAGGTATCAATTCCTCAGAAGTGCCAACAGTGAATCCATGTTCGGTTGCATTGCGCCAAGATTGTCTCTTATCAGAAATGGCCTGTGCGCTCAGAGCGTAGTTTACGTCAAGTCCGCTGTCTCGTAAATTCAGGCCTTGGTTAAGTCCCTGGGCACCGCATCCGATGATGACAATTCCCAATCCCTTAAGGGCATCTGTTCCATGAAACTCACTTGTTTCCATAAATCGGCAAGTGCTCAACTGCTTAAGCTGCTCTCGAAACGGAAGGGAATTAAAGTAATTCATAACAAAACTCCATATTGCAGGTTAAACTTGGTTTCAGTCTTGGTCAATGGTGAGATATAGAGCTACCCCGAAGTGCGAAGCTGCAATTAAACGCGAGGATGTGGGATACTTGTGCCTGGAAGCGGTTAGAGTCTATCAAAGTATACTGGCGGCCCGAATCCGCAGGGAAACTCCCAAAAAACTGATAGCAGGCATGTACTCCATCTACGAAACCTTTTCCCCCGTGGCCATGTACTGGGAAGATAATGGCCAGCAAGATCTGATGATCGACGTATGGGATAGCGAGGCCGAAAAGTACGGAATGCCCTTGCCCCTGAAACCCATCCATAATGCGGAAAACAAAAAACTGCGAATCGAACGGATTCTCTTTCCCCTGCTCGAAAATCATAAAATCCGCTTCCACCCTCACGACCCTGATCAGAGGCTCCTCAAGGAGCAGCTCCTCGATCTATTCGACGGCAGCCATGACGACGGTCCCGACGCGCTCTCTTGCGCCGTCAAAGAAGCCATCAACAGACTCCGCCGCCAACGTCAGGGACCGCCCAAAAGCGCTATCCGGCGGGAAAGCTACATTCTGCTGCGGAGATATTAAATGTTACACAACCCGAACAAACACTTTGCCGACCTCATCAAACAATACTCGATGCTGGATATCCTATCGGACCCTGATGTCATCCTGGCCAAGGCCGGCATCGGCATCCCTAATCTGCGCAACCTCATGAACGATAGTCAGGTGGAAACCGTCTGGAATACCCGCCTGGCCGGAGTCACCGGCGCGGGTTTTACCATAGAACCAGGCGATGCTAATCCTAAGGCCCGCCGGGCCGTAAACTTCGTAAAAGAGATGGTCCGAAACTATGATTTCCCCACCATCATCAGTGCTATGATGGATGCAGTAGCCTTCGGATTCTGCCCGGTGGAAATCATCTGGGGCACCACCGCCAAAATGTGGCGGGCCGTCGATTTCGTACCCAAACCGCCCGAATGGTTCTTCTTCTCGCAACGCAAGAATTTGATGTTCCGCTCCTCTGTTTCTGCCTCGAGAGTGCCGGAAAACAAATTCATCCTCATCCAAAACCGCCCCTCATATCAGAACCCCTACGGCGTCAAGCTCTTCTCCAAAGTCTACTGGCCAGTCACCTTCCGGAGAAACGGCGTCAGATGGTGGACCATGTTCATAGAAAAATTTGGAGCACCCTTCATTTATGGCAAGTTCCAAAAAGGCGCCTCCACCGAGGACAGAGACGATCTTCTTTCCGCCCTGGAAGACATACTCGCCAACAGCGTGGCCGTCGGTCCGGATGATTCCTATGTGGAAATCAAGGGCGATTCAATCCGCTCTCAATCCGGTCAGGTGCACGAAGCCTTCTATAACGCTCAAAATGCCGAAATAGCCAAAGCCATCCTGGGTCAAACCCTAACCAGCGATATAGGTGAACACGGCAGCAGAGCAGCCGCCGAGGTGCACTACCAGGTGAAAGCCGACATAACCAAATCAGATCAACGACTGGTGGCTGGGGCCTTCAATAAGCTATTTGCACTCGTTACTCAATTCAATTTCGGAGCCGAAGTACCAGCCCCTCGCTTCGAGTTCGAACAAATGGAAGAGCTACATAAAGAAAGGGCCGAAAGGGACAAAATCCTCTATGACATGGGCGCAAGGTTCAACGCCGACTACCTAAGCGCTCATTATCAGGTTGACCCAGCTCACATCAAGGTACAGCTTCCCTCTCCAACTTCTCCCGGCGGCTTCCAACAATTCTCTCGCCGAGAAAACAACGAAACCATCTTCGACTTCACAGGCCGTCTGGAAAGGCAGGGCCAGGATACCATTGATGCCATCATCGATGACTTCCGGAAGGATATCAGCAAAGCCAGAAGCTTTGACGACGCCTCAAATCGGATATTGAACAGACATAAAAGGCAGTTTAA
>UWYT01000215.1 GCA_900608495.1 Olavius algarvensis spirochete endosymbiont | reverse complement strand
CGCATCCGGAAAATCACGCCGGCGGGGGTGGTAACC
This sequence comes from Olavius algarvensis spirochete endosymbiont, assembly GCA_900608495.1. GTDB lineage: Bacteria > Spirochaetota > Spirochaetia > DSM-2461 > DSM-2461 > UBA2779. The sequence goes on along the minus strand of UWYT01000215.1, from coordinate 451 downwards.
ACCATAGCTGGTACTGACACACCGGGTTCTGTGGATGGCACCGGCACAGATGCGAAGTTTAACCATCCCCGCAACGTGGCTGTGGACTCATCCGGCAATGTCTTTGTGGCAGATCGTGGCAACAGTCGCATCCGGAAAATCACGCCGGCGGGGGTGGCAAGCACCCTTGCCGGCAGTGGCAAACCGGGTTTTGCGGATGGCACCGGCACAGAAGCACAGTTTGACCACCCCACCGGAGTGGCTGTGGACTCATCCGGCAATGTCTTTGTGGCAGATCAATTCAACTACCGCATCCGGAAAATCACGCTGGCGGGGATGGTAAGCACCTTGGCCGGCAAAACGTCAGGCTATGAGGATGCCACCGGCACAGCGGCAAAGTTTAAGAGCCCCCGCGGCGTGGCTGTGGACTCATCCGGCAATGTCTATGTGGCAGATGCTGACAACAACCGCA
>UWYT01000221.1 GCA_900608495.1 Olavius algarvensis spirochete endosymbiont | reverse complement strand
GATACGACAGATACGCTCCCCAGATGGTCCGGATGATAGTAATAGGTTGTGGTATCTTCGGAGTCCCAGTTGTAGTTTCGCTCTTGGCGCACCCTGGTAACCAGTCTCTCCGAACCGATGAAGATGTGCTTGGAGTAACGATAATCAATCCCGTCCTCGGTGGCGGTAAACCAGGAGTTGAAATACAAACTCTCCCCGTTCATTCCAAGCTTGCTGCTGCGCTCCCCGTCGGCGTCATAAAGGAAGCTGGTTATCCCGTTGTTGTTTTCAACCTCCCTGAGCCAGTTATCCTCACTCCAGTCAAGCTCCTTGAGATGGCTATCTTCCGAGGAGTCTTCTCCCATTCCCCAGGCCCTGTCGGCAACCCGAACCTCGCCAATGCGCTCGGGCGCCTCATAGCCTCCTTTGACTTCCGGCGGCTGGCGGCTCTCAGTGATGAGATTTCCATTATCATCATAGCCAAAGTACTTATCCCCTATCCTGGCAGCCTGATGAGGCTTGCTCGCATCGTAGATGTAGTCAAGTTCGTAATTGAACTCTCCCACCTCCTCGGCAGTGGGCCTGCGCCTCTCGGATGAAACCTTGCGGCTCATATTGAAGAACCCATCGTAAGTATATTCCTGAGTATAGCTTCTCTGCCATCTCACTCCGCTGGATAAGCCCGCGGGATGGCTCTGATACTCGCCCTCGGCGGAAATCAGCTGATAGAGACCGTCATACTCATAGCTGTGAGTACTGCTCGAA
>UWYT01000164.1 GCA_900608495.1 Olavius algarvensis spirochete endosymbiont | reverse complement strand
CGCTACTATGAGCCTGCCACCTCCCGCTGGATAAGCCCGGACCCGGCCGGGTTTGAGCTTATAAACCCGATGGAGTCCGATGGTGAGGGTGGCTGGAAGGAGAAGGAAAACTACTCACTAATCGAGGCTGTTAACTGGTATGCCTATGTGAGCAACAACCCAGTGAAGTATGTCGACCCGAGTGGAAACGACCAGCTGTTCTTTGGTATTAAAGACTACATTGGATTTATAGCGGCGAATACATCTGATCCATCGTTAACATTGCTCACTGCTGCCCTCGGAGACAAAGGATCACAACAAGTAGTTTCTAGTGCTGTCAAAACAGCGATGCAACCTGGTCTTCTAATTGCCGCTATCGGGATTGATGCGTCTGCTGCATTTATCACAGAACACGGTGATGAGATAGCTGCCGGAGGTTCCGTAATTGCTTTCGCCACAGGTAATCCGATTGCCGGGGCAGCGTTAGCCTACTTAGCGCTATCGATCGATATCTCCAACGCCACTAACGCAGTGCTTACCAATGACGATAAACTGAACTCAGTCGTGGACGAAGTAACAGGACTTGCCACTGACTATGCTGCCGGTAAGATAAGCGGAAAAGTTCTTAAAGACGCGTATGATTCATTACCTCCAGAGGTATTAGATCAGATCGAGAAACTTGGTGATTTTGTAGGAGAGCAGGTTTCCGAAACAATTCGTGACACGACTCCGCACGATGTAGAATAGAGCGAGTTTATGAGCAAGAAAGAGCAACCAGATTACTACTACATGCTAGATAAAATTTTGTTAGCATTGGGTGTCGCAACCATGATATATAGAAAAGGAATGTCTGATGGAAGTCTGTTTTATAGGATTCATGTTTCTCCGTTACTTCTAACTTCGATTTGTTTTGGCTTGAGCACTTTTGTCTTTGGGGAAAAAATAGATCGGACAACTTTTGATATAAGAGTACTAATCCCAGTTGTGACCTTGGGAGCCACCGCCCTCGCAGTCTGGGATCAAGTGGAAAATTTTTTGTGAGCCGGCAAAGAATAGGGGCTTAATACAAACCATGGGGCATGATGTTCAGCTATCTGTCCCTGTCCACTTTGACATCATGAAATTCACCAATCTGACATCGTATGAATTTGACTGAATTCCGCGCTCAGATCGTAATCGGAACCTTTCCCAAAATATTGAATCCGAAAAAAGAAAAGCCCATCGGTGAAGTTCCGACGGGTCTGCCTATGACAGTAATGGGAAACTGGTGGGACTATAATGAGAAACGTGTATCCTGCATGCAGATAACTGTTACCATCCACTTTGACATCGTAAAAATAGCCAAATTGTTCATCGTATGAAACAACATGCCGAATTTCCACACAGCAGTCACAATCGGGACCGTTTACGACAAGTACGACAAAAAGGCAGGCCCGCCCTTAGGCCATCCATGG
>UWYT01000071.1 GCA_900608495.1 Olavius algarvensis spirochete endosymbiont | reverse complement strand
TACTGGATATCTTATTCATAAGTTAAATAGCTTCTTATCTAGATTGACTGCGAACTAGGACAACCTATTCTTGATATTTCGTCCTCATGCACTGAAAAACTCAAGGCTTTTTTTCCCAGCATTTATTTCTTTTCTGTTTTGAGATGTCGGATAAAACAGCGGGTGGAGGTTAACGCGATAACCTGCCCCGGCCCTCGCATAAAGGAGCAGTTCTAAAAGATACCACATCTAACATAAGGCGCCATCGTGCCGCTGACTAGGGCACCTTGTACTCTATCTTCCGGATGCGGTTGTTGTCAGGATCTGCCACATAGAC
>UWYT01000154.1 GCA_900608495.1 Olavius algarvensis spirochete endosymbiont | reverse complement strand
GTGTCAACTTGCAAGGCAGCGTGGATAAAACCACCGAGATGCTGATGGATATCACTGGAGATGGACTTCCCGACTATGTCAAATCAGTGGATGGACAGAATTATTTAGTTGTTCATACCAATATGGGGGATAGATTCGCCACCATTCCGCTCAAAATTCATAAGCCGGATTGGGATGATGGCGATCTGGTAGATTTTCTCGGCAGTTTGGATGGGGCTAAGCTGGACATGTTCACCGTTCCGATGTTGGCTCCTCCAGGACTTGGTCCGATAGCAATGACCAGGATTATTGCTGATATTCCCGACGGCGCTCTAAATCCGTTCAGAGTGGAGGATATTTTAGAATGCAATTTGGGTTTGAGCATTGCCCTGGGCGGTGATATCAGCTTCTCTAGTCCACTTTTTACTATTTGGGTATTGGAATTCGGCTTAACGGGGGGCTTTGGGGCTAACGGAAGCTATGCCAGTATGAATGCCACCGTCCTGATGCGCGATCTTACCGGGGATGGCCTGCCCGAT
>UWYT01000272.1 GCA_900608495.1 Olavius algarvensis spirochete endosymbiont | reverse complement strand
CTGGGTTGGTTAAACATTGCCGCTGCGCCGGTGCCATCCTCATAGCCCTCTGTGCTGCCGGCAAGGGTGCTTACCACCCAGGCCTTGCTCTCGGGAACCTTGCAGGAAGCCAAAAGGATCATAAGAGCTAAAACCGAGATACTGGATATTTTATTCATGATTTCTCCTATAGAAGGATTAATTATCATTTCAAACACTATTATAACCCAATTCATCTTGATTCGCTATGAGAATTCAGGAGTTTTTTCAAACTC
>UWYT01000139.1 GCA_900608495.1 Olavius algarvensis spirochete endosymbiont | reverse complement strand
TGAAACTCAACCAGACTTCCCAGCGCATCACCGGCAAGCTGGCCAAGCAGGCATCCTTGGGCTCTGGATCGTTTAGTTTCCAAGTTTACGTTTTTCCTCTCGTGCTATTTCTGCAATTCCGTCAAGGGCCTCGTCGTCCAGATCGAGATCCACAAGCTCGTTACGGAGTTCATCCCTTAAGTTCTTTGCTGCAGTTTCAGCGAATTCAAGTATGTAAGCCAAGTCAGTGCTTGAGATGTTGAGAGTTGTTTCGATCAGGTTGGCTGACATTTTTTGTACCTTCAGTTCTGTTGTTCCTGTTGCAGAAGGTCCTTCCAACCTTCATAAATCATGACCATTGCCATGGTATCCAATTCGCAATACTTGAACAGAGCCTTCCGGATCTCCTCACGCTCATATTCCGACATTTCTTCAAACTGCATCCGGGCATAAGCGGTCAGGGCTGCACCACCATCTCGCCTCAATCAGTTTGCCCTTTTTCCTGAAGTTCCAGACATCAAGTACGGTTGGACTCTCGAAATCGCCGTCCTTCCAGCCCAGATTCGCTTTCCAGCATTCTTTCTTTTCGCTCAGCAAGCCGGACTCTTCCTCACCATCCTTTGTATAAAACTCGCAGCCGGGGCAGTTGGTTGATACCGGTGACGGTATTTTGGCATCCGATGCATAGTGTTCTGCAAACAGATCAACCCGCTGTGTAAAGCTCAGTGCTTGATCACTGCCACCATGTAGCAGTCTGTTGGTTTCAGCGAGAGCCTCGTCGTAATCCAGTGTTTTGATATCGTGACCACCGGGAAAATAACATTTAGCCAGATCGCCCACCTGAAAGCCGCCATCGGCCAGCGCAAGAAGGAAACTGTCATCAAGGTTCTGGTTGGCATATTCGCTTTTCCCAATGTAGAAGAGCTTGGTCGGGCATTCAGTTGCCAGTTTGAATCTGGATTTTGTCAGGTATCTCCTTTTTGCCGTCAGTATCTCTCCCTGTTATTCACTTTTAACCACCTTTGTACATCCCGGGCCGGACAGCGAGCTGCGGCCACCGGATACTGGTGTGATGTTTATCTGGGTGCTGATTCTTTCTTTCATTGCAGATACGTGGGAGATGATTCCAATCAGCTTGGCGTCCTGCTGCAGGCCGGACAATGTTTCCAGAGCGGTCTCCAGAGCTTCTTCATCCAAGGTGCCGAAGCCTTCATCCAGAAACAGGGAATCCACCCGTACTTTCCGGCTGGCCATTTTCGACAGCCCTAACGCCAGCGTCAGGCTGACGATGAAGCTTTCACCGCCGGACAGGTTCCTGGTCGACCGGATTTCACCTGCCTGATAGTTATCGACGACATTCAATTCCAGTGGCTGCTGTTCATCACGTATCAGCAGATAGCGGTCGGTCATTTTTTCCAGCTGTCGGTTGGCATGGGAAACCATCAACTCAAAGGTTAATCCCTGAGCAAAGTTTCGGTACTTTTTACCGTCGGCAGAACCGATGAGGCCATGCAGCTTTTCCCAGCGATGGCACTCTTTCTTCTGGGCCTCAATGGCGGACTGCTTTTCTTTTATCCGCTCTTTGGCTGCCGTATTCTCATTCAGCTTGTGTTTGAGCCCGGCAATAGCATCGCGCAATTCTTTCAGGGATTCTTCATACACTTTGAACTGCGGTTCCAGTTCCTCAAACGTCTTGTCCGTGAGCTTTTTGGCGATCTCCGTGGCCAGACGCGTCTCCCGGTCTTTCTGTTTGGCTTTGAGCTCCGTTCCCGCGTCATCGAGTTCCTTGGCCCGGGAAGATAAAGATTCCCGCTCTTCATGAGATAGTCTGGCTTCGAGGAAGGATTTCTCATCGGCAAAGCCTGCCGGAGTCAGAGCTGCGGAAAAGTCAGTTTCCGCTTTTTCCAGTTCAGGCGTTCTGTGCTCAATGCGCTTCTTCAGGGCTTCAATATGGGTCTTCGCCGTTGTCAGCTTCTGTTGCAGCTCGGTGTTCAGGTCTCTGGTTTTCTTCTCAGCCTTTTCAGCGTCGGTAATGGCTTTGTTCAGTCGGCTTTCTTCATCATCAGGGTTTTTGTCGCCATACAATTCCTTTCGCTCTTTTGTACCGTCGGCCAGTTCCTTTTTCAGTCGCTCCAGATTTTCCTGCTTTTCAGTGAGAGCCTTGACCTGCGTATCAATCACGGCATCCAGACGCTTCATCTCGCTGCTGATGTCAGCAATCTGTTTCTCGATGTCGGTTTTTAGCTTTGCCTGTTCCTGCCATGCCTTCAGTCTTGATTTGAGGGATTCGAGCAGTGCCTCGACCTCTGACTCAGGAATTTCCGTGATACCCAGTGGCTGGAGTTTCCCGGAAACTGCCAACTTGAGTTCATTAAAGCCGGTTCGAAGTTTCTTGAGGGCATCCTTCAATTCCGTGAGCGTTTTTTCTGCGGCCTTCTTGTTATTGGCGGCTTCGGTTTCCAGCTTCTCGCTATTGTTCAAATTGTTACGGGCAGTGGTTTCTGCCTGTTCCAGTTTTTTGATGGCCGCTTCCTGCTCGTCTGCCGTGTCGATCAGCTTGGTCAGCGATTCTATCTTTTGCTCGATTTCATCGGGGACCGGGACATTCCCCTCGGCAAAGGGGTGTTCGGTCGCGCCGCAGAGAGGGCACGGTTTGCCATCTTCCAGCTTGGCCCGGTGGTCTTCAAGCTCCTCTATTTTCCTGATAAAAGCCATTTCACGAAGCAGGGTCTCCTTCTCGGTGCGATATTCCCGAAGCAGTTTGTCTCCCAGCAATGCGCTCAAGGCCTCCTTACCTTGCTGAAGATTTTTGCCGGCGGTCTCCAGCTCCTGTTTTTTGAGGGAGCATTGCTTGGTGGCAGTCTCCAGTTTCTTTGTGGCATCTGTCACGACCGTATCGGCTTTTTTGAGATCAGTTTCTTTCTGCGTAATCTCCTGCTGTTTGGCGAGCAGGTTGCCGAATTGTTCTTCAACTCCGGCCAGTCCACTGATCAGCCATTCATCCCGGGCGTTTTCGTTGAGGTACAGCTCTGCAGCTTCCAATGTTTTCTCTGCGGCAGTCCGTTTTTCCTGTTCCTTCAACCGGGCCTGCTTGTCGGTCTCAATCTTTGCGGCTCCCTTGATGCAGGCATCAGCACCTTCCGATACAGTCTTTGTCTGTTCGGCAATTTTTTGGTCCAGTGACCGGATTTTTTGGATCAACGGGGCGGCTGTTTTGAGATCCTCTTTGGATTTGAGGGTAATTTGTTCGGCAGCCTTAAGCGCCTCAGCTTGTGTGTTTGCCGATGTTTCCAGTTCTGGAAGTGCGGCTTCATCCGTTTTTAAGGAGGTCTGATCGTCAGCCTGCTGCTTGCGGAGGGATGCGAGCGTTGCGTATGTTCCGTCCAGTGATGCGGCTTTAACGGCCTGTTCAAGTTTGGCCCGTTCCGGCTTGAACGCCTCAGTATCGGCCTTCAGCTTGGCGGCTTCATCTGTAAGACTAAAAATCTCCCTTTTCAGGTTATCAATAGTGGTCAACCATGTGATGGCCTTCCCGGTTTCGGTTGATTTTTCGGCAAGCTCAGTCTCCTGCTTCTGCTTGGCCGTAAGGTCATCCTGAATTTCCTTTTCCTGCTCCGGCTCCAGAATCACGATGCCGGAGGTTTCGGCGTTCAGGATATTCAGCTTTTCCCGCTCGTCACGTTGACGCTCATGAACCCGGCGTGAGATTTCCGAATAAATCTCGGTACCGGTGATCTGCTCGAGTATCTTGGATTTCTGCTCAACGTCAGCCTTGAGGAAGGTATCGAAGCCGCCTTGTGCCAGCAGAATGGAGCGGGTGAAACGGTCAAAGTCCATCCCGGTTTTTTCTTCAATGACACCGCCAACAAGGCTTTTCTTGGTTTCGATTGGTTTACCGGTATCGGCGTCTGCAATCTGGTGCTCCTGATCCTGCAGGTTGCCTTCAGCCTTTTTCCGTGCCCGGCGCTGTTCCCAGTGGCAGCGGAATCGGCCAGCCTGGGATTCAAAGAGTACCTCGGCATAGCATTCACCGGTCTGGCGGGACATTATCTCATTCCCGCTCTTGGTGATTTTTCCAAGGCGGGGCGTGGCTCCATACAGGGCCAGACAGACGGCATCAAGAATCGTCGACTTGCCCGCACCGGTCGGACCGGTCAGAGCAAAGATGCCGTTGGATACATATTCGGGATCGGTAAAGTCTATTACCCATTCACCATAGAGGGAGTTGAGGTTCTTAAATCTGAGTTCAAGTATCTTCATGACGACAAAACCACAGGTAGACACTGATAAACACAGATATTTTTAAACCACGAAAGAGTATTGTTCATGATTTTGCCCCTTTCTTTTTCGTAGATTCAATTTGCTTAACCACTTTGTCAAAGTCACTGATTTGTTTACTTGATTCAGTCAGACGGTTGGTGTGAAATTTGTCATATTCACCTTCCGCCAGTTGTCTGGCCATTTCATGGGAGATTTTACCGGCATGCGTAAGAATATCCCGGTCGTTGAGGGTCATGAAGCTGCTTTTTAATCCAATCGCTCATGTGCATTGGGACACGGCGCATGGCCTGCCCCTGAGCAAAGATGAGATATTGTTCAACCAGATTATTCAGTGCGGCTAATTCCTCCTCATTCAGGTAATTTTTGGCAATTGTCACATCCTGTTTGCGGACTTTAGCACCACGGTAATTGGTCAAGTCCATGTTCGGTTTGTCGGCATCTGCTCTGGAATGAATGATTTCCGCCGCCGTCTGCCCCGTGATCGCCCAGTGCATTTTATTCTGCACGGTTTTGAAGAACTCAATGCTGATATCCAGCGTTGGATCGTAATCGATGCTGGTGGCGTAAATATCGGCAATTTTCTGATAAAAACGGCGCTCAGAGGTACGGATGTCCTGAATGCGCCGTTCCAGCTCTTCAAAGTAATCAAAAGGCAGATCCGGGTTTTTCAGTCGCTCGTCATCCAGCACAAATCCTTTTTTGATAAACTCGGTCAACTTTTGGGTAGCCCAGATGCGGAAACGTGTGGCAACATGGCTTTTTATCCGATATCCAACAGAAATAATCATGTCCAGATTGTAATAATCCAGCATGCGTTTGACCTGGCGATTTCCCTCGGATCGAACTGTCAAATATTTTTTGACAGTTGCCTCCGGCTGGAGTTCGCCTTCTTCATAAATCGAGTTAATATGGTGGCTTACGTTCTGCTTGGAGCTTTGGAACAGGTCTGCCATCAACTGCTGGGTTAGCCATACCGATTCATCCTCAAACCGCACATCCAGCTTCAGTTTGCCATCTTCTGCCTGATAAACCAGAAACTGCCCTTTAGCCGGTTCCAATCCGTGGTCATCGGGATTTAACGGTGGTTCTTTTTTTGATTTATTCGGCATTTATATCTTCCTCCATCAAATCCTTGATTATTTCGTTATAGGAGTCCGTCAGTTCCTCACGGTCTTCATCGGGCACCTCAAAAGCATCCAGACAGCGGGTGAAAACATCCCCGGCATCCAGATCATCGAGGGTTTCATCTTCTCGGGCCGTGCTGATCACCCGGTCCATGACGCGACGGTTTTTGATCCGCCTGATTTCCATGGCAGAGTCGGCCATGGCCTCGTCGAGCATCTCGCGCAGGTTGCCGATGATGTCGTTGCCGGTGTATTCAATCTCAAGCCATGCAGAGCTCTCTTCCTTTTTGAGTTCCTCCAGCTTGGCATGGATATCATCCAGCGATCCGACAATGCGGACCAGCTCCTGAAAACACGGTACGGGGAGCTCTTGGATATTTGGCATGGTGCTGCCCCACTCTATGAGCACGATCTTCTTTTCCTGAGTCGCTTCGCCGTAGCCCATTGGGATGGGCGAACCACAGTAGCGGATGTGCTCCGCGCTGCCGACCGCCTGAGGAACATGTAAATGCCCGAGGGCCAGATAATCGATTGACGAGGGGAAAACATCTTCACCGACATGTGCCAGCGATCCCACATAAAGTTCCCGGACACCATCACCGTCAACGGTCTTGCCGCCTGCCGTGAAGAGGTGGCCCATGGCAACGATGGGAATACCTTCATGCCCGGCACTTTTGAATTCGGCTCGTTTCTGTTCGGCAATCGCACAAACATCGGAGTAATGGTTTTTCAGTCCTTCAACGAGCTTGGCGTTTTTATCATCGATGGTTTCTCCCGGCTCGACCGTGCGGATATCCTTATCTCGCAAGTAAGGCACAGCACAGACAACGGCCTCCGGCTTATCATCTGTTTGAAGAATAAAGACCTCATCCTCCAATACATCGGTCATGGAGCCGACCACATACACATTCAGCGCCCGAAGCAGTTCCTTCGGGGCATTCAGAAATGACGGCGAATCATGATTCCCGGCAACCACCACAACATGACGGCAGCAGGATGCCGCAACCCGGCAGAGAAAGCGATAGTAAAGCTCCTGCGCCCGGTTGCTGGGCGTACTGGTATCGAACACATCACCGGCAACAAGCAGAGCATCAACCTTTTCATCTTCAATGGTTTGAACCAGCCAATCCAGAAACGCTGAAAACTCCTCATAGCGTTTCCGTCCGTAAAGGGAGCGGCCTAAATGCCAGTCTGATGTGTGGAGGATTTTCATTGAGCCTCCACTATTATTTGAAGCTCTTCAGCAGGTTCCTCGGTCACGCCGATACTTTGAAGTAGGGCCGCGTACTGATCGGGGTCCTTTTCCTTGATTTTCCGCAAAATGAAGTTTGCTGTGGTCTTCATCTCTGGAACATCAATAGGTAAAACACTTCTCTCAAATACACCCGCTAAATGGGAGAACTCATTGTTTATACGATCCGTTAATGATGTGGCCAATGCATCATCACCGAAAAAACGCGCCAACTTGTCATCTTTCTCCACGGCATTGGGGTACTTGTAGTACAAGAATGCTTCAAGAAACTTCCGGGCATTGTTCCCAAAGTTGTAGTAGCAATCATGATTTTCATCACACTTGATCTGGGCGTGGGCGCACTTATAAATTTGATGAAACAGGAAATTGAACTCTGTGACGTAGTCTTTCAGGTATCGCGGCATCAATGTAATGTCACTGACTTGATCCGTTCGGGTAATGATAAAGTATTGAGACTTGTTTTTGTTCAAAGCACCGGGAAGCCGCTTCAGATACTTCAAAAAGTCCAGGTTGTGAGTCGAAATAAATAGCTGCTTAAAACGATCACGTTCCTTTATCTCACCGCCATCTTCATATTTCTCCGGCGTTACAATCTCGGCATTAATAAGGCTGTAGACAAAAAAGATATGGTTTGCATCTAAGCTGGAGACAGGATCGTCGATCCAGATGATCGGTTGGCTGCCTTTAGTCTCTATGTCTTCAAGCTTGGCCATGAAGTAACAGAAAGCTATCAGGCTGCATTCGCCCTTGCTGAGGTGGAATGCTTTTTTGTCGTTTCGAGTTACCTCAAACCGGTATCCAGATGACGCGTCCCCGAGGGTTTCTTCAATGGCTTTGAGTGAGAGAGACTGGTGGCCGAAGAAATTGTTCAAATAATAGTTTACCCGGTCAGCTCCCTTGCTTTCATCTTTTAACTGGGTCTTCAGTTCAGCGATCTTTTCTCGTTTTACATCAACTTTTTCTTTTACGGTGTTTTTAGCTTCCTTCGCTTTGTCCATAGCCTCATTCAGTGCCTCAATGGCCGTACACTCGTCTCCATACTTAATGTCGTTTGTGAATGTATAGACCTCATGGAGGCGGAGAGCCGCACGAGCTTCAGATTGGCCGGCGCTTCTTAGTGAAGCTGTAAACTGGTTGGATTCGTTTCTGAGTTGCTCATACGAATCTCTGACCGCATCTAAATCTTTTTCAACCGAATCAGGTGCATTAAATTCAAGAGGCGTAAAAATGTCATCTCTTCGTTTTTCGATCTGTTCTTTTGTAGAATCCAGACTCTCAATGTAAGACGTTGATAAGGTCAATAACTCTTCTGCCCGCGAATCCAAGTCATCTGCAAAGTCAGAGTAGAAATCCGAGTTTTTGATTTTCAGTAGATTAGGAACTCGGGATCGCTCACGTTCAATCAATCCAAGCAGGGTTTCCAATGCTTGACGAAGCTCTTCAGACTCCTGATTAAAATGCTTGTCCAGTTTTTCCCATAGGTCCGAAGGGAGGTCGTTACCGCAAAATGCACACTTGTCCCTTTTTCCCTTATGATGCTCCCGACCATTTCTCACCCATGTTGCCAGAGCAGCATCGTTTAGCAATTCCTGAATTGGATCAGATGCCTGAATCTTTTTTTCAATTAGCTCTTTAGCCTTTGAAGTGATCTCAGTGTATTGAAGGTTAAATGATGATGATTCCGCAATCTCCGGTTTGGGTTCTTCTCTAAGGAGGTTGTGAAACTTGCCCACCTGCCCATCAGTAAGCGGAGAATAAGTGTCTTTGGTAACAGTCGAGATGTCTTTTTTTATTTTGGTAACATTGTAGTTGGCATCACCAAACGTTCTATTGTGCTTAATTCCAGTGCCTGCCTTATTGGCTTTGTCACTTAGCTTTTTCTCCAATTCTGACGATTTGTCGCCATGAGCCTTTCGAGACTCTTTAAACTTTTCCTCAGCACCGAGGAGCTCCCCCAGCAGTCCTGACTTGTCCTCTTCCCTCCCAAGTTCGGTTTCTTGTTTTTCGATTTCCTCCTCAAGCTTTGTGTTGTCTTCCCCCAAGATGGCGAATGGATTAATGGTCTGCTCGTCATCAACAATGAAACGCAGGTTGTCCCGGACAAAGTCCTCATTGAAAACCCGAACCACTTGACCATGGCCATTTAATGAGTTTTGCGTGGCATTGTTGCCACCGTCAAAGGACAACTGAAATTCAGGTGAACTGTATTTGTCTGAGATCGAACCGGTTTCAAGAGCTCTGAAAATCCGCGAGAGCGTTGTTTTACCGGAGTAGTTCCGGCCATAAAGAATGTTGATTTTTTTAAACTCAGCGATGTTTTTGCCGCCATCCCTGACAGATGGCGCCCATCGGAAGTTCTGAAAAACCGCCATTTTTTTTATCGATTCAATTTTCTTTATCTCACCGCTCATCGCTATTTAGCCCCCTGATATTTTTTGAAGTTTTCAGCCTGCTCGAAGATCTCTTTATAGACCTCGTCGCGGTCGACAGGTGGGTATTCGTGCTTGGCAAGCAGGAGGATCAGCTCGACCTTCAATTCGGCTTTAATGTCGTCACGCCCATTCCAGTCGGTAAATCTGGATTTATCATCAACGACCTTCTTAACCTCCTTGGCAAGGTTCAGGAGCTTGTCTTCCGGGTACTCAAAGTGATATTTGATCGCCAGAGCCATAAGGATGTCATAAAAAGCCTTTTCCTCGAAGTCGATGCCGAAGTCGCCGAAGGATTCCTTTTCCTTTTTGAGCGCATGGAATAAATCGATGATCTCATCGGTGAAGTCCTCCAGTACGTTGCTGACCAGAACATCCTGTTCCTTGCGTTCGTTGTATTTCTCTACAAGGGCTTTGAATTTCTTTGAGAAGTCTGTCCCCTTGATCTTGTTGACCTTCTTGAAGTCATCGATAGCTTTGGCAAGCAGCAGCTGCAGAAGTTTTATCTTAGTGTTCGGCAGTTTGATCTTTTCAATCTTGGCGAGGTATTCATCATCAAAGATGTCGACTTCCTTTCCGTGGTCTTCACCCATTTTCAAGATCTCTTCCACGCCGTCGCTTTGCAGGGCTTCCTTTATCATCTCTCGCACACGAGCGTTCATTTGAGCGGTGTCAGGAGCATTGCCCTTTGTTAGCTTGAATACGACAGACCTTACGGCGAGATAGAAGTGAATATGATCCCGTTCGGTCTGGCTGAAAGCATCGCTTCCGCAACATATGTCATAGGCTGCTTTCAAACGCTTAACCAAATACATGAAGCGTTTTTCAATCTCCTGAGTAACCTGAACAAATTCGGCAGCCATATTCAGGCACTCAAGCTGTTGTGGTGGGGACCCTGAAAAGTATGCGGTTTTGTCAAATTTGTGGAACAGCTTTCCGAGCAGATCCAGATGGTCTTTAACAACAACTATGGACTGTTTTACTTCTTCAAAGTTGGAGCTGTCGGCCTTGGAATACTGAGCAAGTGCCTGATTCATCTGCCGTTTGATGCCGATATAGTCGACCACCAAACCTTTCTCTTTGCCTTCAAATTTGCGGTTAACGCGGGATATGGTTTGAATCAGGTTGTGCCGCTGAATTGGCTTGTCGATATAAATGGTATCCAGAAATGGGACGTCAAATCCTGTTAGCCACATATCAACGACTATGGCTATTTTGAAATTCGATTTCCCATTTTTAAACTGCCTGTCCAGTTCCTTGCGGTAGTCCTTGTTTCCAAGAATATCGTAAAGCTTTTTTGGGTCATCCTTGCCACGGGTCATGATCATCTTGATCCGTTCCATTGGCTTGATTTCCTTGCGCTCTTTCTCGGTCAGCTCAGCACCTTCCTCACATACCTTTATTTCAGCCCATTCCGGCCGCAGTGCGATAACTTCTTTGTAGAAGTCATAGGCAATCTGCCTGCTTGAACTGACAAACATAGCCTTGCCTTTAACAGTAGAACCTTCTGAAACACGATTCTCATAGTGCTTAACAAAATCCTGAGCCAGCGCCTTGATCCGGTCGGGATCACCAAGAATGGCATTCATTTGGGCATTAGCCTTCTTGCTTTCCTCAATCTGATAGTCGGATGCACCATCTTCCGCGCACTTGGCGTAGTAATCTTCAATCTCCTTAAGCTTGCTGTTATCCAGCAGCACCTTTGCAGCCCGGCCTTCATAAACGATACGAACAGTGATCTCATCCTTGACGGATTCCGTCATGGTATAGGCATCGATTACCTCACCAAACACATCCAGCGTTGCATCAATCGGCGTTCCAGTGAAGCCAACATAGGTTGCATTGGGAAGCGAATCATGGAGGTATTTGGCAAACCCAAAGGTGCGTGTGACACCATTTTCCGTAACCCGAACTTTCTGATCCAGATTGACCTGGCTTCGGTGAGCCTCGTCTGAAATGCAAATCACATTGCTGCGATCCGTCAGCAGCTCGGTATCTTCAGTAAATTTATGAATCGTGGTCAGGAAAACACCGCCGCTGTTACGCCCCTTTAGTAATTCACGAAGGTGCTGACGGCTTTCCACGCTGATGATGCTTTCATCACCCACATAGCCTTTCGCATTGGTAAACTGGCCGGACAACTGATCATCCAAGTCAGTCCGATCCGTTATAAGCACGATAGTCGGGCTGGAAAAATCCACGCTTTTCATCAATAGCCGGGTTAAAAAGAGCATGGTGAAACTTTTTCCGCAGCCGGTCGCACCAAAGTGGGTACCACCTTTACCGTCGCCCTCGGGTCTGCGATGCAACTTTATATTTTCATAAAGTTTTGTGGCGGCATAATACTGAGGGTAGCGACAGACGATTTTTTCATCCTTTTTAGAGGTGTCCGGGAAATAGATGAAGTTTCGGATAATGTCTCTGATCCGATGCAGATTGAACAGCCCCTTGACCATAGTGTAGAGGGAATCAATGCCATCTTTTTCAACAAGGTCTGCGCCATCGGTTTTGCGCCACGCATAGAAAAACTCATACGGGGCAAAGAAAGAACCGGCCTTGTTATTGACACCATCGCTGATCACGCAAATCGCATTGTATTTAAACAGCTCCGGAATATCCCGGCGGTACCGGGTTGTCAGCTGAACATAGGCATCTTGGATGGTTGCCTCTTCACGAATGGCGCTTTTGAATTCAAAAACAACTAAGGGCAAACCATTGATGTATATGATGCCGTCCGGTATCCGTTTTTCATATCCAAGGATTTCGAACTGATTCACCACCTTGTAGATGTTGTGGGTGGTATTGTAAGGAGCAACTTCCTCGGCAACGACGGTTTCAACCTCTGTCGGCTTCGGCTCACGCAGTTCAGTAAGATCCCGATAGTCCAGCAACTGGATATAAAGATCTTTCTTGCTGCGGTCTTCACGCTTCAACAGGAAGCCATCAGAGACCATCTTCATGATGGCCTTGTTGCTTTCGTAAAGATCTGACGCGGAAAAAACCTCCAGCTTACGGACAACAGACTCAACCTCGCTCGAGGTAATGTTATCGGCCGCATACCGATTAAACAGGTATGCCTTTAAATCTTCCTTGATCAGAACCTCATTAGGTTCCCTTGCTATAGTTTGTCCAAGAACGTGCTCGTAGCCTTCAACTTCCAGAAGCTCGATGATTGCAAGTTCTAATTTTTCCTCCGTAAATTTGGTGCTCATGAGCTATCCCTTTTTCTTTTTGGCTAACTCGAAATGAAAGCCCAAGGTTGAATCCTCTGGCTTCTGGTCTTTCAGTGTTAGCCGCACAAATTCATCAATAGTAAATCCTTCGACAAGATCATCGCTGGGGATCATGTCCGAATTCAATGCACAGATGTATTGAAAATTATTTTCCAGCGCTTTTCGATTCGCATGCATAAGCGCCAGTGCTCTTTGCCGAGAATCAACACCATCAAAAATGCTGCTGTCATGAAATAGAAAGTCTATGTCGCTTCGTTGGTTCATTAATTCAACAAGCATCAGGTCGTAGCAAAATATTTTCATCTTACCAACACCATCGCTGCTGCTTTTATGAATCTCAACGTCAAGCTTATAGCCATTGTCAGTCGTGTTGATAATCAGATCACCGGGCTCATCGTACAATGCCTGCGAGTTCTCGTTGAATAGCGCGACTGCTTTCTCCCACTCGGTTCGGTTTTGCTCATAATCACGCTGCAACTTAGTTTCTGATTCGATCTTTGAAGCCTTGATATCCTTTTTATGTTGAGCCATCTCTCGGATATTGGAAATGTTGTTCCTTATGACTTCAAGCTGCCCCTTTTTCTCAACCACACGTTCTTGAAGAACAGAAAACTCTTCCAGAGCCCCATGGGTTTCTAAAAGCTGAAGAAGTTCCGCCCGCTTACCAGATGTCGCCTTGATATTCTCTTCACTTGAAGCTAACGCATTTTTTAATTGGGTGATCTCTGATTCAAGAAACAGCTTGCGGTTCTGGACAATTGCTTTGTGAAATCCTTTGGCCTCTTCAAGTGATCTTCTTATGTTGTCAGCGAAGTGTATACCGGCTTCTGAAAAAAGCTTCTCAACTGAGCTGGTATCGGGCGTTTTTTCTTCCGACACCGTTTTTTCATATCTTTCCTGCTTACGTCTTAACAATAGAGCCTTATTGGCGAGGTCATGCATTTCCCCGGTTAATCGATCTGCCTGCTCCTGTAATTCTTTATACTGGGGATGGACATTAAAAGATTTAATAGCATCCGATTCCTGCTTAAGCTCTCGTTCGATACGAACCCGCTCCGCTTCCAACTCTCCTTGAGAGGCCACAATGCCCGCCTTGATCGCCGAACTTAAAGCCTTTGTAGCGCTTTCTTTTTCCCTGATCTCCTGCGCTTCTGAAGCGTGCAACCAATTCAACCCCAGCAGGTATGCATTATTGATTTGCAGGTCATATGTTTTTTGATTCCTGAAATACTTAAACGGGTCTGTATAGGCATCCGCCCCTCTGCGTGTAAAGTATGAGATTAAGCTTCTGAAAGAAGGTGTGTACTTTGCTGTAGATTCTTCCCGGATCTTGAAGAGGCACTTGCCTAACAGGTTTTTCCAATCATCATTTTTATAAAAGAGAACGCCTTCAGAATCCTCTTCAGGAGCTATCGGAAGTCCGGGAATGTCAGTCTCAACTTCGATGATTTTAGCGTTTGCAATTGTTCGCTTGGCAGTCAAAACCTCTCCGCAAAGATCCAGACTGATATAGAAAGCCCAGTCCTGTAAGTCATCTTTGGGTAAGCTGAGTCGGTGCAGGTCAGCACCAAGACAAAAATGAATAATGTTCAGCAGCGTAGTTTTACCAGCACCGTTGCGAGTGTCTTTATTACCGGATTCCAGAGTGCGCTCAGCCAGAATCACATTCAATCCTGCAGAAAACTCTACAGGTTTAAACCGTTTGTCGTTCGCCCAGATTTTACGAATCATACCTGAACCCTCACAATTTCATTATTATGCAAATCAACAAGGTTCAGCAGGTACAACAAATCCAAAGCGAGAATGAACCGCTCAAAATTACCAATGGCATCGATCTTCTTGGCCGACTCCCATAGTGCAGATAAATTGCCGGACTTTTCGACAAGCGGAAGCAGCGTAGCGCTTACTCCAATTAACGCCTCATCTTCACGAAGGTATTTTGATGGCATAATCATTTTTCAAACACCTCGCATAAGTGAAAGAGGTGACTTAATATGGCCAGAGCGGCAGCCTGTTGCCTGAATCCTTTTTGCCCGGCTTGTGCAAACTCGAGCATTGATATAAAAAGCTCATCCCCGGACAACGTTTCCTTTAGTTCGAGATATTTTGTTTTGAACCCACTTCTAAGTCTTTCTGGGAACTCTTCATCAACATTTGTGGCCATGTTTGCGAGAAACCGTTCCACCTCATGACTCTTACTCAAACCCATGGCGATATCAGATCGAACAGTATCCGAAAGCCCATTCTTATTGATCTTTTCTTCAGGAGGAATTACCTCGAAACCATCACCACTTGAAGAGAGCTTTCCTGATGCCAATGCTTTTGCTGCAATCTCCAACTCTGCAAAGGAGACTTCAGACATGCCTTGATCGAGCTGTTCAGCGACCCATGATTCGTGTTCTGTTTTTAGAGAAAACAAGACATCTGCAGGATAATCCTGCTCCTGCTTATCAATTTTCGTGTGACATGAAGGGCATAGGTAAATCAGATTGTCGTAATGATTTCGCTCATCATCTGTCATGTCCGGTCGATAGCGTGCGGAAGCAGGCTTTGTTTTTGTCCCCGGGCTTTCTCCGTAAATATGAGCTGCCTCACCAATAACGGCAGGATTGGATTTCACGCCATCCGAAGTCAGCGCTTTACGACAATCCTTTAACGCACAAACATTCCCACTCTTCATGGCAAGAAAGATTTTAGTTGGATAGTTGGCACTCATAACCCAGCCTCCCATTCATAACCTGCAACAGAGCCGGACAATGCAGTGTCAAGCTCATCGGCAGAATAAGAGAAGCCTGTCTGCGCCTGCCTGTTGCAGACAGGTGCGGACACGCACAGGCAGGCCGCATCCGGTTATCGGTGCGGTTCCTAATTCGTATTGAATGGTTCCGGCGGCAATGGTCATGCAGTTGCCTCCGCTTTGGTCAGTTTGGAGAGAAGCGTATCCAACAGATCTCTTAGAACACCAATCTCTTCCAGTTTCTTGAGAGAAAAGCTATAAAGTCTTTCAGCAAATTTATTAAAACAAACTGTATGTGTTTTATTAGGAGCTATTGTTTTTATTTCTTCGTAATCTCTTGTTACGAGAGCGTTGAAAGTTGATCCAGTAGCACTTCTTTTCAACTCGCCCATTATCATCAGCATTGTTTGGTGCACAAAAAAAGAGTCATCTCCTTTGCCAAGAAAAGCATAACAACTTTGATTCATTGCCATCTCTGTAGCTGAAAGAGCTAAAACGCCTGTAGTTGCCCCTCTTGACACAACAAGTGTTGTATTGGCTGGATAAAGTTTTGTGCTACATTTTGAAAGTCCAAGTCTTGTGATGCTTTTCTCGGTTGATAATGTGTAGTAATTGGTAGTCACATCTTTTCCTGTGAAGAAGGGAATGTCATTTCTCCAGTACTCAGGAATATCTGTTTTAGGTGTTCCTCCGCCACTTAGCGTAAAAACCTTAGTTAAACTATCTGCTTCCCACCCCTCCGGGATCTCCTGATCCAGTTCGTCATTCCAGACCATTTTGCCGCCGCCGGATTTGTAGGGTTTGCCTTCCATTTCCGGCTTGCCGATTTCAGTGGCATGCTCTTTGGACATGGGAAATTCAAAATCAACGAACCACTGTTTGTAGATAGCCTGCGCAGTTTCTTCCAGCTTCTGGTTGAGTTGTTCGTTCAGCTTAATCCGGTCCACAATGGTGTGGTACTCCCGAACAATCTCCCTTTGTTTTTCGATGGTTGGTACGGGAAGTTCAACGTCACACATTTCATCCCAGCCGAATATTTCCCGAACACTGCCGTGTGACATGTAACGAGCATAACGGTCGAATTCCGGACGGCGGAACCACATCATCAGATATTCAGGTAATAACTTCTGCTGATCAACGATCTCGAAAACTGTGTAAGACGTAGAAATAATGCACGCTTCTTCTTGAAGCAGAGCCACTGAAATTTTGTCCCCATTTCTGGATGTAACAGGTCCATAGGCAAATTGATTCTGATGTACAATTTTATACTTGGACATGTCTGTGCCGACTGTGTTAGCAATAGATGGAATAAATTCTTTTGTAATGCTAACTCCAAGCAACTTATCCACCTGCAGGTCACTATTTTTAACTTTAACCTCCCGAATAAAGGGGCCGAGTTTTTTATAGCTTGATCTCATATCCCAGCTCCCTGAATACATTCAGCAGTTCATTCTTTGAATTTTCTTCTGCCTTCAACAAATCTGTAAACTCCGCCTGCAGACCAGCCATTTTTTCATCGAAATCGATATTCTCGTCCCGGTTTACAAACTCGATATATTTACTTGGAACAAGAGAGTAGTCCTTAGCTCTGATCTCATCGATATTCGCTGAATAGCAATACTCAGGAACATTTTCGTATTCCGTATCAGCTATGGTTTGCTGCCATGTATGATACGTTTTTGCTATCTCCTGAATGTGTTCGTCTGGAAACTGAGTATACTTCTTCTCAAAAGGCTCACCGATCTGACGGAGATCCATAAATAAGACTTCGCCTTCACGGTCGCGATAGTGGCGGGAAAGATCACCACCTGCTTGCGCGCCACGAGCAGGCAAGTGCTCAACGGTTCTGGCCTTCTTATTCTTGTTTAAAATCCAAAGTGTCACACTGATGTCGGTGGTATAGAACATGTTTCGGGGCAGTATTGTCACAGCTTCCACAAGGTGATTCTCGATCATCTTTTTGCGGATTTCTTTCTCTGTGTTGTCCCCGGAGAGAGCACCGTTTGCCAGAATGAATCCGGCCACACCGTTTTCTGACAATTTGGATGCGATGTGCAGAATCCAGCCGTAGTTGGCGTTGCCGGTTGGCGGCACTTCATAGCCTGACCAACGTGAATCATCGGTCAGCTCATCGGATGCTCGCCAGTCCTTTTGATTGAACGGCGGATTGGCCATGATGTAATCGGCTTTTAGGTCTTTGTGCTGGTCACGCGAGAAGGTGTTTGCGGCAACTTCACCAAGGTTGGCGGCAATGCCACGAATGGCCAGGTTCATCTTGGCCAGTTTGTAGGTTGCTCCGGTATATTCCTGTCCGTAAATGGAAATGTCTTTTTTGTTTCCCTGATGGTTTTCCACGAATTTCATGGACTGAACAAACATACCGCCCGAACCGCAACAAGGGTCATAAATCTTGCCTTTATAGGGCTCAATCATTTCAGCAATCAGATCTACTATGCTTTTTGGGGTATAGAACTCTCCCTTGCCTTTGCCTTCGGCGAGAGCAAATTTACTCAGGAAATACTCATAAACCCGCCCGACAATATCTTGCGACTTGTCAGCAAGAGTATTGATGTTATTGATAGTGTCGATGAGAGCAGCCAGTTTGCTGACATCAAGACCAAGGCGTGAAAAGTAGTTGTCCGGCAGTGCGCCTTTCAGGGCTTTGTTGTTTTTTTCAACGGTGAAGAGAGCGGTATCGATTTTGACGGCTATATCATTCTGCTTGGCGTGTTTTTTAATAAAGCTCCAGCGGGCCTCTTCCGGCAGATAGAAGACGTTCTTCATGGTATAGAATTCCACCATGTCGACATAGTCGCCTTGACCTTCGTCGATCAATTCCTGCATACGTTCTTCAAATTCGTCCGACGCGAACTTCAGGAAGATCAGACTCAGCACCACATGCTTGTATTCTGAAGGTTCAACACTGCCGCGCAGCTTGTTCGCGGAATCCCAAAGGGTTTCCTCAAAGCTCTTCTGTTTTCCTGCCTTCGCTTTGCGAGCAGGTGAATTGTTATTAGTCGCTTTCTTCGCCATTATAAATCCTCAACGGACCGGTTAATTGTTTTCATCTTCCGGATTGTCTTGTGTGGAACTGGTTCCGCCTGCCTCAACCCACTTGTCCACCTGATCTTTTTTGAATTTCCACAGGCGGCCCATGCGATGAGCGGGCATGCCGTGCTTATCGATCCACTTGTAGACGGTATCCTTACCGATCCCGAGGTATTTGCATATTTCGTCTACTGACAACCAGCGATCATCTATTTCTGCCATGTCTCATACTCCTCTTGGGGGCTATTGCGTTTTACCATGGCCTCAACAGAGGCAGTTAAGGAATGCCGCAAATACAACACTCCCACTTTAATTCACCTTGCAAATATGCTTAGATGAACGCCAGATGTCAAATATTCTTTGCCGATTTGAGCCGATTTCATTCTATTTTGCTGGATACCAGCGTCCAGAGGCAATCCTTTCCGTATTATGGCCGAGCTTGTAATTGTACAGCCAAACGGGCCAGATCAAGTCGTTGGTCTCCACCGTCACCAAAACCCGCGTATAAACACAGCGGCCATTGGGATCGAATGCCTCCAACCGGTCTGTGGCGGCACCCCGGAGCAGATTCTCTCAATTCATTTTTTTCATTGTCGGTAATGCAAATGCTCTGGGCCTCTACACCCTATATTGATATAGCCATTTTTTACCTCCGGCTTAGTCTCGGAGAGAATAAAGACCGTTTTGGGGGTCCTATCAGCTAAGTTTTCTAGTTCCTCAACCTTAAAACGCTTGAAGCCAGACTCTTTTGCCTTATCCATCGACATATAAGCTGAGGGCCGTTTGGTAATCTCACCTGATGTGAGTTTGTTATCAAAAACGATGGAATAATAACTCTCTTTTTTATTGAACCAGGCTTTGCCGTAGTAGATTCTAAACTCGTTTTTGAAGTCAGATAAGTCTTGCCCATTGATTTCGATGAACAAATCATTGATGTCAATTACACCGTTTCCAGGAATCCTTACCGGGTATGACTTTTTCGCTAAAAAATCATCAATCATTGACGAGGGCCTTTTTGAGCGTTGAATGCTGTGCTCGCCAGATTCTGGATTATTGCTTGGCCGAGCTCTTCCTTCTGCATCATCTGCACCTTGAATGTTACCTGTTGGCTCGGGTCTTTTAGTGCTTGGCGGTTGCAGATCTAAGAGAATGGTACGATCAACATATTCATCGCTGTCAATGTCAGTTCTGACTCTTGAGCCCTTCTTCCGGGTCTCAATGTTTTTTGCTATATCGCATCTGGAACTGTGTTTGCCGACAGCTTTGTAATATGGATTGCGTTTTCTTTTTTCTTTAGGGCGATCTAAATTGGCACAGGTAACCGCTGCATCGCAGTTTTTACCAGGACACTGAAAGCTAAATTTGGATTCAATGTTTCCTTTTGCAAACTGTTTATCTGCTTCTTGCGCTGTTATGTTTAGCGCAAGGTCTTCTGAAAAGGCTTTTTCCAACTTCATACTTCGAAATCCTCCTTAATCAACAAGGCTTCAAGCTCCTCTTCGGCTTGTTCAAGAGCTGCCAATTTGTTTTGGAAATCTTTTAAGACTTCTTCTACTGTGGTGGTTCCTTCTTCAAATGGCTTTTGCACATAACGGGCAATGTTCAAATTGAAGTCGTTCTCTTCGATTTCGCTCAATGGCCCCCAGCGTGCGACACCTTCAATTTCATCTACGGACAACCATCTGTCTTCCATTTTCAACTCCATTATTCTTTGAGGGCCGTCCAAACGGCTCGTCATTTGTTTAACCGGACAACATCCCATGAGGGGCAATCCGGCTACATTAGGTTAAACAGGTTTAAGGATATACAGGTGAAATGAAAAAATCAGGTTTTCCTCCCGGATTTAATCGAATTTAGCCGAATTTCCTGCCGTCCCTATCCACCGGGAAGGCGTAAACTGCCCCGGAGAATATGGTTGAGGCTTATGGTATGTCCGCAAGAGAAAAGGCCATCTTGGCCTTCAGCTGCCGCCAGTACCGCAAGCTGGGTCATAAACACTTTCACCTGCTTGTGGATCAAAGATATTCACCATCAGTCGGACTATCGTTCGTGGCGTATAGAACTCACCGGCTTTTTTATTGACTTTATCGGCAAAGCGTTTAATCAGATATTCACAGGCACGCCTCATGTCATCATCACGAACAGAGGCAACACCGAGATTCACTTTGTTGAAGTGGTTAAGCAAGGTGCTTAACAGTCCGTCGGATAGACGTTTCTTGCTGATCCAGCCGGCATCGCCAAAAATGCCATGTAGTTGAGGGTTAGCGAGTTCGATACCACGGTAAGCATCTTCCAATGTCTGGCCGATATCTTTATTCTGCTCAAAAAGCGTCGTTACAAATCTTTTCCATCTCCGTTAAATCTCAACACCAGGTGATCCAGATTTTTAAGATGAACTTCCAGTGGACAAAAAGAGCCTGTACTGGTCTTTACTGGAACTTCTTTCAGGGTGGGGTATGTGCCAACGAAAAAGCATTTAACGCCACTAACACCATCTTTGAGCAATGAGTCGATCCAGCTCCGGAACATTTTTCTTTTTCGGTAGCTTTCGATCAATTCATTTCGGATGTAGATGGATATCTGACGATTTTCACCTTCGAACCAGGGACGCTCCTTAAATGTAATGGCATAATTCTTGCCATAATCTTTGATTGATTTGACATGTCCCCAGTAAATCAAGCCTTCTTCATCGGTGAAAGAATTGATGTTTTTGAAGGCATTTTGGTAATTTTTGTTTTTGTCACCAATGGTAAGTGGTAAATATTGCAAAACTTCTGCGTCATTCGACACCCATATTTCGACGACATGTTCCAGGCAGCTGGTTTTATGGGGGGAAAAATTGTCACTATTGCTATTCGAGAGTGAGGCATCGACAGTGGTTTGGGGATTGGCTGCCTTTCTCTTTTTCTTCGGCTTCCCTGTACCGGAAGGAGGCGGTTGCCTTTCGAGCAGCAGCACTTCTGGATGATAGGATGCCTTGTAATTCCTTTCAGTGCCTTTCCTTTTTGATTCATCAGAGGCCTTCATGTTGCTTTCGTTCCCATAGTCACAAGCTTCCGAGTGTTTATGGTCGATCAGCAGGCGAAAGTGAGGCGTATTCTTGAATTTAACACTGGCATGGTTGACGCCGACCAGAGGTGCATTGCAGTCTTCATCGGGGCATTCGAATTTGGCATTACGGGCATCGAAGCTCGCATCGTCATCGAAATGTAAGTCACGCACCTGATAGATTGTCAGTACACTGTCGAATTCGTGGCAGTATGCATGGTCGAGCTTTATTAACGCCATGAAACGCCATGAATTTCCCCCCCGTCATTCGCTAAGGGTTCTGTCCTTTAGTCATGGGATTGATATGAGTCAGTGAACAGCTCATCATCTGAGTCCCTCATGGACCAATCCCCCGCGTTCTCTATAAGAACTAAAACAGTCAGCATTTTGCCATACTCTTCTTATGAGTAGACACTGTGCTCTTTGGCCTCTTCAGATGGAGGTGGCGGGAATTGAACCCGCGTCCGGTGAGCTGAAAATAGCATATCTACAGGTATAGTTAGCCGATAAATTTTCGTCCGCGAAGCAAGCGGCCAACTTCCGCCCGCGTCTTATCCCGATTAATGTCCCCAGGCTACCTCGGGCCGACACCCAGGTTAGTTCTGATTTATGTCAGAGTTACCAGTCCTCAAGAACCGCGTACTGGGACTCCGTGGCTGTCTTTTTATGCAGCCAGGGCGAGAGCATTGTCGAATTCGACAACTATCTCATCTTCAATTTTGGCACTTGAATGTGCGCTAGTTTTAGGAGTTGGCGCTCCACCTGCAATACTACCCCCTGTATCTCCCCGTCGAAACCGGGGCACCCCCAAGGACGCAAGAATACACTGAATGCTATGAACGGTCAAGTAAAAAGTGGAGAATAATCAAGGATTAATCAAGGATGAAACAATCTTGCGGGGAAACAAAACAGCCTGCGTGAGATAGTACTACAATATTTTGTCAGGTTTGGTGAGAAGCTTGAATGAATTTGCATCTCGACTTTATAAGGGACTTTATAAGGGACTTTATAAGGAACGCCGAGTTTTCTTACAATAGAACGCAAATTGCAAAGAATTCCCGCGCTAGCGGTAAGCTTCTTCTCATAAATGGCAGATTTCTCTCTCTTCTCATTAACGGGTTAACAGGGGGGGGATTTTCCCGTTAGCTGCCTAGCGGTTTTTGAAATCACGGTCGATATCGCGCTGAATATCGTGCACCTTAATGCTTTGGCGTTTGTCAACCAGTCTTTTCCCGCGGCAGAGGGCAAGTTCAACCTTTATCCTTCCCTGGACGAGGTAGAATTTTAAAGGTATGAGGGTGAAGCCCCTTTCATTGACCTTGTGCTCAAGTTTCAGAATTTCCTTTTTGTGAGCTAGCAGTTGCCGCGGGCGATCGGATTTGTGGTTGAATAGACTGGCATGGTTGTACGGAGTAACACTGAGATTGCGAAGGGTGAGTTTCCCGCCACTTGCTTCGATAAAGGAGTCGGAGAAGTCGAACTTGGCTGCTTTGATTGATTTCACCTCAGTTCCCCGGAGTTCTATGCCACACTCCAGGGTATCCTCTATCGTGTAGAGAAAACGGGCTTTTCGGTTATCTCCGAGAAGACCGGGAGTTTTCGCTCTTTTCTTTTTGCCGCCCATTGGAACGGATGTTCGCACATGCCATGTCAGAGGTCAACATAGAAGGTTGGTGTGAAGCAGCCACACAGTGGCACCGTTTCTGCAGCTATCTAGGGACAACCACAATGCGGAAACCGATTACGGGGCTTGTGCGATTTGCGTGCAGACGGCCGCGGACAGCGGCAGGGTATTCGAGGCTGTCGTCAATATGTGCTCCTCCGCGAACAGGGCGACTTAGGAGTGCATAGGGTCCGCTGGGATCCAGGAAATTATTTCGGCCATCTGCGGAACGGAAGCGGTTTTCGTTGATTCGATAAGGATTGAAACACCATTCGCGGACATTGCCGGCCATGCCTGTTATGCCAATGGAGCCGCTGTCGGCGGCATTGACTGGTTTTATGCCCACGGGCAGATTAGAGGTGTTTTGAACAATTTGGTTTTGGCGGGCGGCTAGCTCCCATTCATCTTCAGAGGGCAGACGCGCCTGACTGTCCTCTAGATAACGTCTGGTGAACCATTCGCTGTAGGCCTGGGCAGCATACCATGAAATTTCGGTAACGGGAAAATTTCCAAGTCCGGTTGGAGGTGCTCTTGAAGACCAACTCGAGAGATAATCTTCGTCGACAAGCTCCTGGGATTTCAATGATTCGATGTTTGTTACTGCCCATTCGGGATTCTCATCCAGGAAGACTGTGAACTGCGCGTTGGATATTTCGGTGGTGGATATTTGGAAGGTATCGATTGCGGCCCTGATGGGAATAGCTCCTCTGCGAACCTTCTCTTGTTGAGTGTAGAATTCCATATCGCCCAGGGGTGCGGTGATGCCTTCCAATGTAACGAATGCGATGTTGCCATAGACAGCAGTCGAGGCAGGGGCGTTCCTTCCCGTGTAGAATGCTTCTGTGTTCTCAGCGATGCTGAGAAAGCTCCCGTTTCTGGATGCTCTTTCTAAACCCAATGATGACAATCGCTTCTCGTCTATCAGTTCCAGTACAGCGTTAGCGGAGATGGGGAAATCTGCATTAGAGATGGCTGTTCTTGCTATGCTGCCCAATCCGGGGGGTATACCTTTGTTTTCAAGGATGAAATCTGCACGGATTATGTCGACGAGATGGCGCTCGTCAACACAGATAGGCAGGGCCGCGGTGATAAAGGATTGGTCTGATTCCTTTCCGCTGCGGATTGCATCCCGCGCCGCGCCGGTTAGCACAGGTGGAATTGCATATCTTTTCCGTTCAGGCCCTGTTTCTGCCCAGGCGGCGAACTCCTTTACTCCCCTGCCCAGGTGGTCGTACCCTTCTATCGCGTCCAGCACAACATCTAGTTCCAGACTTAGCGGGAAGAGTTTGGATGCAAATATTCGACCACGGAAGTCAACGGTTTCCCTATGGGGAACAAATCCGAAACGTTCCACATTCAATTCCCGTTTTCCGCGCGGCACAAAAATCACCTCTCCTGTGGAACCAAGGCGATATCCATCTATGATTACCGAAGCGTCGGGCGGAATGCTTTCGACGGTGAGTCTTATGCCGTTGTACCTTATCCCCGGCAGGATGAGCAGCAGGAAAACAGCAAGCGCAATCAGAATCAACCATATGTATAGAACGTATATGCGGGGTTGGATACCAAGAATTGGTTTTAGGACTATTCTTATATTTTCGATAGGAGTCGCCGAGCGAGAGCGGCTCTTTGTGCGCTTTTTCTGAGCGGACATGGCGCTGATTATAATTTTGTGCTGGAAAAGTGGTCAATGGTTCTTCATGATTTTGAATGTGGTGGCAGATTACAGGGTTTGCCTGATAAGATATGACGCATGAAAGGTGATAAAAGCTCGAATTTCTTGGATGTCTTGCGGGATTGGACGGAGAATCTTCTCACTAGAAGGGCTAGGAGGTTGGAGAGAAAGAAGCGAAAGCATATGAGACGGGGGACTCTGATGGAGTGGATAGATGCGTTTCTGTGGGCAGTGGCAGTGGTTCTGATTCTCAATCAGTATCTGCTCCAGGCTTATCAGATACCCTCGGGTTCGATGCGCGACACGCTAATTGGTGGAAGAGACCCCTACAGCGGACAGGTGAGCAAGAGCGATAGAATTTTTGTTGATAAAGTTATTTTTGGGCCGGAATTACTGCCGGGCATGGGTAAAATACCGGCTTTCAGGGAATCTCGGCGGGGTGAGGTGATTGTTTTCGAAAATCCAGAGTATGAGAGCCCTTCGCTTTTCCATGAGATTGCTCAGCGGGTGCTCTATATGGTTTCACTTTCGTTTTTGGATTTGAATCGAATTAGAGGGGGGGATACAGCCCATCAATTTCTGATAAAGCGGCAGGTTGCCATGGATGGTGATCGTGTTTTGTCTCGCCGGGGAAAACTATACATTCAGCCGAAAGGTTGGCCTGTTTTGATGGAGGAGAAGGATTTCAAGGCATTTACGAATCAGAAATACGGCAGCCACCTGCTTCTCGACGAAGAATATTACGATAAAGTGGATGCGACTGTAAAAATGTTTCATCTGGATAGGACTGGTTTGATTACCGATCGTACGCTTGTTGAGAGGGCGGCAGTAGACTGGGTGTCCCCGTTAAAAAAGACGATGATGGATCAGTATGAAATGGAGCGTTTGGATTTTGATGCATATCAATTGCTTTTCCCCCATGATGAAGAGGCAGGCTATGCCAGTGCTGCTTATGAACGTGGGATTTATGTGCCTGAGGATTGGCTTTTGCCTCTTGGCGACAATCGGAGCGATTCATTGGATGGTCGCTACTTCGGACCTGTTAGTTCAAAGAAGATTTTAGGGCGTGCCCTCTTCATCTATTGGCCTATTAAGCGCATTGGCAGCATCCGGTGATGTCTCCGTCGAAATTATCTTACAGAAACAGGCAAAGCTACAAGCGGCGACGATCGCGCATGCTGAAAAGGGTGTTAGTGATACTTCTGGGCTATCTTCTGTTCACATCGTTTTTTGTTGAAACCTGGAAGCTGGAAACTGATTCAATGAGTCCCGGATATCCTGCCGGCTCGCGATTTTTTGTTCGTCCATATCTGATTCGAACGAGGGGGGGGACTCTGAAATTTCCGCCAAGCAGAGGCGATTTCATTATTTTTCGACCACCCTATATGGAAATGCAACCCTGGTATCTTAGGATTTTGGATTCGCTTCTTCGACTGGTGACTTTTCAAACCCTTATGCTGGGTTCCTTCTCTCGCGAGGAGTGGGAGAACAATTTGATGCTCAAGCGTGTGATTGCCGTTCCGGGTGATACAATACGGATAGAGAAATCGGTTGCCTATATCAAGGGGATGGGAGAGGATTTTTTTGTCAGCGAATTTGAGGTGAGCAAGAAGGCTTACGACTTGGTATTGGAAGTTTTGCCCAGGGGATGGACCCTGGACATGCAGCTCTTTGGGGATATGAATTCAGTTGTGCTGGGCGAGGACGAGTATTTCATTCTTGGCGACAACCGTGCTGGATCGAATGATTCCCGGTATTGGGGAACCGTTACGAGTGACAACCTCTATGGACAAGTACTCTTCTCATACTGGCCGCCCAGCTCCTTCGGCAAAATTCGATAGCCTTTCACTTCACCTCACATGTTTTTTTCTGAATGAAGCGTTCTCACTACTGCGATTTTTACAGCACTGCCTTCAACGGATAAATTATAACTGGAACCATGGGATTCTGAATATCGCTGGAAACCTCAAATATATTCAAATTGAAGCCGCTGAGAATTGGTACGATTCATATAGGCGGGGGTAACCTCGGGTTTCTCCCCCCACGCCCCGCTCCTTCCTGGAATCACTGTATTCGATGTCGGCCCTGGTGTTTATGAGGAAATGGAAATCGTCTCTGCGACGCCTCAAGGAAATTGGCTATACTCGCTATTATGAGGTTTCCAATTTTGCGATCCCAGGTGAGGAGTCGGGTGCATATGCTTTCCTATGCTTTATGAGGATGCAGCATAGGCGTAGAATCAGGAGCTTTCTCAACCATTCCCGGCAATGTGGGCCCCCGCTGTTCGTCGGGCTGAACCAAACAATTTGCTAATCTGGCTTGCATTGTCGACAGATTCCTAATATGGAATCCAGGTTAAGCGTTCTTGAGATTCTGTGATTGGAATATTTGGGTATGCGAATGTCAGAAGAAATCAATTGAACGATTTGACAGAGACTTGGAATTGGACACTGCGAAACTTGTGCCGAAAACCCTTTGCCTCAGGGTTGATTCGGGAGATTTGATATCAGACGCTTATGGAATTCGGCCCAGTGCCGAAGGCATGGATTTTGTTGACTCGATATCGGCGGACATTGTCCTGGAAATGGATTAATCTCACTGGCCCGCCTCCTATGATTGGCCTTGGCGGAATGAGCCAATCTTGACATGTGAACTTTGGCGATGATACTGTTTTCGAAATAGTTTTTACTGGCACATAGTCGTGCGGTTTCTCATTTAGGAAGGGTTCCCTCAAAAGATGTCTGGCCATAGTAAGTGGAGTTCGATTAAGCATAAGAAGAATGCAACCGATGCCAAGCGTGGAAAGGTTTTTACCAAGTTTGCAAAAGAAATAACTGTTGCGGCACGTATCGGGGGTGGAGATGAGGAAATGAATCCTCGGCTGAGAACGGTTGTGGCGAGGGCAAAGGCAGCCAACATGTCAAGAGAGAGTATTGAGCGTGCCATTAAGAAGGGGTTAGGCAATCTCGAGGAGTCGAATTATGTTGAGCTGAGTTACGAAGCCTATGCTCCCGGTGGGGTGGGTTTGATGATTGAGGCGCTGACAGACAATAAAAACAGAACAGCTGCTGATATCCGAGCCGTGCTGTCCAGGGGTGGAGGGCAACTAGCCTCCAATGGTTCGGTTTCATACATGTTCGATCGAAAGGGAATTATTGTTTATGAATCTGCCAGCGTAAATTCAAATGCTCTCTTTGAGACCGCCCTGGAAGCTGGCGTGGAAGATATTGCCGAAGAGGGTGAGGTTATCGAGGTGATCGTAAATCCCGAGGAATTCGTAAATGTAATTGAATCCTTACAATCCTCTGGGTTTGAACAGTTAAGCGCGGAGCTCAGCCTGGTGCCGGAGAATACCATCACACTCGATGATGAGGGGACGGCTAAGGTGTTGCGTTTGATAGAATTGTTGGAGGATAGCGATGATATTCAGTCAGTTGCTTCCAATCTTGATATCCCGGATAATTTTGAGATACCGTAAGTGAATAGCAGGGTGCTGGGTGTCGATCCTGGTTTTACGCATATTGGGTGGGGTGTTGTTGATACCACTGGTGCCCGCCATCGACATGTCGAGCATGGCAGTATAAGCAGCGATCGGGCTGATTTGCCGGCCAGACGCCTTCTTGCGCTCTATAACGAGCTCGATGCCATTATCGACAGGCTTAGGCCCATCGCCCTCGGGATTGAGACTCTGTATTTCCTGAAAAATGTCTCATCGGCGATGGCGGTCGCTCAGGCTCGCGGTGTTGTTTTGCTGGCCGCGGCCAGGTGGGGTATGACGATTGGTGAGTATTCTCCATTGGTTATTAAGCAGTCGGTAGTAGGATCGGGCAGGGCGCAGAAAGTACAGGTTCAGAAGATGGTCAAAATTCTGCTGGGGTTGCCCCAGATACCGAAGCCTGATCATGCAGCCGATGCGCTTGCTGCGGCCATAACTTTTATCCACCATGGGGGGCTATGCTCAACAGCATCCGAGGCACACTGACATATAAATCCGAAGATCAGGTTGGTGTCGACTGTGGCGGTTTGGAATGGGCGATAGATACTACGTCTACTTCTATTTCGTCGCTTCCACAGGTTGGCGAAGAGGTTTTGGTTTATACGCATCTTCACCATACCCAGGACTTAATGAAGTTGTTTGGCTTTTCTACCTTCGAAGAGCGCAGACTTTTTCTTGCCCTGAAGACTGTCAACGGCGTTGGCGTCTCACTAGCTAGGAAGATACTGTCGGGGACTACGCCTTCACGTTTCTTAAGGGCTCTTGATTCTGAAGATTTGTCTGTGCTGGAGCGCATACCAGGGCTCGGCAAGAAGACTGCGCAAAAAATTGTGCTCCAGCTTCGCGGCTCGTTGGTTGATGCGGATGACTTGGAAGGCGTAGTTTCCAGTCAGGAGAAGGAAGTGGTTGATGCATTGGTTGCTATGGGTTTTGAATCCAAGGCGGCAGGTAAGGTTGTTAGTTCCATTCTTAGGAGTCCTGAGTTATACGACTTAAGCTCCAATGAGAGAGAAAAGGAGATTCTTCGACGAGCGATAGTGGCAATGAGCTGATTATAGGGTGATGAAATAGATGAATGATAGACCGCTCGAGCCAACAGCCGCATTGGGTGAGGATGGATTGGATATCGGTGTGAGACCGAAATTCCTGAAGGATTTTCAGGGACAAAAGGAACTTAAAGCCAATCTCTCCATATTTATCAATGCGGCCAAAACTCGTGGAGAGCCTCTTGACCATGTGTTTTTGAGCGGCCCCCCGGGATTGGGGAAAACCACTCTGGCCTATATTGTAGCCAATGAACTTGGAGCTGAGCTCAAGATTACCAGTGCGCCCGCGATAGAGAGGCCGAAAGATCTTGCCGGCATGCTCTCCACCATACCAAAGAATACCGTTTTTTTTATCGATGAGATTCATAGATTGAGACCGGCAATTGAGGAGATGCTTTACATCGCGATGGAAGACTATGAGCTCGATTGGATAATCGGTCAGGGGCCGGCTGCTCGAACAGTGCGAATACCTGTGCCGCCGTTTACGCTGGTAGGCGCTACAACTAAACCGGGTAAGGTTACGAGCCCGCTGTTCTCTCGCTTCGGAATAACGATTCGTATAGAATTCTATCAACCAGTTGAGCTTGAGTGGATACTTCGGCGGACTGCAGGGATTTTAGATATAACTATCGAAAAGAATGCTTCAAGCTTGCTTGCACGATGCAGTCGAGGAACTCCGAGAGTGGCAAACCGACTTCTTAGGAGGATGCGGGATTTTGCCCAGGTGAAGGGTGTTGATTCGATTAATCAAAGAATCATCGAGTCCGGGCTGGAAAGGTTGAAGATTGACACTGAGGGCCTGGAGGAACAGGACAGGAGGATTCTGACAGTCATAATCGATAATTATGGAGGAGGACCCGTGGGGGCCGAAACACTTGCAATAAGCATAGGCGAGGGAATTGATACTCTCGAAGATTTCTATGAGCCTTATCTCATTCAGAAAGGATTTCTGGCGCGAACCCCACGCGGTCGTGTTGTAACGGATTTAGCGCATAGGCATCTCGGACGGAAACCAGGTGCAAGCCAACCTTTTCTCATTTAATCTTCCAGATGAGTTAATAGCGAAGGTTCCATCCGGCAGGCGTGGCGATAGCCGCTTGATAGTTTGTGACAGGAACGAAGATGGCCCGCCGCAGCATACAGCGATGATTAAACTGCCAGATTTCTTAAGCCCCGGTACGGTGATGGTTTTTAATGACACCAAAGTTCGAAAAGCCAGAGTATATGCTCGAAGATCTGACACTGAGGGCATCTCGGAGTTCCTTTTTCTGCATCAGACTCGCGAGGGAGAATGGAATTGCATCGTAAACAGGATGAGGAAGAAACGCATTGGCCAGAATTGGTTTTTCCCGGGAGACATCTTGGGAACCATTACCAATCTTCGATCGGAAAATTTATGTACGATAAAACTGAATCCAATCCCGGATGAATCCTGGTTCGAAAAAAGTGGACATATCCCGCTTCCCTCGTATATCGGCAGACTGGATAATCGCGAGGATGAAGAGCGCTACCAGACCGTGTACAGCAGAAATATTGGATCCGCGGCGGCTCCCACCGCCGGGCTGCACTTCACTCAGGAGATAATGCAGATTCTGCGTGAAAATGACATCGAGATCTGCTGGATTACTCTTCAGATTGGACTTGGAACCTTTAGCCCGGTAAGGGAAAGGGATATTCAAAATCATATCATGCATCTTGAAAGCTATAATATCCCTTATGAAACTGCAGAAAAAATCACCGCAGCCAAGAAGGATGGCAGGAAGGTGCTAGCCGTGGGAACCACGACAGTGCGAACTCTTGAAACTTCCTGGAGCTCAAACAAACTGGCAAGCGGGGCTGGGAAGACAGATTTATTCATTTACCCGGGATACAGATTCAAGGTAGTCGATCAGCTCTTCACAAATCTCCATACACCCAAATCCACCTTATTGATGTTGGTATCGGCCTTTCTGGGCAGAAAACGCTTGCTGGAAGCATATGACATCGCGATAGAAGAGAATTATCGGTTTTTTTCCTACGGCGATGCGATGTTAATCAGATAGAGGGGAGCAGAAGCTCGAAGAATTCCACAAAGTAGTCTAATAGGTATCGTAGTCCATTGAAGCGAATTCACTGCGAACCTGCTCCAGGCGAGCAAGATGGACTGCAATGATATCGCCGTAATCGAGTTCCCCGTTTTCTATGCGAAAAGCCTCGTCTTCCCAGAATTGAATTTCATCCAGATGAAACCATCTGAATCTTTGCTCTCGTGCGGTTTCGCCATACAGGCGAGCAGCTTCCCAAGATTCAAGCGCCAGTTTGTAGTAGGCTTCGGCGATTTTGAGGCTGTCAAGATTCGCCGATTTCCACGGATAATTGTAAAAGTATGCGTTGAACTTATCGTATTTGGCGGCCAGATTAAGGTATTCGTTGATAATTCGCAGATGCAGATGCATCGAGAATAGATTTCTGTATTTTGCCCACTCGAGTTCATTTTCTATTTTTGCCAGAGCGTTAAGAGGGTTTGCGAACGGCGATCGCAGAGCCATCGACAGATACCAGAGATTTTCCGCGCTTTCCTCTGGGTAGCTGTACATGTGCTTGTGATAGAGCTTATAGAACTGTTCCGCGTATTCAATCTTCCACGCAGGTAGGTTAACTACGGGAAACATTAGAAGGGCGAAAAATACTACAATCCGCCTAAGCTGCGTCATCTTGTATATTTATCGGTATTGATATGCCGTTGATTCAGTTAGGTTTCAGTTACAGTTCCGTTAATGTCAAAATAGTTCACCGATGAAATTCAATACCGCGGCGCAAGTTTCTTCCAAGTTTCCACGGGAATCAATTTCAAGAATTTTTATGCCTGAATCCCGGTATTTCTCGATTGATCGCATGTAGCCTTCGGCAACCTTGTACTGCAGTTCAGCCGTTTCGAAAATGTCCTTCTCATCACGCGCCGAGATGCGCTCTAAGGCATGTTCCACAGGTATTCTGAGATAAACCATGTGACTCGGGAGAGGATACTCTGAGTTCAGCTGATCCACCCAGTGCCAATCCACAGAAAGTGTCTGGTAGGCCAGCGACGAGAAAAGATATCTATCCGTGATATAGATAAGTCCCGAATCCAGACCCTCTTGAATTCCACCTCCGCCGTATATGTGTTCACGCCTGTCAGCTGCAAAAAGGAGCGCCAAAGTTTTTGGAGTCACTGCTTTGCGTCCCGAAAGCGCATCTCGTATCACCTCTCCGATATTTCCGTTTGTAGGTTCGGCGCCAAATCGTATATTCTTACCCTTCAAGGATTTCTCCAGCGAGCTAAGCAGCGTGGTTGTTCCAGAGCCATCGATGCCTTCAATCGCAACCAACCCCTTCCAGATATTTCTTGTTTTACTCATCCAGCCCTCGAAGTTGGATTCAGTGTAATTCTCGATTTTTAAGGCGCCGGCGTTTTTCCTGGCCCTCAAAGTGCTCTCCCGAAAGGCAAAATCAATTTCCTTTTGAGGCTCGTCGTATTCAGGCCCCATTCTTCCGACCATCGATGTTTTTCAGATAAGATAGAATTGATGAGAGCACACGGTCCACCCCAAACGCTTAGAAGCATGCTTTCTCTTGCTTTTCTTTTGCTAACCTGCAAGACCGTCCACGGAGAAGTGCTCTTGCTTCCGGATTTAGTAATCATCAGAGACTCGGAACCAGACATACCACCTCCCAATCTGTTCCCGGATTTGGCGGAAACCTGGAATCCTGTTCCTCCCCGGTATCGACGGCAATACAGAATTCCCATCGAAGATTATTTAAAGGCTCCAAAATCCCTGCCCGAAAATTTGCCGGTTATCGATCCAACGAGGGGCATCGACGCGCTATCATTGGAATTGCTGGGAACTCTCGCAACCACGAAGTTGAAATCCCCTAAGCCAGGGGAGTGGGCTCTCAGCATTGTTTCGGATATTCAGGAAGGGGGCGATTTTGGCGCAAGCGGTGCATTTGAGAATCTTGGCGAAATCGGAGGGCAGTTTTTCGTTCCATTTCCTGAGACAAGTCCGCGCCCCTGGTCTGGCGAGTTCGGCTGGGAAAGAAATGGCTTGCTTTCGAGTTCCGTTAAAATAGGAACTAAGAAAGGAGATGATATTCTTCCTTATTCAGCTGCTGTTTTGAATTGGGACAGAGGGATAAACCAGCCCGACAACTACTTTCTCGAGTTACACCACTATGGCTTCTCAACCTGTCGCATATCCATTTTAGGCGGTATAGATTTATCCTTTCGGTTCGGGGAGAGTAATTGGTCGATAATTACAAAAATTGAGGGAGGCCTATCGCATACTATGAGTGATACAGAGGGAAGCGGTCGTGGGATGCTTGCGATTGCCCGAGATTTTTCCAATTATGGGCTGCTCGGTAAAATTGGGGTTGATGTTGCCTATGACGGCTCTGAAAAAATCCGGGCCATGCCCTTTTTAGGTTTCAACTGGTTAATAGACGATAACATAAGCATTTATGCCCATGCAGAAATTTTCATGAGATACCCGGATAATCTGGTGAGAATATTTCGCAGAGAGAGAATAAACAGTTTTGAAGCCCGGATTCCAATTCATTCCAGATATCGATTCGGCATTGCTCAGATTGAGAATAAACGAATTAGCTATCTGTTTGAAATGTCCTATACTGAAGGGGCTTTTTGTGAAGCGGAGAATGGGATTGTCATGAACAGAGATGATAAACGTGTGCAGGGGGAGGTATCGATTGGTTATAATTTCGACAACCAGCGTATCAATCTTTCGGGCAGATTGGATTTCTCCCTGCTGGGATTCACTGATATCTGGGAAGGCAGAATCGAATTAACGAACGAGAAGTTATCCTATTACATATTCAGTGGCTCACAAGATGCGATTCTTGCCGAATTTTTTGGCGGTTTCAGGAGCGAAGAGGCTATAATAGGATTAGGGCTGAATTGGGAAATCAATGAGAACTGGAATGCTGGTTTGTCGGCATATACAAGGGTACCATGGGATAAACCCTCGTTGAAATTAACACTTGCCTGGAAGAGCATTGGAGCGGCTGATGGCTGAATTAATTAGAACAAACTGGTTAATCCTCACACCGATAATTCTTCTGTCCGTGGCTGCGCTTGGGATAATACTCGAAAGGACTGTTTTCTACTACAGAACGCGAGTTAAATCTCAAACAGTTCTTAGAGAGGCTTTGAGCGGAATAGGAAAAACACCGGTTGATTTAATTCTTAAAACCTTTCCCAAACGAGATTTGAGCCTGGAGAAGTCACTACTGGCATTCGCACTTACAACAAGGATTAGATTGATGCCGGAAGTATATAAGCAAAGGCTCGAAGCCCTCAGAGAGAAGTATTTGGGACGGATGGAGCGCAATCTCCCGATATTGAACGGAATCGGCAATGTGGCAACGCTCATGGGACTTCTCGGTACCGTAGCCGGTATGATTACCGTTTTCTCCAGGATGAACGCGACCGGCAGTTCAGACCCATATGTTTTAGCTGGCGGCATTTCCCAGGCTCTTGTTACCACCGCCGCGGGTTTGGCAGTCGCAATTCCGGCGATGCTGGCGCTTCATTTGTTTGAGGCGATTGTCGGTCGGCATTCGGAGTTGCTGGATGAAATAGTTGCCGAATGCCTTTCAATATCAAGTGTGCGGTATGCCTTTAAAAGAGAATCTGCGAAATAGGAGGGGGTTGTTGCTAACTCCTCTTATCGATATCATCTTTTTGCTCTGTCTCTTCTTTGTTTTGAACACCAGTTTCCGACAAGAAAGCTATATCGAAGTTAATTTGCCGGAGTCAAAAACCTCAGAAGATACCCCGACAATGGGGATTATACTCACCTTGTATGAAAACGGTTCAGTGTCGATTAACGGCGAAGAAATCGGATGGGATTCAGTTGAATCAGTCTTAGAGGATGAAGCCGAAAAACAAGCTGGCCAGGAAATCATCATACAGGGAGATGAAAATATTGACTATGGCAAAATTATTGCCACCCTGGATAAGGTGCGGCGGGCCGGATTCGAGTTAATCTCGCTACAAACAATCAGGAACGAGCGTTGATAAAAGCGATTCTGGTATCGGCAGTTTCGCATGGATTCTTCATCACTATGATTCTGTTTGCTTCTGCGGAATTCTATGAATCCAGTGCTTTTACCAATAACCGAATACGTGTTAGGATTGATAGCAATCCAAATACAGAGCATAACTTAAAAACACCAACAGTGGTGGAGAGTGAGAACTCTCATTTGGCCAGTGTTTCTCGAAAAAGCGTATCCAAAGCCGAAGAAGGCAGCATGGATGATAAAACAGTTATAGGGAATGAATCGGTTTTCGGTGGTGAATTGGCTGATGAATTCGCAGCTCTTCTAAATTATGAGTTGCCACCTAGATCCAAACCTGGTGAACCGGTGCCAAGCCTCGATGCCGCGGATTCATCAGTCAATTTCGATGAGCAACCAAGTTCCGGTTCATCCCTGCTCAGTCCCTGGCTGATAAACTGGGTAAATGGAAGGGAACGGGAAATTTTGTCATTTCCGATTGTTGATGTAGCACAGTTCCCTCAGGAAACTGAAAAATTATTGGATGTTGTGATGAAAATCAGAGTATCAGCTCAAGGAGAAGTGCTTTCCGCGGAGCTTATACCACCTGGTTCGGGGGATACGCGGATTGATCGTTACCTGCACGGCGCTGCACTACAACTTACACTTGAACCGCGTCTCGATAATGAAGAAGTTCAAGAAGCCCATTTACGCCTTCTTTTCCTTGAGGAAAGCTT
Organism: Olavius algarvensis spirochete endosymbiont; assembly: GCA_900608495.1. Classification (GTDB taxonomy): domain Bacteria; phylum Spirochaetota; class Spirochaetia; order DSM-2461; family DSM-2461; genus UBA2779. Next base: position 38,397 of record UWYT01000139.1, on the reverse strand, counting down.
ATGAAAATGGGATTCAAGAGTATACATGTCCTTCAAGCTCTCTTATTCGTTCCTAGTATCCTACTCACCATACTGGTGCTGAGCCCTCTGCGAACCCAGGCCGATCGCAGAGCGGAAATTGTGAAAGATCGTATAATCAGTCGACTGGAAGATTCACTGGGTGTTAAGGTTGGCTATGAACGCGTTTCGCCGGCACTCTTATCGAGAGTGCTCGTAAGCGGACTGCATGTCACTTTCGAGCAGGGCGATTTCAGAGCGGAAACTGTACAGATTCATTACAACCCCCTTCGAGTTTTGACAAGTGACGATCTGCTGCGGCATATCAGCAAAGTCGTGGTTAGAAACGGGCATCTCAATCTCTCGGTATTGTCCAACTCGTCGCGAGAGAAAGCGGTGGGGGACAAGGAAATTATCGATATCTGGTCTCTTCTTGCACATAAGTCAGTAGAATTCTCCGGATTGTCTGCAGAAGTTTACTTGAACCAAACAATTCGATTAAACGCAAACAATGTGGAGCTGACTTTGAATGATGAGAGAGGAATCGTTCGCTATGAAATTGCAGGAGTTTTCCGCGCGGAGGATATAGATTTCCTGAACAGGGAACTACGAGTGGTAACACTCTCTAACGGCAGTTTTTCTCCCGACGAATCAACAGTGAATGGTAGATTCGATATACTGTCGGCTGTTTCAAACCACGTAGTTCTACAACCCATATCCGTGGATTTCACTTATGCAGACAATGAACTCGCTGCCAGACGAGTCGGGGATGACATCCCAATCAATCTTTTGATTGATTATTCCTCTGATGGTTGGCGTATAAGTGGTGAAACCAAAGAACTCAATATAACAGATATTGCGTTGCCGGGTATCTCCTCGGGGTGGTTGACACCGTATTTTTCATCCATAGTCGATGGTCAATTTCAATTCTCTGGTTCTTCGTTTTTTGACGAGTTTGTTTATGAGGCTGATATGAGCCTCTGGAGCAATTCAGATATCGAGACGCACGATTATAGAACCGAATTGAAAATTCGAGGTTCGCAGAGTAACGTGTATATAAATAAATTGCGAATATCGTTCGAATGGGGCAGTCTTTCGTATGTTGGAACTCTGGATATCGAACGCTTAGCGCCTGATGGTTCCTTAACCTTCAGTTTGGATGAGTCTTTGCTGGGTTATCCAGCATTCGCAGCGTTTAATCTAGATACGAGAGCAGGTGTTATCACTGCCGAGCCGGAAATACTTGAGACAAACGATGCTCGGTTTAGGGATTTCCGATTTCTTGCAATACGTGAGAATGATTCATTCGTTGTTTCACTGATTGCGGTGCCGGAAAGCGAAGAGAATACTCAAGAGAAAAAACTGACTATAGACCTGTTTGTGAATTCACGTGCTGAACTTGCGATTCATGGTTTTGTCAATGTGAAAGGATTCGAATCTTCATTCATAACACGCCTTATCGGTTTGACAGGGCCGTTTGACCCGCCACTTATCAAAGATTTCCTTTTTGATATGAGCGCCTCTTTTGTAAGAAATAACAAAACCTGGACAGCCTCTCTCAATGAAGTTGCGCTTCGTCATAAAGACAATCTAAGCAATGGCTTCACTATCAGTGGCAGAGCCTCTCCTGAGAACTGGTCTCTCGATAGCCTTCGAGTTACCTGGAATGAGTACGTTGTAGATGGAAGGGGTTTTGGTAATAAGTTCGCAGAGGAAGGATTTGCAGAAGGCAGGGTGCTGTTAGGAGAGCAGATTTTTCCAATAACCGCCCAATGGTTTGATGATGGAAGCCTGGTTGTTAACAGCGATTTCGGTTTGTCGGCATACATGGAACCCAAATCCACGTATGAAAGATTGGTTCAGTTTGTCGGTGAAAGTGTTTCAATTCCATTGCCTGAGGGGCGGATAGTGACTTCGATTGACGTTAGAGGGCCAATTATAACACGCGGGAATTGGGAGTTGTACATCAATCGTGCACAATTTCTGTTAACGGAAAGATCGGAAAAACCAGATATTGCTGTTGAATTCAACGGCAAACTCAGTCGTGATTCAGTGATTATCTCGGAGATAAGCATTTCCGATGCATATAGCGAGCTCACTGGGAACGCGATATTCAAGATTGCAAATAACTCACAAGTTTTGCTGGGACAACTGTTACTCGATGGTGCAGGCGATGAAAATTATCAAATCACCCTTAATAAGGATGGAGACTTCTGGGCTGTGAGTTTGGATATATCGGCAGCTAGAATTGAAAGAATAATGCCCGGGCGCTTTTCCGGAGAACTTTTCGTTGATGGCAGCCTAAACGGAACCTTGAAGAATCCTTCAATTTCACTAACTCTAAATAGTAACAATGGGATATTTGACGGCCAACCTTTCGAAGTGCAGGGCGCAATCTCAGTTGAATCGGAATTTATGCGAATCAATGATATCCGATGTAGATACAACGGTATAAGCCTGAATCGAGGTCTTGTTTTACTGGATATGAAGGAAGGTTCGCTGAAATCGACGGTAGAATTGGATGTCACATATAATCAAGTTCCAGTGTCATCGGGTTTTTCTTTGGCAGTTGACTTTGGCAAATCCTTTCGCATAGCCGAAATTTTGTACTTACTCGATTCAAGTTACAAGGGAACAATAGCAACCCAGCCGATTATGTGGAATTCGACACCACATCTGCCGGCTTACACATTTCATTTTTCCAAAGATGATGCTTTTTTCAGAATAGTTTCCCCGGGCAGCGAAATGCTGAATCTGTCATACTCATATGGAAGTGGTGAACTCGTTGTGCTTTCGGGTTCGAAAATGCCTGTTATCGCAAGGGGAAACGGCACAATCAAGGATGGAGACATAAACTTCTCGTTCTCCGAGTTGTCTATGGATCCGGCTCTTATCAATTATGTGATGTATAGAGATCCGATTCTGCTGCAGTATTATGTTATTTTCCAATCAGGACGTTTTGTTGGAAAACTGGATGTAACCGGCCCACTGAATAACCCCGAGATTGACGGAATACTGCGAGCTGTAGATTTAAAAGTCGATACACCCTACACTTACGCGGAAATTCAGCCTGCAAGCACTGATATACATTTCGAGGGTCATAGAATCACTATTGACAGACTTCATATTCCTGTTGGGGATGGAATTCTGTATGGTGGCGGGTTTGTCGTGCTGGATAGATTCAGAATAGTAGATTTCGATATGTTCTACGGTGCCACTCCAACATCAGGGGGAGTCGGAGTGCCGGTTTACTATCCGCTATTGGGCGTGAATTTGGATGGAATTTTCACCGGTGAAGTTCATATGACAGGAGGGGATAAACGCTTCTATCTGGATGGGGATTTCACCTTTCATAAGCTGCGAGTATCGCTTGACACTTCGGGAACGCCCATAAGGCAGATTAGGAAGGAGGCATATTCTGCCACAGTTTCTCTAGATTTCGATTTCATTACAGGTAATAATTGTATTGTCTACCTTCCTAACGAGCAATTACGGATTATCCGGGCAACTGCAGAAACCGGACAGATTGTAAATTTGGTTTACAGTAATAAGCCCTACACTTTTTCCTTTACAGGCGTTTTACCAATTAAAACGGGCGATATCTTCTATTTCGATCGGGATTTTCGGATTACCGAAGGATCGCTAAGTTTTAACGAAACATCCGAAAAATTCAATCCCACGCTTGCCTTTCGAGCGGAAACTCGTGTCAAAGATGAGAAGAGTGAGGATGTTCAGGTTGCATTGGTTTATAATGCCCCGATCATGTCCGATTTCAATCCGACTATCGAAACCGTTCCACCACGTTCGGATATCCTATCTCTTTTTGGGCAGGCAGTTGCACCTTATGCAAATTCCCAGGATAATCGGGGAGCGAGCAGGATGTTGCTTGCGGCAAGCGGTATTTTCGGCCAAATGGGCATTGTTCAACCGTTTGAGAAAGCGCTACAGGAGAGATTCAATCTCGACATGGTTTCAATTCAAACAGATATCATTGAAAACACCTTGACAGAAGGCCTGACAAGGGGCACCGACACAGGGTTGGGAACTCAATCTCGAAGCTTGGGGCGGTATCTGGATAATACAAGTATGTACGTCGGCAAATACATAGGGACTTCACTATTTTTTTCCGGAACCTTAACCGCCAATTTCCTTGAAGATCAGAGAACTAGTTCCATCATCGGAAGTTTAGAATTCCAAACTTCGGTCGATTTGGAAATGTCAACTCCGTTCTTCAACGCTTTATGGTCGTATTCTCCCAACCCTGACGAAGGATTCGTTGCCGGCAATGCAATTACCCTCAAATGGCACTTTTCATATTAGAACTGACTGCGTCCAGAAATGGATTAGGATAGCGAATGCGACGTATAAGAATCCTGATTCTCTTAGTTATTCTTCCTATAAATGCTTTTGCGCAGGAAGAACAGTGGTATGAAGGCAAACCAATCTCCGATATCCAGTTTGAAGGTCTTGGAACAGTTTCAGAAAATGAACTCTTGGGATTAATACGGCCTTACCTGGGGAGAACTTATACAGATTCACTGTCTTGGGAGATACAAAGCAAGCTTTACGCGCTGGATTACTTCAATATCATCCTTCCAGATTTGCGTCCGGGGATTTCCAATCCGGAAGGTGTGGCGCTTATCTTTCAGGTTAAGGAGAAACCTCAGGTGGAGGACGTGCTTTTCACCGGCAACACCAAAGTCAGATATGGGGTGTTGGCGGATGAAGTACTAGTTAAATCCGGCGATCTTCTCAATCCAGGTTCCCTTAGTCTCGATGAACAGAAAATTGTCGATTACTATTTGGAGAAAGGATTTATCGATGCGGAAGCAGTTGCAAGCTACATCGTTGATGAACTTACGAACACGGCAAGTGTTTTATTCGCTATAGTTGAGGGCAAGCAGACAAAAGTCAGCGATATCCAATTCGTGGGAAACGATGAGCATGTTTCCGATAAAACGTTGAAGAGTTTGATGAAGACAAAACCCCAGTCATTTTTTGGCAAGGGACTTTATGTTGAAACGAAACTTCAGGAAGATATCAAGGCGATAGAGCAGTACTATAAAGACCAGGGACTTATCAATGCAAAGATTCTGAATGTTGACAAAGAGATTGTAATTGATGAAGAACAGAATCTTGCCAAACTTGCAATTACGATTGTAATCCAGGAAGGTGATGTATGGACATACGGCGGGATGAACTTTGATGGGAACAGTATTTATCAAGTTTCCGAACTGGAGGAACTCGTATTGCAACAGCCCGGAGAGGTGTTTAACAGCTCCAGATTTCAAATGGATATCCAGCGAATTGAAGATCTCTACTATGAAAATGGCTACATATTCAATAATTTTGCCTACGAAGAGATTCGGGACAGTGAACAGCATATAATTTCTTATGATGTAAAAATAACTGAAAGGGATCTCGCATACATTGAAAACATAATTATTCGTGGAAATGATAAAACAAAGAGCTACATCATTCGCAGGGAACTTCCACTCGAAGAAGGAGAGGTGTTCAGTAAGTCGAAGATTATTGATGGAGTAACCAATCTGCTCAATCTTCAATTTTTCAGCGCTGTCGAACCACAGCCGTATCCAGGAGATGAAGATGGACTGATGGATTTGGTGATTGAAGTAGAAGAAGGAAAAACTTCTGATATTGGTCTTGGCCTGACGTTTTCAGGTGGGCCTGATTTTCCGATATCTGGCCAAGTAAGCTGGAGCGATAAGAATTTCCTCGGACGCGGGCAGATTATTGGTGCAACTGCTACTGCGTCACCGAGTGTACAAAGTGTATCGCTAGGTTTTACGGAACCTCGAATTCTGGGTTTGCGTTGGTCTGGCGGGGCTGAATTTCGATGGGGCCACAGTGTAAATAGACGTATTAACATGGATTTGGATGGCAATGGCTTCCCCGATCCTTATCTCACTTGGAATGAATATGATGCAGTGGGCAGAATCGTGCCCAGAGATCATCAAATGCAGTATGATTCCCATTTTCTTTCTACCACTTTTAGCACGGGATATACATGGATAACTAGATTAGGTCGTTTCGGTGCTTCAACAGGGCTTCGTCTTGCATGGGAATTTGTCAAGTATGACCCAACTGTATATAGACCGCACAGCAAAAACATCAGAGAAAACCTGGAAACTTGGAAATATGATGACAGCATTTCTCTACGGGTTTCCTGGGATACGAGAGATCTTCAGTTTAATCCAACGAAGGGATTCATTCTGAGCGAGAGTGTTACTTTTGCAGGCATACTTCCGGCATCTCGACGGGATTATATAAAGAGTATAACTAGATTCAATTTCAATCAGTTATTGTTCAAGGTGCCTGTAAATGATGAGGGTGGATATTTTCAAAGCATCTTTTACTTCAATACGGCGTTCCAGGCATTGCTTAGCAAACCATGGATAAACGAGACCGTTGATAGGCAGAGAGATGGGTTTTACATTGATGGAATGTTTGTTGCGAGAGGCTGGGAGCCGAATTCCGGCTATCGATACCTGTGGGATAACACCCTGCAGCTTATTTTTCCGATTGCTCCCAATATTTTGGATTTCGATATTTTCTTAGACGCAGTTGGCTCCTGGGTTGCAAAAGATGGCAGATTCAAGAGCAGCAACGCTTTGCTAAAAATGAACATCCACGATTGGCGTTTCAGCCTGGGTGGAGGATTCCGATTCGCGAACCCTCAATTCCCCATTGGCATATATCTGGTGAAGAAATTCCGGTGGAATATTGATGGGGATATTGACTGGAATCCTGAGCCGCGTTTAGCCGAGTTCAAGAAATGGGGTATGGATCTGGTTATAGCCTTCAAACTGGATATTTATTAGGAGCTTTGTCAATGAAAAGGCTGGTTATTTCAATATTGTTCGAGATTGGATTGATTCAAGTTCTTCCTCTTGGTGCCGAGCAGATCACTAAAGTGGCTGTTTTGGATTATGCGAGAATACTATCCGCCTTTTATGTCGATTCTGCTGAAGCCAGGAGAATCGAGAAGATGAAGACAAATTATGCCAATGAAGTTCGTAAGTTGCAAGATGAGATACAAAGCTTGGAGGAAAGAAAAATCACTGCCATGATTCGTGGCAACGTGAGAGATGAATTGAATTTGGAAAGTAAGATTCAGGAAAGGAAACAGTACTATCAGGAATATGTCAGGATTAAGGGCAATCAAATTCAGCAGGCGGTAACGAACCTGAGTTCCAGCAATGAATTGGCCCGGACAATTCTTAATGAAATCCAGGTTGTCGCGGAAACAAATGGATTCAGCATTGTTTTAAAACGTTCAGACCCAAACTTACTGTGGTGGAATTACGAGGTTGACATAACCGATTTGGTATTGCAGCGATTAATGAAAACTGAATAGAGCGTTGAAATGCTCCCCAGCAACGAAAATACACCTATGTTCCGCCAATATGATCGGCAGAAGGAAAGCTACAAAGATTCCGTGCTTCTCTTCAGAATGGGTGATTTCTATGAGATGTTCAAGTCTGATGCCATAGAAATCAGCCGGCTGCTGAATTTAACTTTGACTCAACGGCAAGGTGTTCCGATGTGCGGTATACCTTACTATGCTGTCGATAATTACATTGCCCGCCTATTGGAACACGGAAAGAAAATTGCCATATGCGAGCAAGTTGAAATGCCTAAGGGGAAGGGACTGGCAAAGCGGGAAGTTGTTGAGGTTGTCACTCCGGGCACGATAATCAATGTTTCCCATTTGGATAATCGAACCAATAATTATCTTGCCGCACTAGTCGGAAATGGCAAGAACACCTCCCTGGCCTATGTCGATCTCTCCACAGGGGAGTTTCGCGCCACTGTGTTGGCGGAAAATTCAGAAAAGGAACTACTACGGAGAGAGATTGCGCGAACAAACCCTAGGGAGGTGATTATACAAGAGGTTTTGCTCGAGTCAGATAAATACTCATTTCTGGGTGATTTAGACGTAGTTCTGGACTGCCAGCCCGACTGGGTATTCGACTTAAGGCAGTCTCGGGAGCGGCTTCTCAAACAGTTTCAGACGGCTAATCTAAAAGCATTTGGAATCGATGATGAGGAACCGAGCATATTGGCAGCTGGCGCAATACTCAACTACCTGGATGACAAACATAAAGGAGTTTTACCTCATATTCGTTCGATTGAGATTTTCGACGAGAGCAGTGCCCTCGGATTGGATGAATCGACAATTAGAAACTTGGAAATAGTCAAGAATCTGCATGACGGGGGCAGTTCTTTCACACTGCTTGAGACTCTGGATCATACAAAAACGTCCCTGGGCGCGAGAAAACTCAGGAGAAGAATTCTACAACCCTTCCCAGAGCTTGCGAGTATAGTTCTGCATCATGAACGGGTGGAGAAACTGTACCGCAGTCAGACTACTCTCGCTAAATTGCGCGATTTGCTCTCTGGGATTTTGGATATTGAGAGACTATCGGCCAGAATTGCGATGGACAAAGCTCATGCCAAGGATCTTATCGCGGTGAGGGATTCGCTGACTGGGGCATTTGGAATTCGAGATATTGTAGAGGATTCTTTGCTGGATGATGGTCGAGGTGATCTTGAAGCGCTCTTCAGTCTTCTCTTCACTCTGGCGGAGATGTTTGATAAGTCGTTGATGGAGGAACCGTCAATTCTTTTAACGGAGGGCAGGCTAATAAAAGAAGGATGGGACAGCAAGCTTGATGAAATGAGGAGAAAAAATGACAGCGGAGAAAAAATACTGAAAGACTATGCAGCGGAAGAGAAGGCTGCAAGCGGAATCAACTCCATTAAATTGAAATACAACCGAATAATCGGATACTTCTTTGAAGTGAGGAAGGGGCAGGCAGACAGAGTTCCGGAGAGATTCAGAAGGAGACAATCACTGGCGCAGTGCGAAAGATTTACAACCGAGAAACTTGGGGAACTTGAAGCTGAAATCAACAGTATAAAAGAAAGAATAATTGAATATGAGCAGGAACTCTTTCTCAGTATCAGGGAAGAGGCAAAAAAACACGTTTCCGAACTACTTCGACTAGCGGGCATTATTTCAGATATTGATGTTGTTCAGGCCTTTTCCCATGCTGCAACCGAATATGGGTATGTTCGTCCCCGCATGATTGAAGATTCCAGAATTGAGATTGAGAGGGGACGTCATCCAATTGTAGAATGTCACATTCCGCATGGCTCATTTGTGCCCAACAGCATTTCCATAGATAGTGATGGGGTGTCCTTTGCTCTTATTACAGGCCCCAATATGGCCGGTAAGTCGACAATCCTGCGTCAGGTTGCATTAATCACGCTAATGGCGCACGCGGGGAGTTTCGTGCCGGCAGATTCCGCATTAATAGGGCTAGTTGATAGAATCTATTGCCGAGTTGGAGCCACTGACAATCTGGCTAGAGGAGAATCTACCTTCCTTGTTGAAATGAATGAGACGGCAAACATCCTTAGAAGTGCAAGCAAACAAAGCCTCGTAATAATGGATGAGATTGGGAGAGGCACTGGAACGGCCGATGGCCTGGCCATTGCGAAGGCCGTGTGCGAATATCTTCTCACTCAGACAACTCCAAAAACGCTATTCGCGACTCACTATCGAGAGTTGACGAAAATCGAGCATCCACATCTGATAAATCTGTCTATGGCTGTACATGAAAAAGATGGACTGCTGATATTTCCAAAGACTCTTGTGCCAGGTCCGGCGGAGGCTTCATATGGGATTCATGTTGGCTCTATGGCGGGACTTCCGGAGTCGGTGGTGAGAAGAGCACAGGAGTTATTGCTTTCGCAGGAAGCACGTTCATCGACTGAAACCACACGCAAAGCGGTACAAATTTCACTTTTTGACAACAGAGAAATGATACTGGAGAAACTTCGAGATTTGGAACTGGATAATTTGACACCTATGGAATCGTTACAGATTTTGGCAAGATGGCAGAAAGAATTGAATTTGGTTAGCTAGTTTCAAGCAGAAAAGACAATTCCATGGTTATCGCAGCCAGTGTCCATTGTGAATTGTATTTGTCCGCTATGCGGCGCTGATACACCCGCGTATTTCACGCCCTGTACCGATTGCAGCAACAAGGTTTCCAGGTTTAATCCGGATACCTGTAAGTACTGTAGCGTTGATTTGGCGGGAAGCAGAAATCCATGCCTTGTGTGCCGAAGCAATCCACCCACTTTGGATATGCTGAGGACAGTGGGGAACTGGAGCGGTCCTTTACGTGAATGGCTTTCTGCCCTTAAATATGGTGGCGATACAAGGATGGCCTGTTGGCTCTCAGATAAGCTTCTTGAAATCTATAGCGAGAACTGGGCTGGAATACCTATTGTACCGGTTCCGCCTCGAAAGGCACGCATTTTTTACAGCGGAATAGATCCGGTGAATGAGATGGCATGCTGGATGGAGAAGAAAGGAATTCAGGTTTTAAGATTGCTGAAGCGCAAAGGCAACCAGACTCAGAAGTCTTTGAATCGCGACGAGCGTTTACAAGCGTTGGCACTTAAGTACGAACTCAAATCGAAGGCCAATAGCACTTATAACGAAACAGTTCTTCTGGACGACGTAAGTACAACCGGCGCAACCTTAAATGCATGCGCCCGAGTGCTTAAATCGGCGGGGGTACAAAGGGTTTATGCACTGGCAGTTTGTAAGGACTAGCCTCGAAATCACTTGACTATCATTGTCGGAACTGCTAGTCTGCCTCATAAGTATTCAGAGTTGCTTCTTTATGAGTAAAGGGCCCACATAGAGGTTTCTTTTTCCAGGTTGCTATGCGTGCAAATCCTACATTGGAGGAATCCATCACTGAAATCGTGGAACAAATGGCATTTGTACTTGTCGAAATGTCCATTGAACACCACAAGAGGGGTGAAAAAATAAATCTTGTGCTCCACAAGAACGAGGGGATCAATCTCGATGATCTCGTCCAGGCTCAGAAAGTACTCCGTCCGAGGCTTGAAATAGAATTTAACAGGGAAAATCTTATAGTGGAAATCACATCACCTGGTTTAACGCGTGCCATAAAGCATCCACGCGAATACAAAATTTTCCGTGGAAAACAAATGAAGTTATTGCATGAGGGAAGATGGATTCATGGAATGCTCAAGGAAGCTAACAACTTGAGTGTTATGATTGCAACGGAAACTGGTGAACTCGCAATTCCAATAAAACAAATCAAAAAGGCTAAGCTAAGTAACTGGCAGTAAGTTGAAGGTGTGGAAATGAATTCCGATTTTGCTGACTTGGTAAAAATGATACAAGCCGAAAGGGGAATCACCGAAGATTTGGTTTTGGCCACGATTGAGGAATTCCTGATTGCTGCATATAAAAAAACCTTTGGGACGTCTGAAAATGCCGTTGTCAAGTTTTTGGGCCCTGAAGGCGGTGTTTCAATTTTTGCTAAAAAAGTCATAGTTGAGGATGATGATTTATACAATCCAGTAACAGAAATAGAGCTTTCAAACGCTTTGGACCTTAATGAGGACTGTGAAGTGGGTGATGAGCTGTTGATTGAGATAGATCCCAAGGATTTCGATCGGGGGGCGGTTCAGAGTGCCAAGCAGAAGGCCCGTCAGAGTCTTAGAGTAATCCAAAAAGATACGCTCTATTCTGAATTCAAAGACAAAGTCGGAGAAATGATAATCGGCTATTTCCAACGCGAAAAGAATGGGACAATTTTTGTTGATTTAGGAAAGACTGAAGGGATACTGCCGCGTCGGTTTCAATCACCAAGGGAAGAATATCATCATGGTGATAGAATCAAGGCAATGATCGCCGAGGTGAAAAAAGGCCTCACGGGATTGGAAATAATACTGTCTCGTTCTCATGGTGAATTCGTCAAAAGAATATTCGAACTGGAAGTGCCAGAAATATACGATGGAACGGTCGAGATATTCAAGATTGTAAGGGAACCAGGCTTCAGAACCAAAGTGGCGGTATATTCAACCCGCGAGGATGTCGATCCAGTCGGCGCCTGCGTTGGGCTTAAGGGTGTCAGAATACAGTCCATTGTTCGGGAGCTTGAAGGTGAGAAGATAGATATTCTGAAGTACGATAGCGATCCGGTCGTGTTTATTAAAAATGCGCTTAGTTCTGCGGAGGTTCAAGGTGTCATCATTCTTGACGGCAGAAAGAGACAGGCACTCGTGATTGTACCCGAACAACAGCTTTCACTGGCAATCGGCAAACAGGGGCTGAATGTTAGATTGGCCAATAGGCTGGTCGATTGGAATATCGATGTCAAAACCGAAGCACAATTTTCCGAAATGGATATCTCAAAAGAGGCTTCCCGAGTTGCTTCAGACCTGTTTAGTGGAATTGATTCTGGGGATGAAGAAATAACGAAAATCAGCGAACTGCCGGATATTTCCGACCGTCTTGTTTCGGTACTGAAAGAAAATGGCATAGAATTGATAGAAACACTTGTTAATTTAACAGCCGAAGAACTTGAAGGCCTTACAGGTTTGACTCTCTCTGATGTTGAACAGATTCGGAAAATCATTGATGATAACGTAGAAATAATAGAAGAAGGCGAGAATGAGGTTACGCAAACAAAAGAGGTAGTTGATAAGACTGGAGGAGAGGAGGCAGATACTTACGAATGTCCCGATTGCAAGCAGGCGATCACTGCAGATATGTCAACCTGCCCAAACTGTGGCGTTGGCCTGAGTTTTGTGGTTGAAGAAGTCGAAGAGCAGGAAAATAGTTGATGGTGGAAAAATCCGACAAAAAAAAACCAAAAGCCACTCTGATAAAGCATAGGAAAGCAGAGGTTCTAAAACCTCCGATACAGGAGAATTTGACCGACACCGAGAAGAAAAAGGTGTTGGTAGTGAAGAAGAAAAAAGTTGTTGTCAAATCCAAAATTACTTCTGCTTCGAGGACTGGGGGCGTAGGTTTGAACCGCATTGAGAAAGCCGAATTTTCAGATACTCAGAAAATCACGGTGAGAGAGGGCGAATTAGACAAAAAAGCCCCCCCCATTGTCGAGCAAGATTCGCAAAAATCGAGGTTGTCCGTATCGGGTGCCACCAGAAACAGCGGACGTTCTGCGGCGTCGAATGATACCGGTATCACAGGCGATAGAAAATTGGACAGAACCGCAGACAAAACAGAACAGACTAGAGTTGCTATTGAAAAGAGCCCGAGGAATGCAAGTTATGGTGCTGAAGCTGCTGGAATAAGCTCCGAAAAAATCGGATCCGGTAAGGATACAGTGGCATCTCCCCCTCGTGGAATGAAGAACATCAACGGAATACAAACTTACGAGTCTAAAAGAATTGGAGGCAGGGCCGGTATAGTATCCGGGCGGCGTGTAGATGGAGACTACAGTAGGCGTCCAGCCGTGCGAACTGAGAATAGGCAGAGAAATGGCTCTTTCAACCGTGTAGGATACAACCGTGGCAGTGCTGGGGGAACGGGTCGTGCTGGGAATTATGTGCCAGGTAAATCTTTTAGACAATCAGAGAATCGTACACCAGGTGGCAGGAGGGGGACGGGCACCCCGGTACGGACCGGTACAAGGATTGGAAGTGGAGGAACTGGCAGATCTATCGGGGGAGTTGGCGCTTATAGAAATTCACCAGCGAGTTCTCCACCCCCCAATCGAGGTAAGTCGTTCTACAAAGCAAAGAAAATTTACGACAAACACCGCGAGGAACAGGAAAAAATCTATCAGTATTCAAAGAAAAAACAAATAACGCAGTCTAATCCAGTGCCCAAAGAGATTGATATGATGGAAGTGATAACGGTATCGGAACTTGCCAGAAAAATGAATCTAAGGGCTTCAGCCCTCATTTCGAAACTGATGAGTATGGGCATGATGGTAACAATTAATCAGCAGATTGACGCGGAGACGGCGACAATTTTGGCAGATGAGTATGGGTGCAAAGTCAATATCGTCAGCTTATATGATGAGACAATTATTACTTCTGAATCCGATGACGAGGGCGATCAGACTCAACGTCCTCCCATTGTCACTGTGATGGGACATGTCGATCATGGCAAAACAAAACTGCTCGATGCGATTCGGAGCGCGGATGTTATATCGAAGGAGCATGGTGGCATTACACAGCATATAGGAGCCTATATGGTTCACACGAGAAAGGGGAATATAACCTTTCTCGACACTCCTGGACATTCAGCATTTTCCATGATGAGAGCACGGGGAGCTCAAATTACCGATTTGGTAGTTCTAGTCGTGGCTGCAAATAGCGGTGTGATGCCGCAAACCGTGGAAGCAATAAAACATGCAAAAGAAGCCAAATCTCCGATAATTGTAGCCATCAATAAAATGGATTTATCCGAAGCAAATCCGGATATGGTAAAACAACAACTATCTGAGTATGACTTAATTCCGGAAGATTGGGGTGGATCCACCCAATTTGTTGAAATATCTGCTTTGAAAAACGAAGGCATCGACAACCTCCTCGATGTCGCAATACTCGTATCCGAAATGCTCGAGCTAAAGGCCAATTGGATTCGCAAAGCCGAGGGAAAAGTAATTGAATCCAAGATAGACCAGGGTAGGGGAATTGTATCAACGGTATTGGTAGAAAATGGAACTTTGAGAGTTGGCGATGCCTTTCTTGCTGGAATATACCACGGGAAAGTGCGAGCCATGTTCAACGACAAAGGTTTACCGCTTAAAGAAGCCACGCCATCCATGCCTGTGGAGATACTTGGATTTTCGGGCATTCCGGATGCTGGCGATCCTTTTCAGGTAACAGAAAATGAGAAGGAAGCTCGTCAATATGGTGGCAAGCGGCAAGAGCTTAGGAAAATGGAAACTGCCAAGAATGTGAAGAAGATTACTCTTGATAATCTCTACGATTCAATACAGGACAGTGACGTTCAGGAACTTCGGATAATTATCAAGGGAGATGTACATGGTTCGGTTGAAGCGTTGCAAGACACGCTGGAGGACTTGAGTACTGATGAGATACGACTTGTTTGTATCCGTGCAGCTGCGGGCGCAATTATCGAAGACGATGTAAATCTTGCAGCTGCCCTGGATGCCGTTATTATTGGTTTTCATGTTAGGCCGACGACCAAGGCACTCACGATAGCTGAGCGTGAGAAGGTAGAAATCCGAAAATACAACGTAATCTATGATGCCGTGGAAGATATCAAGAATGTCATGGAGGGTATGCTAAAGCCTGATATGGAGGAGCGCCTGGTCGGCCGGATTGAAATCAGAGAAATTTTCAAGGTTCCCAGAATTGGAACCATCGCCGGATGTATGGTTATGTCCGGCAGCGTGAATAGGAAGAGTCAGGTGCACCTTGTCCGCGAGGGCGTTGTACTGCATACAGGTGGACTTGTCTCGCTGCGCCGTTTCAAAGAGGACGCAAAAGAAGTAAAAGAAGGATACGAATGCGGTATAGGACTTGAAGGCTATTCCGACATACAGGTAGGCGATATCATAGAGGTTTTCGAAATAGCAGAGGTAGCCAAAAAATTGGGAGTTCAAGCAAGCGATGAATGATATCCGCTTGAAACGAGTGGAGAGCTTAATTCGTGAAAAGGTGAGTTTCCTGATTTTTGCAGGGAATGTGAAGGATCCCCGGGTAGACTCCACCGTGACACTCACGCGAATCAAGGTTGCGAAGGATCTCTCATCAGCCCGGGTTTGGGTGAGTTCCTTTGGAGGTGAACAAGCTACCCAGAGAGCGGTCATTGGACTGAATAATGCGGCAGGATTCATTCAGTCCAGAATCGGTAGGGAAATTCACATGAAGAAAACCCCAAAACTTCGATTTCTTTCAGATGATTCAATTCGAGAGGGATTCACAGTCAGTAAACTCATAGACAGGGCTGTGTTAGACAGATAATCGAGGTTGTTAATCCAATTGAATTCAAATTCCAGAGTTTTCCTGTTAGATAAGCCAGTCGGGATTTCGAGTTTCATGGCGCTTGACAATCTTAAGAGGACGCTTGGAACAGCAAAAGTTGGTCATGCCGGCACTCTGGATCCCTTTGCAACGGGTCTTCTCGTTGTCCTTTCGGGTAAGTTAACCAAGGCGGCGTACTTATTCTCGAGAATGGACAAAGATTACGAATCTGTTATCCGCTTCGGGGTTGAAACCAATACGCTTGATGTTGAAGGAAAAGTAGTCGCCGAGGCTCCAGTTCCCGACTTTCACACTATCAAGAGAATTGTGGATAATTATACCGGAAATATAATACAGACACCACCTGCATTTTCGGCGGTTAAAATCAATGGCGATAGATCCTATAGACTGGCACGAGAAGGATTGGAAGTTGATATCCCGAAGAGAAGCATCCGGATATATTCATTTAGGATAATAAAATGGACCCCACCGAATCTTCGAGTTCACATACGCTGTTCATCGGGAACATATGTTCGATCTTTGAGCAGAGATATAGGCATTGCTTGTGACAGCAGGGCTTTTTGCTACTCTCTAAGGCGTCTTTCTATTGGACCATTCTCAGTTCGAGATGCGATGGAACCAGATCGAATTGACAAAACAAATGGATATGGCCCAGTTGAGCTTGCACAGCTTGTTCGAATTCCAACCGTGTTGCTTCCGGATGAAGTGGCTGAAAAACTGAGAATGGGAGTATCTCTGAATCGACTCAAACGATGGCTCCCGAAGATTGAAGCACCAACGCTTTGCATAAGCTCCGATAAAGAAGCGCTTGCAATGCTGGATATCAAGAGGGGACAGTTAGCCTATCGTATTGTGTTTTAATGCCGGATTGGAGCCAATATTCTTGAGACGCTTCGCTTGTCTTGACTGAGGCTTCTATAAATGACATCTTGACCCGGGCCATTTGATGAGGTACCTTGGTTTCTGACAGTGAGGCTAGCTGTAATTGATACTTCTGGTGTTTCACATCCGGGTATCGAGAGAATAATTTCGATCGCGTATGTTCGGTCGGTAAGTGGTATTTTTTACCATAAACAATTTAACATCGGAAGTCGAGGAATAAACATGCCTCTCACAAAGGACGATAAAGCTGTTATAATAACGGGTTTCGGCAAAGATAAGAAAGATTCGGGTTCTACCAGTGTCCAAATTGCTCTTATTACGAAGCGCATCGAGGATTTACAAGTTCACTTTGATAAGCACAAGAAAGATTACGCCTCCAGGCGTGGGCTGCTGAAGATGGTTGGACAGCGCAGACGACTTCTTCGCTATCTCAAGCATGCCGATCTTGAGAACTATAGAACGCTTATATCCAGGCTTGGACTTAGAAAATAGAGCAGGAAAAGAATGTATACATCAAGTTTTCGAATTGGCGGGGAAGATTTAATTCTTGAGACAGGAAGAATAGCGAAACAGGCAAATGGCTCAGTTTTAGCACGTTATGGGGGCTCGGTTGTGCTTTCCACGGCATGTTGCGGTGCTGAGACAACAGAGGGTGTGGATTACGTGCCGCTGATGGTTGATTACAATGAGCGTTATTATTCTGCTGGGAAAATTCCCGGTGGATTTATAAAGCGTGAAACCCGTCCTAAAGACAAGGAAATACTGGTTTCCAGGCTGATTGACCGACCGATGAGACCCCTGTTTGATAAGAGATTTGGCCGGGATATCCAGGTTATACCAATGGCCATATCAACCGATCAAATTCATACACCAGATATACTAGGTATGATAGCAGCCTTTGCTTCGGTAGAGGTTTCGGATATACCATTTAACGGACCCCTGGCGGCGATAAGAATTGGTTCTGTAGATAATAAATTCATCGTTAATCCGACATTCCAGCAGATTGAAGAATCTGAACTTGATATTGTCATTGCCGGCAACAATGACGGGATAGTGATGGTTGAGGGCGGCGCCAACCAAATTTCGGAACAACAGATGCTTGAAGCGCTTGAGCATGCTGAAAATGTATTGAAGGAACTTTGTAAATACATGTCGGATTTCGCGTCTGTGGCGGGCAAAAAGAAACTCTCGATTCCCGATAAACTTCCTCCTCTTAGCTTTGAGGATGAGGTTTTGAAAAAAGCGACGTCCATGCTCAAAGATGTGGTTTTTCTCCCGGATAAAATTACTCGCGCAAACAAAGCTAAGAACGTCAAAAAAAAGCTTGTCGAATTGTTTTCCAGCGAAATAGAGGCCCATGGTGATAATGGCAGGATGATTTTCGATGCCTTACTCGATAAGATTCATTCCAACATCATGAGACAATCCATCGTGAATAACCAAAAAAGATGTGATGGGCGTTCCCCCTCTGAGATTCGCCCGATAAGCACCGAAGTGGGATTTCTGCCAAGAGTTCATGGCTCAGCGCTTTTTACCAGGGGGGAAACTCAGTCAATTGGAGTGGCTACGCTTGGTAGTACTTATGATGAGCAAATATTTGATGACATAGATGGCGATAGGCGATCACGTTTCATGTTGCATTACAATTTTCCTCCCTATTCAGTGGGAGAAACCGGCCGAACCGGAACGGGACGTCGCGAGGTTGGACACGGGCATCTGGCCCAAAGAGCGATTGAACCGGTTCTTCCCACGAAAGAAGAATTCCCTTATACGGTGCGAGTTGTATCGGAAATTACCGAGTCCAACGGATCCTCGTCAATGGCGAGTGTCTGTAGTGGAACCATGTCTCTTCTTGCGGCCGGTGTTCCTATTAAGGCCCCAGTAGCGGGCATTGCCATGGGACTGATTCAAGAGAACGGGAAAAACGTTATCCTTTCAGATATTCTCGGCGAAGAGGATCACATGGGTGATATGGACTTCAAAATGACGGGAAGCGAAGCTGGTATCACTGCCTTTCAGATGGATATTAAGGTGACTGGAATAGGCCTGGATGTTATAAGAAATGCATTGGAACAGGCTCGTGAAGGCCGCTTGCATATCTTGAATGAAATGCTGAAGACTATTTCCAAACCATCTGAGAGAATTAGTGAATACGCTCCCATTGTTCTGACATATAATGTCGACATTGACAAAATCGGAACTATTATTGGCCCCGGGGGCCAGAATATTCGCAATATTAGTGAAACTTCGGGGGCAAAGGTAAACATTGATGATCAAGGTGCGATAACGATATTTTCAAGGGATGGGAGAAGTGGCGCGGAGATTGCTTTGAATATGGTGAAAGCGCTCGTAGAAGACCCTGAAGTTGGGAAAGTCTATAATGGAACCGTGAAAAGAATCGTCGATTTTGGGGCCTTTATCGAGATACTTCCCGGGAAAGAGGGACTTTGTCATATTTCCAAGTTGTCAGAGCAACGTGTCAGCTCCGTCGAGGCTGTTTTGAAAGAAGGACAAAGAGTTGAAGTTAGGCTCATCGATGTCGATCGTATGGGTCGATTCAACCTCAGTATCGTGGACGTTGGCAACCCGAACTGGAAGCCTGTGTCTGGTGTCGGCAACTTTCGACAAAAAACACCTCCGCCTAGAAGACCTAGAAGTTAGGTAACTGATAGCTTGCCGTGCCAATTTGCAAGATTGATGTCGGGGGAAATTTTGGCTGAAGCTGACAATCTGATTGTGGAATTCACTGGCAATACCAAGCTTTTCCCAAACTATGCCACTTCGTCTGCGGCAGGAGCTGATTTAAAGGCCGACTTAACTTCGCCTGTTTTTCTGAAGCCGGGGGATCGCTGTCTAATACCAACTGGTATATCTGTTGCAATTCCCGCTGGTTGGGAAGGACAGGTTAGGCCACGGTCGGGGCTTTCAATCAATAAAGGTGTTACGCTGTTGAATAGTCCAGGAACGATTGATTCAGACTATCGAGGAGAACTCAAGGTTATCCTTATCAATCTGGGTAGAGAAGTCGTTAGTATTGAACCAGGAGAGCGAATAGCTCAATTAGTTATCGGCAGGATTGCAACCGCTAATTTTGAGCTAGTTAAGGAACTTCCACCCAGCAATCGTGGTGCTGCCGGCTTTGGTTCAACCGGGAAATGAATTTGAATCGCTTATTCCATGCACGCCGCTTCAGCTGTGTGCTTTTTTTCCTGTTCTCATCCTTACTGTTGTTTTCTTGTAACACATCGAAAAAAAGTAATACAGTAATCTCAGATTCAGTCGATGAAATTTACCGTGATATGAGAACGGAATCTGCCGCACACATACGAGAAGCCAATGCGTCGGCGGAAGCTTCTATGCCGCTTGATTATCTGCTGACGGAAATTGACGCCTTGTGGAAAACAGACAAGAGGAAAGAAGCAAAACAACTCTTTGGAAAAATTGACAAAGAGCGGATATCACCTGGATGGGAAAGATCACAATGGGCGTACATGCGCGGGCTTTTGTTCACTGAAAAGTGGTCTGGATCGGAACTGGGATTAGCGGGAGGGAATGTTTCCGCGCTGCTTACTGATAATGATGATGTTTGGATTGGCACCTGGACAGGAGGCATAACACGCTTATCGGATCCTCTACAAACTTACACTCCGTGGGATGCTGGCCTGCCAACCCTGGCAATACGGACAGTTAATCGAATCAGGAAACATAAAGCCTCGATTTGGGTTGTAAGATATGGAGTTTTAGAGAGATATGATATCGAATCGGGGATTTGGGAGCTTATAAAGGATTTGCCGGTTAATGAACGTCTGCAGGATTTGTGCATCCTTGACAACAAGGTTTATCTTGGCACGCTCGGAGAAGGACTCTGGGTAAAAGAAGGATATGAATGGAGTATAATCCCTAATCCAGGTAAGTTTATAACAAGACTTGAATTAGGAGACGATGAAGAACTTATTGTCACTACAATGAACATGGGTCTATTTTTATATAGACCCAGGGAAAACATTTGGATACGACCTCCTTCAGCTTCACTTAAGGAGGCAAACATAACTTCTGTTTCGAAATTTGGTGATCGGATTGTTGGGGGAACCTTTGGTGATGGTGCTTTTATCTGGAATACGAAGACTTCCGAGGTACTGTGGTTTGGATTGGAAGAACTAGGCGATCTTTGGGTTCTATCAGTAGCTGAATTGAACGGATTACTATTCTTCGGTACTTTTGGATCTGGCTTGAACTGCTGGAATCTGAACAATGGGACTTGGGATAGACTGAGTATTGACGAAGGATTGCCATCCGTCGATGTAACCAGTCTATCTGTCGATACCAGAGGGAATATATGGGCTGGAACCCTGGGCGGAGGCCTTGTCAAAATATCCGGCGATATCTATGACACTCGGTAAGCATCACACTCTCAATCGATATATCGCATCCGAGTTCCTATTTTCCTTTTTTGTCAGTTTTCAATTCTTCTTCCTGGTTTTCTTTTTTAATCAGCTTTTGTTGATGGCTCAGGGAATACTGGCAAAGGGGATACCGATAGGATCGGTATTGTTGTTAATACTGTACTCCACCCCCTCTTTTCTAACTTTGTCTGCTCCATTTGCAACAATGACTGCAGCTCTAATGGCCTACGGCCGATTTTCCTCCGACAACGAAATTTTGGCCATGAGGAGCGCCGGGGTTAAGAAATCCGCAATTCTTCAGCCTGTTTT
Source organism: Olavius algarvensis spirochete endosymbiont (assembly GCA_900608495.1). Classification (GTDB taxonomy): domain Bacteria; phylum Spirochaetota; class Spirochaetia; order DSM-2461; family DSM-2461; genus UBA2779. The sequence continues at coordinate 16,957 of UWYT01000139.1, read as the reverse complement.
GGTTCTAGGAATCGCCATTTCCATAGTATCGTTCGGTGTAAATGATTTTCTCCTTCCCGCCGGCACAAAGGCTTTTCAGCGGCTTTGGGTGGAACTCAGTCTTACGTACCCTGAGTTGGAATTGGGAGAATACTCGGTTCGCAGATTTCGTCACACAACCTTTATTACAGGCGCAATTGACGATGTCGGTATTCATCCTATGATAATAGTGGAGAGAGACAATTCGGGGAATCTCAGCTCCATTATAGCGCGTTTTGCTTCGCCCTCAATCAGGGATAACAAAAGGGGATTTCCTGGTTTCAGAATGCATGATGTTTTATCACTAACCCCAAATTCAATTAGAACTGATGAGTGGACCTGGGGACGGGCTGATTACATGGATTATCGCCTTCTGGGTGATATGTCGACAATTTTTGATCAGTCTGAGAATCCAGCATACATGCGCATTTTGGCAGTTCGCAATACTATCAGGGAGAAGTCGGAAAATCAGAGAAAACGCTTTGAGGAACAAGGAGTGCGAATTGAGCGGCAGAAATACGAGCTGTCTCTGGAATATTTCAGCTTGGCCAGAGGTAAGGCTGGCATGATAGAGAATACCAAGAACAATATAGCCAATGATTATTCAAGAATAAAAGAGCTTGAAGCAGGTTTGCCTGTAGATCATTCAATTCAAATCTGGAAGCTGGAGTACTATCAGAAATTCGCCATACCGTTTGCCTCCTTGCCATTCGTTTTCCTGGCCTTTCCATTGGGTTTGATGGCAAAAAGGAGTGGCAGGGCAGTGGGATTTTTCATTGGTTTATTGTTAACAACTTTCTATTGGAGCTTACTTGTATTAGGGCGCTCGTTAGGATTGAGAACTGATGCTTCTCCGTTCCTTGTGATGATAGCACCTGAGATTGTGTTGCTTGTTATAGGAGTGGGCTTTTATTTGCGCCGGGTGCAGTCTTGAGGTTGTTTCAGAAACTGTTACTTCTGGAGTTTGTCCCCTTTCTAATTCTCGGAGTTCTTTTTTTCACTCTCATACTGGTACTTGCAGATATTTTTACCAATCTTTGGCAATACCTGAATCTTGAGGTGCCATTTGGCCAGGCCATCCAAATAAGCTTCATGTATGCTCCAAGAGCTTTGATATTTGCAATACCTATCGGTGCAATGTTCGCGGCTGCTTTTGCGTTTGGGAACCTTGGCGCAAGAAACGAGCTGATTGCGGTTTTTGGATCAGGAGTTTCGTTGTTGAGGTTTGTTTTACCTCTGTTGGCGCTGGCCGTCGTTCTGAGTGCAGGAGTCTTCATATTGGAAGACCGTGTTGCGATACCAATCACTAAGAAGAGCAATATGATTTCCAATAAACTCCTCGGAAAACAGGATTCAAAAAGCCGTTCGAATGCGGTGGCTATATCCATGGGAGGACGAGTTATTTATGTTGCGGATTACTATGATGATTCAACTTCCACACTCTCGGGTTTAACTGTCATTATGCTGAACGAGGATTATGAGTTCTTTAAGCGGATAGATGCACAGAAGGCGGCCTGGAATGAATCTGGGTTGTGGCAGCTTGAAGGGTGTAGAATCTATTACTACGGGGAAGACGAAGAGATACTACAAGTTTCGAGAGAGGAATACAGCGACGAGCTGATTAATGAGAATCCGGATACCTTCCGACTTGATACGAGGGAAATTGAAGAGATGACTGGAAAGGAAGCGCGGGCATGGATAGCGATACATAAGAGAACGGGGTTGCCCTATAAAGTGCACCAAGCGAAATACTATCAACGTTTCACAATGGCGCTCACACCGTTTTTAGTTGTATTGTTCGCCGGTGCCCTTGGCGGTCGTTTTCGGCGCAATATCTTGCTGGTTAGTCTGCTGGCCAGCCTTGCGATGTCTTCCGTATGGTACATAGTTCGCATGATATCAACCTTACTATCTGAATTGGGTATTCTCACGCCAATAGCGGGAAGCGTGATTCCTTACCTGGGCTTTTTAGCGCTTGGTGCGTGGATGTTCAGGCATGCGAAGACTTAGAAGCGACGATGTTAGAGATAGTTGCGAACGACAAGGATTGCTCGGCTAGAACCGGAACGCTTCACCTGCCAAGAGGCGACGTTGAAATTCCGACATTTTTGCCTGTTGGCACCAACGGTACGGTCAAAGCGATACAACACAGCACCCTCCGTCATATTGGCTATTCACTTATTCTGAGCAATACATACCACCTGTATTTGAGACCGGGCGTTCAAGTTATAGAGAAATATGGCGGCTTGCACAATTTCTCATCGTGGAATGGAAGTATACTCACTGATTCAGGCGGGTTTCAGGTGTTTTCACTTGCATCGTTTAGAAAGATTGCAAGAGATGGAGTTGCTTTCACTTCCCACATTGATGGATCCAGGCATTTCTTAACACCAGAGTCAGTTGTGGATATACAAGTTGCTCTCGGAAGCGATATTCAAATGCAACTTGATGTCTGCACAGCCCCTGGCATAGAAGCAGATGAAGCGCGTGAAGCTGTTGAACTTACGGCTCTTTGGGCTAAACGTGCAAAACAACGCTATCTTGAGCACTCCGCATCATCCAGAGGGTATCTATTCGGAATTGTTCAGGGAAATTTTTTCAAGGAATTACGAGTGTTGAGTTCATCGCTTCTATCGGAACTGGATCTTCCCGGTTATGCGATTGGCGGTCTGTCAGTTGGCGAAAAACCCGAAGTTTTCAAGGAATTCCTTGGATATACCGCTCCTTTGCTACCCCGTGATAAACCTAGGTATATAATGGGAATAGGTACGCCTGAGTATATGCTGGAATCAATAGAAGAGGGGATTGATTTCTTTGATTGCGCTTACCCGACGAGAGTTGCCAGAAACGGTACTTGCTTCACTCGATTTGGGATGATCAATGTCAAGAACTCGCAATTTAAAGATGATGTTCGTCCTATTGATACAGAATGCATATGTCCCGCTTGTGCGCATTACAGCCGCGGTTATTTAAGGCATCTATTTGTAGCGAAGGAGATACTGGGGCCGATGCTGCTTACCCATCACAATTTGCAATTTCTGTTTACGATGATGGAAGAGGCGCGTGGAGCAATAAGAAACGGTACTTTTCTAGGCTTCAAAACCGCATTTCTTGAGAGGTTTGGAACAGTTGATAAATAGTGCGAGCAACCAGCGGAGCGCACGTTCTGCGTTCGTAATAATGGGATGTACTTTAATCAGCAGGATTTTGGGTTTTGTTCGCACGGCTACAATAGGCGCTCTGTTTGGCGCAGGGGGTACAGCCGACGTTATCAACTTGATATTCAATATTCCTAACAATTTGAGGAAGCTTCTGGCTGAAGGCGCCTTAAGCACTGCGTTCGTACCCGAGTTATCTCGTGAGATTGTCTTAGATACATCTGGTTTGAAGGCCAGGCGATTAGGTAAAACCATAATCGGGTTTCAGATAATCATTATTGCCCCTGTTTTGCTTGGGGCGCTTCTATTCCCTGAGCAGGTTCTATACATTTTCGAGAGATTCAGCGATCCGTACAAAAAAGAGCTAAGTGTTGTACTACTTCGCTGGATGATGCCCTATCTGCTGTTTGTTTCGCTCAGTGCGATTATGATGGCGGTGCACAATAGCCATAACCGATTTCTTATTCCGGCGCTTACTCCAATTGCTTTCTCGATTTGCGTTATACTGTTTTTGCTATTCGGGCAGGGAAGATGGGGGACGGTGTCAATCGGTGCAGGTGTTCTGGCTGGCGGCCTGGCACAGATACTTGTACAGTACCCGAGTTTTAGAAGAATGGGGTATGGACTGATTCCATCGTTCGATTTCAATGATGATTCGTTAAAACGGGTTTTGCGGAAATGGCTGCCTATGCTGCTCACCTCCTCGCTATTTGTGATAAACAGTCAGATAGCGATGTTGCTGGCATCAACTCTTCCCGATGGGAATACTTCTTCTCTTACCTACGCAATTGTCTTCTTTCAGCTCCCTTTTGGTATATTTTCCGCATCAATTGCAACTGTTCTATATCCTAAAATGAGTCGATGTGCAGCACTCAATGACAACAACGGCTTGATAGATTGCCTAAGTTTTGGATATCGAAACCTTTGGGCCCTTCTAGTTCCTTCAGCTATGATTTTAGTACTCCTTGGAGAGCCCATAGTTGCTATTGCTTTTCAAAGGCGTGCCTTTACACCTGAGAATTCGATTGCAACGGCCAATGTGCTTGCCGCGTACTCGGTGGGAATGCCTTTTATCGGCCTTTTTGGTATTTCTCAAAGAGCGCTATATGCTCTAGGTGCAATCAAACGATCCTTTTTTTGCGCCTTGCTAACAGTATTCATTGACATAGCTTTATCTCTAGTATTTGTTTTTTGGATGGATGGGGACAGCATTGCGTTGGCATGGGCCAATTCCATAGCTTTTACAATTGGTTCGATTTTGCAGTACATTTTGATTCGACGTATAAGCAAATTCAGGATAGCAGGGGAAGTATTGTCAGCATTTGGAAAGATTTTAATCGGTAACACTGCCGGCGTGTTAGTGATTTTGGGTTTTTATCAACTCCTTGGAAGAAGCTGGTGGCTATCCGGAGTCAGCTGGACAGGAGTTGGATTGTTAGCGCTCATTGCTCTTGTAAGTTCCGCAATCATAGTTCTTTTCTATGGCTGGATGAAAATTGAAACCGTATCTCTGGTTCTCAATTCGATACGTCAGGATAATGATGGTGAGAAGTAAATCAGCGTTGATTTTAATCCTGTTAGTTTCAGAGATTCTGATCTCGCAGGAATCGCCTAATCGATTAGATGTGGCAACTTCGCCGCTCAACTCCAACAGCCTGCCAGACAGTATGAGAGTGAATCTTCCAGTGGAGAATCCAAGTGAAGAGGTAGATCGTCGAAAGAGCGTTCTTTTAAACGGAATTGATAGTGAAGTGGCAACAATACTGACAGAACTCCGAAGAGAAAAGAATGAGAAGTACAACGATGTACTGAAAGACATACTGCAGGAAACTCGAAACTCGTCAATCGCCACTGGAATATACAGTTTATGGGAAGAAACATCTTATAAGGCCGGACTTGTTATTGCGGAAAATGAGCTGGTCAAGGTTGTGGACGAACTTGCCTTTGAACCTGCTACAGTCAAAGCGGCAATGTCATACCTGGCAAAGCTGAAGCACTTTAAATCACAGAATTTGCTGATTGAGATTGTAGATAATCGAAATTCGGAAATTGCGACCTCTGCCGTAAGAGCCATTGGACTTATGGGTGGAGCAGTAGATGCGGCGAGAATCAAACGGTTGCTGGACAAACTGAAGGCTGAGGATCCGTTTGTCGAGGAAGAGCTCGTAGCGGCACTTATAGTAGCACTTGGAGACTTGCGTTATGGGCCGGCCGCAGACGAACTAATTGCCATAGTCGATGATGCGAGTATCCCTGCCGTTCATCGCAGATTCGCATGTATTTCGGTTGGCAAGATTGGTCGTATTGAAGATTACGAAGTTATTGAGAGGATTTATTATGAAACTGATGATGCGAATCTGCGTTCGTATGCACTGGCTGGACTTGCTGAATTTCCCAATCGGGATGATATAACCGCGGTTTTAATTCAAGCGCTCAAACGAGATTCTTTTTGGCGTATAAGGATGATTGCGGCCGAAAAACTCTCCGAATCGGATGCACCCGGGGTTCGCGAATTATTGAGATACAAGATAGTCAACGACCCAGTAAAGCAAGTTCGAATCGCGTCGGTTCACGCGTTGGGGAAATCATCTAACCGAAGAGATTGGAATTTTCTAATTGAGTATTTTGTAAATAGCAAAAATCCTTCTGATATCCGATTGGCCAGCTTCCTGGCGCTTACCGAGAACAGAATACCCGGCACTGAAAAGGCAATTTTTTCCATCATGGACAGATTGTGGAAGGAGGATAAGGAACGTTTTCTGGAGTTCATCTGCCTCGAGGCCTCAAAAATCGAATGGGCTGCTCTTGCAACGGTTTATGAGCGAATGCTTAATCACGAAAATTGGGTAATCCAAGTATACGGAATTCGAGGAATCCGTCGAAACAATATTGTGTCGTTGATGAATAGGATAAACAGCTTCGATAGAGAAGGTATTGACGAGCGAGTGCGCCGGGAAGTAAGGCATGGTGGATAATCAATTGCTTTGCGGGAGCAAAGGCTTCAGCCAGCTATGCATCTTCAGAATGAAGATATCAGTGGAGCAATCTCTTCGGGAAACTCGAGTCTCATTTCCGCCTCGACGCTGATGAACCCTGGATTCACTTCGATTTTCCCGGGCCTGCGGTGATTGGGCAACTTGGGCCTCATCGGAAGTCTCATCTTCCACAGTTGCAGAAATGGCCTCACTGCAGTCTATCCAAATAGCTCCAAAATCACCGCCGAGGCATCGCAATGGCTCGCCAATTCCTGACTCCGTTATGGAGATTCACATTGCATATTTAGGGTAGCAGTGACACTGTAGCTGCTAGGCCGGTATCACGTATCATTGTTCCGGAGTCAGTTTCCGCTCCTGTTGTACTAACGTTTATGCGCATCTAAGATTCCACATTCGTCTGAGCTCTCTCATGTTTGTGCAGTTCTTACATGGACAAGAGAAATCGTGGATGAGAACTATTGATTACGAGATATCGCTGTTACGAACTAAATAATCACTGATGTTTCTTGTTCGAGTGCTTATTCTGAAGCTTCCGGAGCCAGGCTTGCATTTTCCGATGTTGAAACCTTCCATCCAGTCAGTCATCCAAAAAAACATATCGATGACAAATGCGACATATAGAAGTTCCTCGATTTCGAAAGGACAGACCCATCCTCGATGTGCTTTCAACAAAGAAAGCACTTCTCGAGAGCAATTTATGCTATACTTATCCACTGTGATTTCAACTTGTTCTTCGCAAATGCCAATCTTGGCATATAAGACTCGTGTGTGTTAAATTCATAGTCTATGAGGGGCAACTGTAAGTGATGACTAACAGGATATTGAATGCAGAAATGCGGCCCTTTGAAGCCGGATGGGCCCTTATAGAGACTGTTATCGCAGTTACCATTTTTTTTATTCTTACCGGAGCTGTGAGCTTTGCCGGTGTTCGTTATGTGAACAAGGCTAGACAGGCCACCGCCGCCAATGAAATTGCCGCATTTTCCTTGGCTCTGGACAGCTATTACCTGGACTGTGGCATGTATCCCAGCGAAGAACAGGGGCTTGATGCCCTTTGGGCAGTGCCGGTAACATCCCCGGTTCCTTCTGGATGGTCTGGACCATATCTAACCAGGAAGGACATTGAGGATTCCTGGGGGAGAGACTATATCTATAGGCGCCCGGGGCCAGAGGGACTACCCTATGCAATATTATCACACGGCGCCGATGGACTGGAAGGCGGGGAGGGTCCCGATGCGGATATCCACTCCTGGAAAAACTAGCGGATATGCCACACTCGATGCTCTTGTAGCTATCATTATTTTTGCCGTGGTGACGGTGGCGGCGGTAAGTGTATCGGGAGCAATAGTATCGGTGAGAACTCGTCGCCTTTCCGTACTGACAGAACTCTACTATACCAACGCCGAGGTGCAGGAAAGAAGCTGGAAATACTATGCATCATCCTCGAATCAGTAAAACCGAGGGGGGCGGCTCAGTTGTGGATGCTCTTATAGCGATAGTTCTTACTTCCATTGTTTCAGGCGGTGTATACATTTTCTTAAGCGCCCATACCGGACGTCTGTTTACCAATCTGAAGCAGGATCGCGATCTTATGCGTTTTGTTTCTCTGACAAGAGATTTCGAGCAGCGACTGGAACTTCTTTACTGCGATTGGTGGAAACAGGGAATTCGATACATAAAGAGAGAAAAAGGTGTGGAACTACACGCTGAAAACGGTGATCAAATCGACGTGCTGCGCATTGAGACTCAAGAGCATGCGATACTGCTTTCCGGACCTTCGGAGAAGGCCGTGACAGTCTACCACTTCGAAATAGTGGTGCCGGTTATCAATCCTGTGTTCGATGGAGAGGGTCGTTTTTCCTCCATTCAGCTCACCTACTCGGAATCGCTTAAGGCATCACTCTATCTGCAGTCACGTCCACTTCATTCACGGTTGTCGGAGGCCATGCATTGACCTTGCAGTCTGGTTCAGCAACGCTCTATTCACTTATCGCACTTTCATTTTCCAGTCTGCTGCTTTCTGCCCTTGTTGGACCACAGATAATCATGGGTCGACGAATAGCGACTTATGAAGCCGATGCACAACGAAAACAGCAACTGGAAGAGGCAGTAATGTCAGTCCTTTCGATTCTGTCATCCGATCCAACGCCGCGGGTCGATGCTCCTGTCGATCCCCTCTGGACCACCATATCTCAATCGCAGAGTCAGCCGGTACTTTTATCGATTAAAGATGTTTCTTCTTCATTAAACCTAAACACCATCGGAATCAATTGGCTTTCCCAAAATCCCATCGCCGTAGAAATGGCATCCACCGGTGCTGTAGGGGAAATTCAGAAACTGCGTTCATCAGGAGGCATTTCGCCGAGAACTAACCTGGAAGGCATAGTTCCTCGAGATGCCGTTGGATCGATTTTTGGAATTTATGGATATGCCCATCCTCGCCTTATCGATAAGGAGGGATTGGAAGTCCTTTTAAAACCACGTCTGGGCGATTTATCGTCCGCCCTGGCTGAAAGAATCGTTTCGTACGGGAATGTCGATGAGGAAAATCATTTCCACTCCATGTTTGGAGAAGATTTGGGCCAGGCCGCTCCGATTGTTTCTCCCAGGCCCCTCATCAATGTCCATTTTATTGATGAACGATTGCTGAGAATTGTGCTCTCTCTTCAGTTCAACGGTGAGCCTCTGCCGAATCCCGATGTGGCTTTGGACGCTATTATATCAGTTCGCAGATTTAGAGAAATAACATCCGAATCATTACGTTCCATGATAGATATCGAGGAGGGGCAAGACGAGGTTTTTGCCTTCTTGGGCGTCCAGACATGGTTTTGGCAGATTAGTGCGGAAGACTCTGAGAAACGCATAATAGTTATTGCGGCTCGGATTCCGAGAAGTAATGAGGTGGATAATTTTCGAATCGTTTCAAAGCGATGGGTAGACATAAAGGACCCTGCTTCATGAATACGGCCATGCTGTTTCTTATTCTGCTCGTGGGTGGATGGGCTAGCTGGGTTGATATCAGGGAATTGCGAATTCCTGATACCGTTATAGTTTTGGGACTTTCAACTTCCCTGACTGCGACTTTCGTCGGTTTACTCTCACCTTCAAGCTTTTTGGCAGGTACTTTGACAGCTTCCGTTCAGATGTTGAGCATCCGTTTAATCACTCGAAACAAACTCGGCCTGGGCGATGTCAAACTGGGAATTTTCTTAGCCGGAATTCTAGGCCCCCTTCGATGGATAATAGCCGCGGTTGCCGCATCGATGATGATGCTCTTTTTTCTTATGCCGCGTATTATCAGTGGGAATGCCGAGAAGCAGGAGCTTGTTCCTCTGGCGCCGGCGCTTACGGCGTGCTCTCTGCTATGTGCTTATATACCGGAGAATTTGATGTGAAATTACACAGATTGATGCTTTTATCGATTCTGAGCGCACTGCTCCCTCTGTCGCTACATGCTCAAACACTTTCGGAGATGGTTTTCCACAACAGGGATATCAGAGATATCCTGCAAGTTCTGGGAGCCGCAGCGAATTTAACTATTCTCAGCGATCAAACCGTAGATGGAACTTCAAGTTTTCAGTCTCCCAACATTGTTCCTGAAGAGGCTCTGTTTCTTTTTTTGGAGCAGGAACGCCTGTACTGGACAAGGAAGCATTCGATCGTCCGCATATCGCGAATAAATCTGACCTACGACACTCAGAGCCGAATCAACCTGGAGGCTGAAGATGTTCTACTGCAGGATATTGTGTTAGCCATAGCCCGTACAGCGCCGCAACCTGTTCTTTTTGACGCTCTTCCTAGAGAACGCATAACGATAAAAGTTATTGAAACTGAATTGGAAGAAACCCTGAACACCTTGATTCTACGTTTTCCCGATTACGAACTTATAGCGGATGGAAATTCCTTCTACGTCCAATCGAAACCTTCGACATCCGATACAACCCGCCGTGCCCGCGGCAGCGTTGTCCGCCAGGGAGAGATGTATTCGGTGGAGGTTGATAACGTTCGCTTCAGAGATGTCATTGACGAGCTGTTCCGGTTGGGCGAACGTGAGTATTCCTATCTGGGACGCAATGAAGGTGTTCTCACCAGAATCAGCTTCAAGCCCAGGGATTTCGATGCAGTACTCACCTTACTCGCAGAGCAGGTTAAAGTTGATTTCCTGAAGGTGGGCGAGCTCTACTATATCTTTGATAATCAGCAAAGCAATGTGCTCGCACGCTATCAAACCGCAGTCTATCATCCGCTCGAATACATAAGCGCTTCAAGCGCCCTCCAGCTGCTGCCTGTTGGTTTGGTTGGCCAGGGAGATATCCGGGAGGATAAACGCAAAAATTCCTTGATTTTATATGGGTCACTGGGAAAAATCGCCAGCATCCAAAGTTATCTGAGTATTCTTGATCAGCCCATTGAGGGGCGGGAGTGGACTCGCTACAACCTTGATTATCTGAGCACTTCCGATTTGAATTCCATTCTCCCGCCCGAGCTACGCTCCCTGGAATTGACACCGATTGCCGGAACCAGCAGTATACTGGTTTCGGTGACGGAAAACCAACACCAGGCCCTGGCGCAGTTCCTCATGGAGGCCGACAAACCTTCCGAAAGCTACCCTGTCAAACTGCGCTACATCACATCAGAAGAACTTAAGGCCAATATTCCTCCGCCCTTTACTGAAAAGGATATCAACGTAACCCAGGATTCCAGTCTCGTTTTCTTTAACGGAAATCGCGATAAACTCGCTTATTTTCGCCGCATGTTGGATACAATGGATAAACCCGTTTCCCAAATTCGCTACGATCTTCTGGTTGTAAACTATCAGGATACCCAGGGGTTTAACTGGAGCAGTGAGGCCAAATTTTCAGAAGCGGATTCCTCACAGTCTAACCAGCTCAAATCCTTCAGTGGCAATATCAGCCCGCTTATGAATCTCAGTTTTGATGTCGTTACGAACTTCGGAGTTCAATTTGCATTAAAGCTGAGTGCCGGATTAGAGAGTCAGGAGTCTACGATTGCGGCCGATACAACGCTTAATGGACTCTCAGGCGAGAAAATACAATTTAGAAATACAAACACATCGCGATACCGCGATTACCGGTTGGATTCAAACACCAACACCAGGGTTTCCGAAGGAGCCAGGGAAATCACATCGGGTCTTCTTATCGATATTGAAGGCTGGGTATCGGGGGACAATATGATCACAATGGACATAAGAGCGACGATGAGCCGGCAGTCCGATTCCAATAAAAACAGCACGGAAGTTCTTCCCTCCACAACCGAACGCAGCATTGCTACGAATATACGAACTCCCGCCGGAAAACCTATCATAATTTCCGGCCTAACCCAGCAGATGCTCCAAGTCACCGAAGAGAAAACCCCGATTCTGGGATCAATACCTTTGCTGGGGTGGCTGTTCAAGAAGCAAATTGAATCCTACGAGGATACCGAACTAGTTATATATATCATCGCCCATGTGGACAATCAGCATATCAGCGCCTCAGACGAAAATGTCCTTTTCGAACGGATATATACAAAATACCTGGAGAGGTAGACAATGGAAACTCAATACTCTCTGGATTTCATGGCTGCCAACCACATCATGTTGCTCAGTGAGGGCTTGGCGGATGTTGAGGTTGCCTATGTGAAGGAACTGACTCAAGAAAGCCTGCGAGAAAGAATCATGCGTCATCATTTTCCCAAACAGGTTCATTGGAGAGCTTACACCCGCGAAGCTCTTTCGGCGGCTCTGGTACGACATGGTTCTATTGACAGCAGCATCAAGGATGAGAGTCTCACAATGGAAGAGAAAACCTCGCTTGACAAGCTGGCTAATGACGCCCCGGCGGTCAACCTGGTCAACAGTCTTATTCTTGATGTCTTGCCGTTGGATGCGTCAGATATTCACTTTGAAGTTGACGGCGACAAGATGGTGGTTCGCTGTCGTGTTCATGGGGCACTGCGAGTTTTTTACAAGGATTCCGCGGAACGATTCAGAGCCGTGGCCACGCGCATTAAACTGCTGGCCAACCTGAATATTCTGGAAACAAGAAGACCTCAGGAAGGACGAATGACATTGACGCTGAACAACAGGGAAATCCATATGCGTGTCTCCTGTGTTCCCCTGGCCAGAGGGGAATCGATTGTCCTTCGAATTTTTAACCGCAGTGAACTCCTAAGAACTCCAGAAAACCTTGGATTTTCTAAGCGTTCCATCGAAGAAATCCGAAAAATGTTCAAAAAACCATACGGCCTAATCTTGGCGACAGGACCGACAGGCAGCGGCAAAACCACTACGTTGAGAGCGTTTCTGTCTGAAATCAGCAGCGAATCGAAAAAGACAATCACGCTGGAAGATCCCATAGAATACCTGATGCCGGGCATTGATCAGATTCCTATCAGGGATGATATCGAATTGACTTTCAGCAGTCTTTTAAGGCGTATTCTTCGTCAGGATCCTGACATCATTATGGTTGGGGAGATTAGAGATGGAGAAACGGCGCAGTTGTCAGTTCGAGCCGCATTGACAGGGCATCTGGTTGTATCCACGCTTCACACGAATGATGCCCCCTCGGCGGTTAAACGTCTTGTGGATATGGGAGTTCCTCCCTACCTGATAGCGGGAATTCTGCGTGGGGTTATGGCCCAGCGTCTTGTGCCTGAGCTTTGCCCGCACTGTTTGAAATTTCGTCCGCTGACAGATGAAGAGCAAACCTATGTCAAACGCTACGGAGAGGATTTCTCAGAAACCGGAGAATCAGCCGGATGCAATCGATGCGACAACACCGGGTATCAGGGGCGTACGGCCATCATGGAATCCTTCTCGGTGACTCCAGAACTGGAATCGGCAATATCTCGGCAACAAGGCAACGGAACGCAATGGGATGTCATGTTAAAAACCATCAACTGTACCCCCATGATATTTCATGGCTTTGAGAAGGTTGAAGACAGAGTTATTTCACTGACTGAATTAAGGAAGGTTTTAGGGTAATGCCTGTTTTTCACTGCCGCAGAAAAACTGCAAATGGTAAAACGGTTACTGAATATCGCTACGCGCCTAATGAGAATCAGGCTATTCAGGAAATCACCAACGAGGGCGGCATCCCAATCAAAATAATTCCTGCCAGGAAAGGCAGGGGACGCATCAAACTGAAGCTTGATGACTCTCGCCGTCTATCGACAATGTTGGCCTTGCTTATCAATTCAGGGCACAGACTGAAAACATCGCTGGAACTGGCTGCCCTTGCCGACGAGAACAAGCGGATAGGCATGGCCTGCATTATCTGGAGAGATGAGTTGGAAAAAGGCCGGGGCTTCAAAGAGGCTCTCACGGTTTCCCCTGTGCGTCTGCCGCCTTCTTTCACAGCTCTTACATCGATTGGGGAAAGTGTCGGACGGCTAGGATCCGTTTTCTCACGGCTCGGTCAGTACTATCAGAAGCTCTCTGGAATGAAGAACAAATTCATTTCTTCAATGATTTATCCAACTATCGTGCTTCTCTTCACCATTGCCGCATTCCTTTTTCTTTCTATAATGGTTGTTCCGACACTAAGTGAATTCTCCAATGTGCTCATGAGGGAACCTGCCTTAACCGAGGGAACAGAGGCGGAAGAGAACTGGTTGTTCGCGATTCGGATAATGGTTATTGCTGCCGCTGCCGGGATTATAGTTTTTCTTACACTTTTTGTTATCAGACGAAAGGATATGCTTGCTAAGGGTTTCTTAAAAATCCCGTTTGTGGGTGCATTCATTATGGAATGGAATCTCATGAACTGGGCATTTGCCGTGGAAATGATTCTTGAGGGCGGATTAACCTTGTCTCAGGCACTCAAGGAGTCTCTTTCATCAGTCGGTAATCGGTATTTGAGATCGGTTCTCGCACGTGTTGCCCATTCCTCGGAATCTGGTGAATCCCTCTCCATTCTATTTCGTAAAGAGCTGATTATCCCGCCCATTGTGGCATCATGGATTAAGCTGGGCGAGAACACGGGCAGCAGCTCAGAGATATTCGGCCACATCCGTTCTTACTTTGAAGAGCTGACAGAGCGGAAAATCAGCATAGTTTCCCAACTGATTGAACCAATTCTTATCCTTATCGTAGGAATAATTGTTATCAGTTTTGTCGCTATTTTTGTACTCCCGCTTCTTCTCCCCGTTACAGGAGATATTGCATGAAGGCAGCGGCTCTGGCGGACGGTATATACGAAATCCACACTGAAACCTGGCCTCGCATGAGCAGAAAGGAAGTTTATTCAGCTATGATGCAGAAACTGCCAGTGCTTGTCCCAGGTAATCCGAAATCCTATGCTATTGATGTTAAGACAAAAAAAATTGCTCCGAACTCGCATAGAAGTGTTTGTATTATTGTCAAAAAAGATGCGCTGGCCTCCTTCAGAAAGGCTCACCCCGATTCAGCTATGCGAATCAGGGAAACCGATTACCTATGGAATCAGAACAAACCCTGTCAATATCCCTTTTTTGCTCCGCCGCGCTTTCACAGCAGGTACAAAGTTCAGATTATAAGTTCGTCCATTTTGTTGTTTGCAATGAGCCTGTTTCTTCTGGGGCAGCTTTATAAATATCTGGCGCAAAAGAGATTGACAGAACTATCAGAGACATATGGCAATTTAACAGAACTCTTGCGGGGAAAAACAGAATTAATAGATGAAATCCATTCAATGGAGAAGAGGCTTCTGTACTTAAAAAGAAACAGCCCCGATAATCCCTACAATCTCATAGAGGAATTAGCCGCATCGACACCTGAGAGAATCCATTCTGAAGCCGTTGTGATTAGAGGGCGATTCTTTTCCATCCGCGGCTTAACTGAAAATCCGTTTTCCGTTATACAGATTCTGGAGAAGCATCCCTACTTTGAAGAATGCCGACTGGAACGCACTGTGCCTGACAGTCGCAGCGGATTGACTGCCTTCACCTTAACGGGTATTTATAATGCGCCGTAAAAACATCTTTGTCCTTATTACGAGCATATCCAGTCTTGTGTTCTTCATCCTTGCAGCAAATAAACTACTCGACGCCGGCACTGTATCAATGCAGGTTCGTCGGCTTAATGAGTCAATCCAGCTTATGCATTCCAATCAGAATTCCGTTTACACTCAGGACGATCTGGAAAAAGTTGGGAACCGGATAAGAGATGAAGAAACTCGCTACTATCAGAACCCCGAAGAAATGTTCTACTCCTTTGCCGCTAATTCTGTTGCCGGAGCGGCGGAAAGAAACCTCAGAATCTACGAAACAATCGCAGCACAGCAAGGTGGTATTCCAACCTGGGAGCTCATGGTTGCCGGCTCAGAGACAAGCATCCTTGCCTATCTTGAAGACTTGGTAAAAATAGGGAAATATGTGGTTTTCACTGCGGTGAATATTCAGAAAACTGATGGCGAAGCCAGGGCTCGGCTTACCATGTATCTTCCGGAGATTCCGGAATACGATCCGACCCTGCATGTTGAAACGCCGATTGTGAATAATGAAAACCTGAAGGAAAGAGAGAATTGGACCACTTCACAGATTGCGGCCGCTCTCTTTCGTCCGTTTCCCGGACAATCATTGCCGATTTCCTCTTTGCCTCTGCAACCTCAGACAATTTCTTCATCAGAGGCGGTGCAAACCGATCGATTACCTGCTTGGGTTGAAGTAGTTGGCAGATATCGAAAGCCCTCGGGACGACTGGTATTGGCTCTCAAAGATACGCGGGCAGGAGCCGTCTATTCACTTGAAGAGGGGAGAAGGATTAATGGCTGGAGCATAAGAGAACAATCCGAACGTTCGGTTATCCTGTTTATCGATGAGAATAACTACATTTTGGAGCTTGAGTAAGAAATGAAATTACTTCAGAACAAAGAGAACTGCCTTATTATCGCCCTGCTTCTATTGCTCATCTTCTCGTGTGAAAGCACCCTTGTCGATGAGTTTTCGGTTTTTGAAGAGGCGACTTTGATGGGCATGGTGTACAATTCCCGTAGCAGTCCCTGCGTAGGGGCGGCACTGCGAGTGGATGATGAAAAGGGCGTCTACACATCCGATATCAACGGACGTTTTGTTATTCCGAAATTGAAACGCGGTCGACATCTGATACACATCAGCAACGACGGCCATGAGCCGGAAGTTGTGACATTGAACTTCAGTGACAGGAGACAAATTCTCTATATAAGGTTAACCAGTAATGAGTCTCTTCTTGACTGGGCTGAAGAGGCCCTTGATGAGCTACGCTGGGAAGAGGCGGAAGATTTTATCATGCGCTCCTTAGCCGTTGAGCCGGAGGGCACACGAGCCATAACTCTCCTGGGAGCTTTGTATTACCGTACAGAGGAATTTGAAGATTCGCTGAAGCAGTGGCAGCTGCTCATCGAAAAGGGACATCGCTCTCCCTATCTGTATCTTCTGATAGCCAACACTTACGAATATGGTTTGGAATCCCCTGAGGAGGCGCGCCCCTGGCTGGAACGATATCTTGAAAACCATGAAGCTCCTGAAGTCAGGGCCCGACTGCCTGTGGAGTGAACTTCGTATGAAGCAAGAGTTGTTTTTGACTGCTGTGGAGTCAATGCGCAGTTTGGCCTAATCCGATTGAGAAACGAGACATCATCCTTAATCAGATTCATTTTCAAAGCATTAAGTGGGATAGTTTTGACGTTTTTCGGCAGGTATTGATACAGTGCAATAGGAGGATTGCCACTTTGAAGGATTTTCTGCGTCGTGCACTGGGACTTGTTATGGTAGAGACGCTGCTCTTTGCACCCTTTCTTTGGGGCGAAGGTGCCGATGGAGAGGCCT
>UWYT01000032.1 GCA_900608495.1 Olavius algarvensis spirochete endosymbiont | reverse complement strand
GCCGGCGTGATTTTCCGGATGAGGTGATTGCCACTATCTGTCACATAGATATTGCCGGATGAGTTCACAGCCACGCTGTAGGGTTTTTTAAACTGCGCCGTGGTGCCGGTGCCATCCGCAAAACCCTTTGTGCCACTGCCGGTCAAGGTGCTTTCCACCCAGGCCATGCTTTCGGGAACCTTGCAGGATACCAAAAGGCTCATAAGAGC
>UWYT01000138.1 GCA_900608495.1 Olavius algarvensis spirochete endosymbiont | reverse complement strand
AAAGCAACCACCGCATCCGGGAAATCACGCCGACGGGGGTGGTAAGTACCTTTGCCGGCAGTGGCACAGCGGGTTTTGCGGAGGGTGCCGCCAACACGGCACAGTTTAACGACCTCACCGACGTGGCTGTGGACTCATCCGGCAATCTCTATGTGGCAGATACTGGCAACCACCGCATCCGGCAGATAGAATAGAAGATAGAATGGTAAGCATCATAGCTGGCAGTGGCGAGCGGGGTTTTGTGGATGGCTCCGGCGCAGAAGCACAGTTTGACCACCCCCACGGAGTGGCTGTGGATTCATCCGGCAATGTCTATGTGGCAGATACTGGCAACAGTCGCATCCG
>UWYT01000147.1 GCA_900608495.1 Olavius algarvensis spirochete endosymbiont | reverse complement strand
CGGATTCCGTACTGGTGTTCTCGAAAACCTTGCAGGATATCAAAAGGCTCATAAGAGCCAGAACCGGGATACTGGATAATCTATTCATAATTCCTCATCCTCACTAATCTACTAGCCGATTGTAGTCTAAAGCATTGTTACAACTTAATCCATCCCGATTCACCAGGGAATTCAGGAGTTTTTTCAAACTCAGCGTCTACTTTCAAAGCGATAACCAGCCCCGGTCTTCGCATCAAGAGGCAGTTCTAAAAGATACCACATTGACATGAGGTGCCGTGCTGCCGGTACCATCCACATGATCTGACTTGCCGCTGCCTAGGGCACCTTGTACTCTATCTTCCGGATGCGGTTGTTGACACGATCTGCCACATAGACATTGTCGGATGAGTCCACAGCCACGCTGTAGGGGAGTTTAAATCGTGCCGCGGTACCAATGGCATCAGTATAACCCCATTCGCTGCCGGCAAAGGTGCTTACCACTCTATCTTCTATTCTATCTGCCGGCGTGATT
>UWYT01000184.1 GCA_900608495.1 Olavius algarvensis spirochete endosymbiont | reverse complement strand
TAACATCCCTGGTGCTACATACGTTTTTCAAGATTCCGTCCCAGAATTTTGTTCAAGAAATCAAGGATATCCCAACATCAAAAAACACCTTGGATTTTCATTTTTTCACCGATATTTAGCTCCAAAATTTCCACTTCACAGCCAAAAAAACGAAAATTTCTCTCATTTTCTCTCATTTTGCTCGCAAAAAAATGCATTGGCCTGAATGGCTCTAATCTCTTTGATAACAAAAAATTGCGTCTCATCGCTTCAAATTTTCTCATTTCTCATTTTACTTGCCCCATTACACATTATTCGAGCTTATCCTTTGAATAAATGGAATAAATTCTTCACTCGGGATATATTTTCCCACAAAGCACTCTGCTATCAAAAAGCTTCAGTCTCAAGCAATGCATCACCTGTTACTTCCTGATTTCCCACAGGTGTCGCACTCGATAATTTTGCATGCCTGCCAACCGTTTACAAACGAGGTTTCTGTCGATCCCTTACATGTTTTCTCACATTGACAACCAGGATTGCATTGTTGCCATGACTCAAGAGCATTTAGGGATAATACAGCGCTCCTACATTGAATCAGTTTGCAGATACACCGAAGAACCGGAGGTCAAATGCTATTTGTTATTCAAGCTGATTTTACAGATAAAACGAAAGTCCCGAAACTTCGATGGATTCTCGTACTTCGAGCTGATTCTATGGATTGGTAGACTCAGAAATCCGAAATCCATCAGGAAATATGTATGACGAATTCAAATTTTTAGTGTATAATCAAGAAGTTATGGCAAAGAACTTTTATTCCACCCTGACATTGACGCTGGCAGCCTCTATTCTGATTAGTTGTTTGAAATCCACTACGGTGTCGGATTCTACATGGAAAAATCTAAGCACTGACACGATTATTCATGGAGAGATGGATTGGAGTTCGATTGCGATGTCTTCCGATGGATCCAAACTTGCCTTGGTGGAAAGCAGAGGCCATCTGTATACCTCCACTGATTTTGGGACGACTTGGACGGACCGGAGTATTCACGATTCTCCAATTGCGGGAGATAAGAACTGGTATTCCGTTGTGATGTCTTCCGATGGGTCCAAACTTGCCGCAGTTGTGTATGAAGGCCATCTGTATGCCTCCGCTGATTTTGGGGCTACCTGGACGGACCGAAGTATTCACGACTCTCCAATTGCGGGAGATAAGAACTGGTATTCCATTGCGATGTCTTCTGATGGATCCAAACTTGCCGCGATAGAGATTGATAGCCATCTGTATACCTCCACTGATTTTGGGGCGACTTGGACGGACCGGAGTATTCACGACTCTCCAATTGCGGGGAACAAAAACTGGAGAGCCATTACTATGTCTTCCGATGGATCTAAGCTAGCCTCAGTGGAAAGTAGAGGACATCTGTATATCTCCACTGATTCTGGAGCTACTTGGACGGACAAGAGTGCCGCCAGTTCTACAATTGCGGGAAACAAAAACTGGAGAGCCATTACTATGTCTGATGATGGGTCTAAACTTGCCGCGGTGGAGAGTACTGGCCATTTGTATACCTCCACTGATTTTGGAGCTACCTGGACGGATCAGGGAATTCAGCAGAGTGCTCAAAGTACTTTCACGACTTTTGGGTTTGACGAAGAAAGGTTAATGTACTCCATTGTTATGTCTTCCGATGGGTCCAAACTTGCCGCAATAGAGATTAATGGCTATGTATATATTTCCACTGATTCGGGAGTGACATGGAGGCACTTCGGCGGTGAGGGTTCTTCAATTGCGGGGAATAAGAAGTGGAGATCTATTGTCATGTCTTCCGATGGGTCCAAACTTGCCGCAGTGGAGTCGAGTGGCCATCTTTATACATCCATTGATTCGGGAACCTCCTGGGCAGATCGCAGTATCAGCTCAACAATTGCTGGAGCCAAGAATTGGCATTCCATTGTCATATCTTCCGATGGATCCAAACAGGCCGCGGTAGTGTATGGCGGCCACGTTTATACTTCCGTCAATTCGGGAGCTGCCTGGATAAACCGCAGTATTCGTGGCTCTATAATTGAGGGTGATAAGAACTGGAGTGCAATTGCCATGTCTTCCGATGGATCCAAACTTGCCGCGGTAGTTTATGATGGCCATGTCTATACCTCTCAGGTGTATACGCCCACTGACTCGGGAGCAACCTGGACGGACAGCAGTACTCCCGATTCGGCAATTGCGGGAGACAGGAACTGGAGTGCAATTGCGATGTCTTCCGATGGGTCCA
>UWYT01000019.1 GCA_900608495.1 Olavius algarvensis spirochete endosymbiont | reverse complement strand
GCTATGGCGAAGTGAGTGCACCGATAAGCCTTTCCTCTCTAGGCCACTTCTTTTAAGCCAGTAATGAAACCTAGAGTTTATCCCTCCTCCATGTAGCCTGGTAAGCTTAGAAGATAGAAACACTACTCGTTCCTTTGGGGCGCTTATGGGAAGATATAGTTTCAGGAAGCTGGCTGCTGTGGCTGTTATGGGTAGGAGCCTATCTTCATTGTTTTTGCTAGCTCGAATCAAAACTCGTCTACTCTCAAGGTTTAAATCCCCAACTAGCAGCCCTGAGGCTTCACTAGAGCGAAGAGCGCTGGAATATATAAGCTCAAATAGTGCTCTATCTCGAAGGCCAAGGCTTTGGTGGATGTCGATGGATTCTAGAAAGGCTATCACCTCTTGAACGCTAAAGAAGGCTTTGGGCGGGCTAGGTTGCGGTTTTAGGCGTATGTTTTCCATTGGGTAGTCCAGTATTTTTGAATCCTTGTAGAGCAGCGTGAAAAAACGCCTAAGCATGCTAAGGTGTGTATCCACTGTCTTTGGTTTATAGTTTTCTGTGGCATGGCCAAGATAAGCTACTATGTCTTCTCTGCTTACCTGGCGTATATCCACTATGCTCAACTTCTCCAGGAAAGCTAAAAAGCTATCTAGCATTGAGAGGCTTACCTCTATGGTAGATTCTCTATATCCGTTAGCCAGCATGGCCCGGCGGCAAAACCCAAGCGAGTAGTGTCTATCAAACCTAGCCATCTGGGCCAATTCTTGGGATAGTTCCCCGGGGGTGATAGGAATCGAGCATGAAAGATAGCCCCTGGCCGTCCACCTTGGTGTAAACCTCCGAACTTCCAATATGCGCGTGTCCTAGTATCTGCTGGATGTAGCGCAAGGGGCAGCCTGCCCGTAGTAGGTGGTAGCCAAGAGAGTGGCGTAAATCATGGGAGCGGATTCTGATGGGTTTGAAGCCAGGCTTCTTTGAAAGTTCCCTTAAAGCTTGTTTTAAGTCCTCGTTGAACTTCCTTCTGATGGTGTTTAGGGAGTTTAAGAATAGCCTGGAGCTATCTAGGCGTTTATCGGCTTCTATCAGAAGGGGTCGGATTCGCTCTATGTATACCTTTAGCAGGCTAACTTGGTAGCTGCCTAGAAAGGCTGTGCGAATTCTAGAACCCTTTGGCTCTCTAACGATAAGCCTCATCGCATCTAAATCCACATCTTCCATTCTCACCCCGCTGGCTTCTGCTATACGCAGGCCGCTAGAGTATAGAAACTCTGCCAGTATGTGGGTGCGGTAGCGTCGCAAGGTGTTCTTTAAGTTTTGGAGACTATCGAAGTTAGAGAGATGATCAAGAAAGGCATCTAGGCTATCCTCGTCTGGTAGGTCTCTGGGTAATCTCTTGTGCTGCGCTATTTTTCTAACTCTTCTAAAGGGATTTGTTAGTATTATGCTGTTTTGGCTTAGCCAGGCGGCCAAACTGGAGGCCTGGCTCATGAGATTGATAACCGTGTTTGGCCTATATGGCCTGCCATTTTTCATCCTGTGCTCAAGAAGACTTCGCTGGTACTCACTTGCGATTTCATAAGTTAGCTCGCCTAGGCGCTGGCCATGTTCTTCTAGGAAGTTAAGGAATCTTTTTAGCTTGTTTCTAGCGCTGGCAATCACGCCTGCTTTGGCTCCTAGCGCCTTTTGTTCCTTGAGGTAGGCAAGAAATAGTTCGTTGTTGGTGGGGGTTTTGTTGGCGCTTTTAGGGTATATGTGTTTTTTTGGCTTTATCTCTTTTTGAGTTTTTGGCCCCACTTTCTTCTATCTCCTTATGAGCTCAAGAGTTAAACGTCAAACAACGCCCGGCCCCATCGGCCCCACTTTGCTTCTTATTCTTTATGTAAAAAGGAATTAGCCAGTGGCTCTAATTTTGGCCCCACTTGGCCCCACTTTCTTTTTATTCTTTGCATAAAAAGGAATTAGTTCTTTTTTCATTTTGGCCCCACTTTTCAGGCGCTCTAGTATCACTTGGGGACTGGGAAGCGCTTCGCTAGAGTGGCTGATAAGCCTACTAGATAGGCCATATCTTAGCCTCATACCTCGGCTAGAGCCTCTAACTCTTACATATTCCCATTCAGCAAGGGTGCGTAGGTTCTTCTTTATTTGGTCGTGCCCAAGTCCGCTATACTCCCTTAGTTCCCTTTGGGTAATCCAAAGCTTATCTTCCTTGATGTTGAGTTTTGAGCTGCGGGTTTCTATTAGGGCCTTTAGGGGTTCGTACACTCTTAAGGCGCTAGATGGCAACGTTCCTAGTGTGGAGGGCAGTATGGCGCTCATTATCTTATAGGCTACGCGATAGTCTTCCATGTCGCATTCAATGTGGGGCGCAGCTGCAGGCGGTTTCTGGTGTTGGCGAAGAAAACAGACTGCGGCAATCAGGTCTATAAAGCGCTCGTGGTCCCTCCTGGTTCGCATCTGCTTTGATGGAAAGTCTAGTACTTCCGCAAATGGGTTGATGATTAGTTTGGGCTCTAAGAGTCTTTGGGCGGTCTGGTGGCGCTCAATGATGGCGGGGATTGCTTCTCTTTGTTTTCTGTAGGCATCCAGGCTGTACTTTTGCCTTTGGCGTTTGTGTATGGCCTTGGTTTGTTTCTGGCTCTCATCTGTGCCTATTAGAAAGCATCTTGAGGCGTTCTCTTCGTTTATGTACTCTTCTGTGCTGCTCATCACCATGGCCACTTTCACTTTCTTTCTAACTATCTTGCTTGTAAGCTGGCCGCTCTTCTCGTTCTTGGCGGTAACCAGGCGGCTTAATTCCCCGCTAGATAGCATCTCGCGAAGCTGGTGTTCTACAGCCTCCGAGTGCACGGATTCACCAAGTACTAATAGCTTGCCCATTAGGGCATCATCTGCCATGTAGTTTAGGGCCTGGTCTGAAAGGCTTGTTAGGCTAAGCACCTCTTTTGGGGGCATTAGCTTTTTCACTGTGTCGATAAGGTAGCTTTTGCCAGATGCTGATTGGCTATGAACTATTAGAGAGATGGGGCTTTCCATCTTGCGGCTGCTTGCCGCTATGTACATGAGCCTCTTGTTCACGCTCTCGCCAACATAGCCTAGGGCTTCTAGGTCTTCTTCTATGCGCTCAAATAGCTTGGGGTCTTTAAGCAGGGACATGGCCGCATCTATTTCTTGCACGCTCAGGGGCCGGGGTTCACTTGAGTTGCTGCTCTGGGTTTCCCTCATCTTCTCTAGGTGCTCTAGTATGTCTATCAAATCCTCTTCCACTCTGGCGCTTTCTATTTGCAAGCTGCTAGCTAGCTGGGTGGCAAAGAGGCTGCGGCTTCTAGCTGAGAACAGATCCACATTGTCGATAAAACGGCCTCTGTTGACGACCTCTTTGGTGGCCATTCTTATCTCTTCATCAATCTTGTTGTTGGTAGCACGGATGTTCACCTTGAGGGAGGATACAAAGCCTTCTTTTACTCCTATGATGGCATAATCTACTTCCTGGGAGCTTGCTACATAGCGGCCATTCTTTTTGCTTATCTTCAGCCTCACCGGCGGCGGGTATGTTGGACTTGCCGCCTCTATTAGGCCCTCGATTGCCCTCTTCTTATCCTGGTTGCTTCCTTCTAAGAGCAAAAAATCGTTCCAATCCTTGTGGGGCTCAGGCGGGAATATCACTCGTATTATCAGGCGCTGTTCTTTTAGTTGTTCTCTTAGCTTGCTCACTCCAGCCCTGCCAGCTTCATCGTTATCTAGGGCTAGTATTATTTCTTTTGTGCGGCCTTCTTTTAGCGCTTGGGTGTGCATTTGGCTTAGACCGTTTGCGCCATAGAGCGCATCTACGCCTGCAAAGCCCAGCACCATCAGGCTAATCGCATCGATGATGCCTTCAGTCCAAATCATTCTCTCTTGGTAGGCTAGGTAGCCTGCTGGGTTGAGTAGGCCTTGATGAGGGCCTGCCATGTAGATGTGCTTGGGGGCTCTGTTTGTAATCCTTCTGCCATAGAGGGCTACTACTTGGCCTCCTAAATCTCGCAAAGCTATGGTTATGCAGCCCTTAAAGGCTTCTCTGCCTTTGCGGCTTATGATTTTCATATCTTTTAGGGCTGCCTTTTGGCCTTGGCTGCACTTCTCTAGTAGGCTGCCAGAGGCATAGCCTGCATCTAGGCGCCTTAGTATTTGCCCCTGGTAGAGCCCCCGGCCCCTTAGGTAGTCTATTGCTTCCCTGGAGGCTTCAAGCTCCTTACGATAAGAGCTAAGCACATCTATGAGGCTCACCTTGCTTGTTATGGGCCCTTGGGCTGGCAGCCTTTGGACTGGTAGTTCCCGGGCTGGGGCTTGGGTGGCACTTGTGCCGGGGGCACCGATGGCCACGAACTCTTCCAGATAGCTTACGGCTTTGGAGAAGCCTAGCCCCAATTTCTGCATCACAAAGGTAAATACATCTCCGCCTTCCCCGCAGCCAAAGCACTTGTATAGGCCCTTCTCCTGGTTCACCGACAAACTTGGGGTTTTATCCTCATGAAAGGGGCAATTGCCCATCCAACTTGTGCCCTTCTTCTCCAACTGAACACCTAAGGAAGCAAATAGGGCCACGATGTTCACCTTGTTCTTTAGGATTTCCTTTTCTGCTTGTCTTACTTTGTTGTCCATGGCCATCACTCATTCACCATAAGAGGCGCTCTTCTGCCCCTTCCTGTACTCACGCTTTGCTTGGTTAGCGCAAGTTAGAACTTCCGCGTAGCTACGGCGAAAGGCTAGAAGGTTTACTATTGCCTGGCTGCTATGGTAGTTAAATTGATGGCTGCCAATTTGGCGGGGGTCAAAGTAGAAGTCACAGATGATGTTCTTGTTTAGATGGCGGCAAGTAATCTCCTCTGGGGGGATGCCTTCTGATAGGTAGTAGGCGGCCTCATAGAAATCGCTTGTGCGAATGCTGTGCTCTTGGATGCTGTCTGTTTGAATGGGTTCCATGGTGGAGCTCCT
>UWYT01000202.1 GCA_900608495.1 Olavius algarvensis spirochete endosymbiont | reverse complement strand
CAATTACGGGAATCATCCCAGTTATTATTGCCAGCATTCCCGTTCCAACGGTAAACCGAAGTCCAGAGTTGCATCGGGGTCAGAGCCAGTGTAAGTACCAGGGCAATAATCACATTTCTGAGCACCCCAAACCTCCAATTTAGGCCTGCATTCTCATAAGTGTAACAAGTTCTCATTGAGGTTCAATGTTTTTATTAAAAAGCACGATATTGACTCATGCCCGGTAGCGCAAAGCAACGGTTACTAAAATCCGGCGGCATGTGCTAATCTGCATAAGCTGGCGTGACGGAACCGACAGCGGCAACTTACGTTGCGGGATAGAAGCAGTTTTCCAGCCGCACTGTTTCGCAGGCTTAATCAGCGGGATATCCTGGATATTGAAAACTCTGTAAGATGCTTTATAGACTAGTTCTTGAGAATATGAGATGACCAAATCCAGCCGACTAAATGAGATTTGCTACAAATTGAGGTTCAGATGATTTCCGGGCTCATCCTTATAATTGAAGACGAAAAAGACTTAGTGGCCACTCTCGAATACAACCTGCAGCGTGAAGGATTTAAAACCCGATGCGCTTTCGCAGGTCGGGAAGCACTTTCCCTGGCCTTCCAGAATCCGGTTCCTGATATCATTATCCTCGATTTGATGCTCCCCGATATCTCCGGCGTGGAGGTTTGCCGGAGGTTGAGACAGACAGAACTCACTCGGGATGTACCGGTTCTCATGTTGACAGCAAAGGCGGAAGAGATAGACAGGGTTGTGGGTTTCGAGGTTGGCGCCGATGATTACGTGGTTAAGCCGTTTAGCGTCCGGGAACTCATGCTGCGTGTAAAGGCGATTCTTCACCGGGTGTATCCGGAGGATGAGTCCTTCGAACAGCAAGTTTTTGGTAGTCTCCGAGTAGATATATCAGCCCACCGTCTATGGGTTGACAACCAGGAGATACGCATCACCGCCCTTGAGTTCAATTTGCTCAAAACTCTTCTGCTTCGAAGAGGACGGGTGCAAACTAGAGATGCTCTGCTCTCGGATGTCTGGAGAATCCAGGCGAACGTCAGCACCCGTACAGTAGATACTCATATAAAGCGGTTGCGTAAGAAACTGGGTCGGGCAGGTGTTTACATTGAAACCATACGGGGAGTCGGCTATTGCTTTGTTGCGGAATCCGACGGAGAGAGCACTTGAAACGAAGTTTTCGCAGCAGTCTTTTTCTGACTGTTCTCATCCTGGTAGTTGTTGTGATAAGTGCCGTCTTTCTGAAATCCAAGCTGTATGCGCAATTCGAGACAGAAGCCAATTCGGAACTACTGCATTATGCCAAGGCAATGCGCGAGTTGATACTCGCTGCCCTGGGGGAAAATTCTGTTGATTCGTTGGATTCCCTGGTGGACAGATTCGGGAAAATCATTTCAAGCCGCATAACTGTTATAGCTCCCGACGGCACTCTCCTTGGCGATTCGGAGCTATCCGGCAAACGAATCCTCGAAGCGGAAAATCTCCCGGAGGTATTGGAGGCACTTTCCAAAGGCCAGGGCAGTTCCAGACGTTACAGCGCAAGTTTGAAAACCGACATTCTTTACGTGGCGGTTCCATTTCAACACGAGAACGGGTTGGGAGTCGTTCGTATAGCCAAACCGCTTCATGAAGTGAATCTTGCCCTTGCAAGACTTCGATTGTTGCTGTTTCATATCATCATACTGGGGCTGGGAATCGCGGCTTTGGTCGGCATTTTCACATTTCGCCTCATGTCGAGCCGACTCCGAAACTTGTTGGGAAACGCCAAAACACTCGCCGAGAAACGAATGAGAGGGCAAAGCCACGACATAGTTTTCATTTCTTCGAAGGGTGAAATCGGTAAACTGGCCGGTTCCGTTAATCGGATGGTTTCGGAGCTTGAACGGCTCATGTCCAGCCTGGCTCAGGAACGTGATTATTTCGAAGCAGTTCTTGAAAGCATGGAGGAAGGGATATTGGCCCTCGATGAGAACCGTCGTATAACCCACGCCAATCCCGCTCTCTTATCCCTTCTAGGACTATCCGCTGTACCCGGACGTATGTTGTCGGAAGTAATCAGATCGCCCGACTTGAACGAGCTTGTCTCCAAAGCCGCGGAGACTAACACAGTTGAATTCGAACTTCCGGGAAGGGACTCTCGTCGTTTGCAGGCAACCGTTACCCCACAGCACGCCACAGGGGGAACAGTGGTGGTTATGCGTGATGTCACTGAACTACGCCATTTGGAAGCTGTGCGCCGGGACTTCATCGAAAATGCTTCCCACGAGCTTCGGACACCGGTAAGTGTTATCCAGGCCAACGCCGAAACCTTGCTGAAAAGTGCGTTGGAGGGTCAACCCTGCGCCCTGGAATTCCTTGAAGCTCTGCAAAGAAATTCCGAAAGGCTTTCGAGCATAATTAACGATTTGCTGGATATCTCGCAAATCGAGAGGGGGCGATACATTCTTGATTTTCGTGCGATACGAATTGAAGATGTCGCCAGCAAAATCCCGGAGAGAGTGCAGGCGAGAACCATAGCGAAACGGCTCACTCTCGAAGCCGATTTGAAGCCCAATCTTCTTGTGCTGGCCGACGCAAAGGCACTGGATCAGGCTCTCTACAACCTGGTTGACAATGCCGTAAAGTATACGCCCGAGGGCGGCCATATTTTAGTCCGAGCTCGCCGAACAGGCGACAGAGTACGCATAGAAGTCTGTGACGACGGATATGGGATCGAGCCCAAACACCAGGATAGAATTTTCGAACGCTTCTATCGAGTTGATACCAGTAGATCGCGAGAGTTGGGAGGTACCGGCCTTGGACTTTCCATAGTGAAAAATTTGACGGAAGCCATGAATGGACAGGTGGGCTTAAACCACGGCCACCCTCATGGCTCAGTTTTCTGGATGACTCTGCCGGCAATGACGGGGGGGCACTATATTTTGGAAGAAGATACAAGGTAGGCGAAGAAGTCCCGCGGAAAAGAGAGCTGTTCGCTTATGCCGGAAGCGTCTGCTGATTCCAGGCAGTTTCGCCAAGAAGTCACCTGGTCGTCACAAAGCTGCCACAGGAGCATGATAGATTTACGCAACAAAAAGGAGGCTGGAATAGTGAAAAACAAGACAAACTTGGCAACTGGTATTCTATCGTTAGCAATACTGGTCGCTTCTGTAAGTTGCAATAAGGAAGAGTCGGCTCTTGTCGCCATTGACGGTTCCAGTACAGTTTTTCCTATTACCGAGGCAGTGGCAGAGGAATTCCAAAAACAGTACAAGGCTCAGGTAACTATCGGGATTTCGGGAAGTGGCGGTGGTTTCAAGAAGTTTTGCCAGGACGAAATCGTAATCAGCAATGCTTCCCGGCCTATCAAGCCTTCGGAGGTAGAACTCTGCAGAGAGAACAACGTTGAATACATAGAACTGCCTGTTGCTTACGATGGTATTGCCGTAGTGGCGCATAAGCAAGCTGATTGGATAGACTACATAACTGTTGAAGAACTGAAAAAACTTTGGGCTCCTGAGGCGCAGGGCGAGATAACTCGGTGGAATCAAATCAGATCGGATTGGCCAGATGAAGAGATACATCTCTTCGGGCCGGGAGTGGACTCTGGAACTTATGATTATTTCACCCAGGCCATCGTAGGAGAAGAGCATTCCAGTCGGGGTGACTTCACATCCAGCGAAAACGACAACGTTCTAGTACAGGGAATAGCCAGCGATGTTCAAGCGCTGGGCTTTTTTGGCCTTGCCTATTATGTGGAGAACAGAGACAAGCTCAAGATAGTGCCTGTAGACGATGGCAATGAAGAGAACGGCCCTGAACCCGTTGCACCTTCCCTTGAGACTGTGTCTAATGGCACATATCAGCCACTTTCCCGTCCGCTTTTCATTTATGTAAACAAGGAAGCAACCGGGCGGATGGTGGTGCAGGACTTCATTTCCTTCTATTTCGCCGAAGGCAGGCCTCTGGTTATGGAAGTTGGGTATATTCCACTTTCCGATCAGGACTATGAACTGGTTAAACAGCGTTTTGACAAACGCATTGTGGGATCTGTCTTCGGAGGTCAGGGATCTCAGGTAGGCGTAACTGTCGAGGAACTATTGCGCAGGCAGTAAGATATGAGACGTACTGAGAAAAGCAAACGCGCAACTTCGTTTCGTGAGCGGCTAGTGGAGTTTGGCTTGCTTGGGAGCGGTGTTCTGTCAATATTTACAACCGTGGCTATACTGACCGTCCTGGCTTTCGAGACTGTGGGATTCTTTCAGGAAGTGACTTTTGCTGAATTTTTTGGCGATACCCAATGGACGCCCTTGTTCAGCGATAAACACTTCGGAATCTGGCCACTTATTGGCGGCACATTTCTAACTTCGCTTATTGCCGTCGCGGTGGCTTTGCCACTGGGCCTGCTTGCCGCTGTCTATCTTAGCGAATTTGCGCGGGAGAGTGTGAGAAAGGCAGTCAAGCCGGCGCTTGAGGTGCTTGCCGGTGTGCCTACCATAGTCTACGGATACTTTGCGTTGGTTTTCATCACGCCTCTACTGCAGAAATTTATACCGGGACTTGCCGGTTTCAATGCTTTGAGCCCGGGTATAGTGATGGGGATAATGATTATCCCCATGATTTCCTCGTTAAGCGAGGATGCCCTCCATGCGGTGCCTGCCACCTTGAAAGAGGGATCGTACGCTCTGGGAGCAGGGAGGCTGGCGACAATTTTCCGGGTGACCATACCGTCGGCCTTCTCTGGCATAGTGGCCTCTGTCATCCTGGCGACATCGCGTGCCATAGGTGAAACCATGATAGTGGCCATAGCTGCAGGACAGCAGCCAAGATTGACATTGGATCCGCGCGTGCCCATCGAAACTATGACCGCATACATAGTTCAGATAAGTCTCGGCGATACGCCTACGGGAACTATTGAGTACAAGACTATCTTTGTCGTGGGCGCTTCTCTTTTTGCCATCACCTTTGTGATGAATATTTTAAGTCAGCGAATAGCACGTCGTTTTCGGGGGAAGATATGAGTCATTCCACTCTGCGCCGCAAGCTTGCCGAGAGGAGCTTCATTGGCCTGTGTATTGCCGCGGTTGCGCTACCCTTAATCATACTCATAGTTCTGATGGTTGATGTTGGAATAGATTCCATTGACCGCCTGAATTGGAGCTTCCTGAGCAGCTATCCTTCACGCAAGGCAGAGGAAGCAGGAATTCGGCCGGGTCTCGTTGGAAGCGTTTACTTGATTGCGCTTACCGCGGCAATGGCTCTTCCGATTGGAGTCGGGGCAGCAGTTTATCTCGAAGAATATGCCAAGCGCGGTTGGCTCGCCAACCTCATAGAAATCAACCTCGCCAATTTGGCGGGTGTCCCTTCCATAATATACGGCTTGCTCGGTCTTAAGCTGTTTGTGCGTACCATAGGACTGGGAAGAGGTTTGTTGGCCGGAGCATGCACAATGGCCCTCCTCATCCTTCCCATTGTAATACTGGCCTCGCGCGAGGCCCTGAGAACTGTGCCGCTTTCGATTCGGGAGGGAGCCTATGCGCTGGGGGCGACACGCTGGCAGACTGTAAGTCAGGTAGTATTGCCTGTGGCATTTCCGGGAATCTTGACTGGCGCTATACTCTCTGTTTCCCGGGCGATTGGAGAAGCCGCCCCCCTGATAGTAGTAGGAGCTCTGGCTTACATAGCCTTCTTGCCTGATGGAATTAACTCGCCCTTTACTGTACTTCCCATTCAAATATTTAACTGGGTTTCCCGCCCCCAGCGAGAATTTCTGGATAATGCGGCCGCGGGTATTGTGGTGCTTCTGGTGACAATGCTGCTGCTAAATGGATTGGCCATCTATCTGCGCAACCGACTCCAGAAGAGGAGGTACTGGTGATGTCGTCGGCCATCGAAGTAAAATCGGCTGCGAAAACAAACCCGAATATAAACCTGACGCTGCCGGATTCCGCAGAAAAGGAAGGTTCTCTTAAAACCAAATTTTCCATCAAAAACCTATCCGCCTGGTTTGGTAATCAGCAGGCTATCCGCGCAATCAGCATGGATATCTCCGAGAAGCAGGTAACCGCAATTATCGGACCCTCGGGCTGCGGCAAGTCCACTTTCATACGCTGTCTCAACAGGATGCACGAGCTGGTTCCCGGCACACAGGTGGAGGGACTGGTCAAATTCGATGGATACAACATATATGATAAAGGAGTAGACCCTGTTCTTCTTCGTCGACGGGTTGGTATGGTATTTCAGAAGCCGAATCCTTTTCCGACGATGTCTGTAAGAGAGAATGTACTGGCTGGGCTCAAGCTGACTAAATCCGAACAAATAAAACGGGCTCCTGAAACTGTCGAACGCGCTCTGCAACAGGCAGCTCTCTGGAGGGAAGTAAGGGATCGCCTTGACGAGCCGGGCGCGGGTCTTTCAGGTGGACAGCAACAACGACTCTGCATTGCTCGAGCCCTGGCTGTCGAGCCGGATGTGTTGCTGATGGACGAACCTTGCTCAGCGCTGGATCCTATCGCCACCGCGCGAATCGAAGACTTAATCCACGGATTGGCGGAAAGCTACACCATCATCATAGTTACCCACAACATGCAGCAGGCAGCACGAGTTTCCAACCGAACCGCATTCTTTCTGCTGGGCGAACTTGTCGAGTTTGGAAAAACAAACCAACTCTTTACCGCTCCAAAGGACAAGCGCACAGAGGATTATATCACCGGAAAATTTGGGTAGGAGGCAGGGTATTGAACAGATGAAAAAATCACACACGGATAGAATGTATGAAACTGAGTTGCGCAGACTCCGCGAACTAATCCTGCTAATGGCTGGAAAGGTGGAAAAAATGATTGCGCAGTCAGTCAAGGCTCTCGTGGATCATGACATAGGGCTGGCCAATGACACTATCGAGGCGGATCATCAGGTTAATCATGATGAAATCAAGTCCGACGAGCTTTGCCTGATTATATTGGCGAAAAGGCAACCCATGGCTTTAGACCTTCGTTTTATTACCTTGGCCTTGAAGATGGTTACCGACCTGGAGCGCATCGGAGATTTGGCGGTGAACATCGCCGAACGAGTCACAGATTTGGGATCTGAACTGCTGCTGCCCAAGCTTTACGTCGATATTCCGCGAATGGCTGCAATTGTTCAGTCAATGATTCGGGACGCAATTGACGCATTTGTTGCGGGCGACGTTGAAAAGGCACATGATGTCGTTGATCGAGACGATGAGGTGGATGAGCTTTATACGCGGATTTTCCGCGAACTGCTGGGCATAATGAGAGACGAAAGCAAAGTGAAGCACGGAATGCATATCCAATCAGTGGCCAAGGTGCTTGAACGTATGGCTGATCACTGTACCAATCTTGCAGAACAGGTAATCTTCATGGTGAAGGGCAAGGATATCAGGCATATAGGCAAGCTCGGCCAAAATTAGAAACCTGATGTTTTGCAGGGCGGCATGTGTTTTCAGCTTAGCATCAGATACGAAAGCAAATTAGCCATCAATTGATTGATTGCGGCATAGTTCTCCAGTCTATTCGACAGAATATCCTCTTCGCGCTGAACATACCGGGATGGCACCAGTTCATCCTTGCAATTGGAGACTAATTCCTGCGCCGATTCAGACGTCGTTTCCAAGTGAAACTGAAGACCGATAACGGATTTACCCATCTGAAAAGCCTGGTTTTGACACCCTGCGCTCTCTGCGATTCGTATTGCGCCCGGTGGCAGGCTGAAGGTTTCACTGTGCCAGTGGAAAACCCTGGTTGATTCAGGAAAAACAAAGGTGGTATCCGGCTTTGTTGCCACGGATTGAACCGGAAACCATCCAATCTCCTTCACGGGATTTGGAAAAACCTCTCCGCCCATGGCATTTGCCATAAGTTGCGCACCCAGGCAGATACCCAACACAGGCTTGCTGAATTCGATTACTCTGCGAACGAATTCTTTTTCCAAAAAGAGCCAGGAGAACTCATCATTAACGCTCATGGGTCCCCCTGTCAGCACCAATAGATCGATTTCGTTTGGCGAAGGCAATTTCATCGATTCACAGACTTTGGTGATGCTTATCTCATAGCCGGCGTTTTGGAGCCAGGCCTTGATACTGCCAAGTCCTTCAAAGGATGCATGCTGTAAATGGTGTGCGCGCATCTATCCTTTCCTGTTTCAGGAACAGTGAATTCCTGCCGCGAATCCGGAAACAGACATTTCCCTATCGCGTCAGTTCCGTAATCAGATTTTCAAAACTGGGATAAAGTTCGATAAGCTCATCTCGCTTGCCAGCCTCGTAATCCTGAAAATCGAAACCTGGTGTCACGGTTACTCCCAGAAGAGCAAACCTGCCCCCGAAAACCAGTTTTGAACCCTGCCATGTTCCGCCTTTTACGACATGCTGCAACTTCATATTTCCAAATAGATTCTGGCCCAGCTGTACTACTCTGCCCTGGCCATCTGCATCGAGTTCAAGAAGCTCGATTGGGTCTCCTAGATAGAAATGGAAAATTTCGTCACTGGGAAGACGATGAAGTGCAGAGAAAGAATCAGGGGTTAGCAAGTAGTATATCGCCGTGCTGGCCAGCCTGGTTCCACTGCAGGGGGGAGAAATTATATCAGCAGGAAGTTCAATCGATGATTTGTAGGTTTCAAAGTAGAATCCTCCCTCTTCAGGCAATGGTTGAAGTTTCAGTGCCCTGATTATTTCTTCCGCCTTTGTCATTGTCCACCTGAATCAGGGTTTTGTACTTTCATAAACAAGGGGATTATCTCATCAAATCTCATCTTTTGTCTGCAAAAATTTGCGCCGGCTTGATGGTGCTGTTTCTTAAATCCTAGCTTCGCGGCGGGCGGCGAACTCTGGGTGCTGCGAAGAAATGCCATGCAAGCCCCAGTGCAATGAGTCCGAGCCCGATAATCCAGATTGCCGGCTCTATCCAGAATGCCAAACCCAGGCAGCTCAATAGCCCCAGGATTGGGATGATGCGTGGAAAGAGTCGCTGCCTGGCGGGAAGCCTCAGCGCCGCAAGGTTGGTTAGCGCATAGTAGATTAGCACGGTGAAGGCGCTGAAAGACCAGGTTGTCCGGACATTGCCGATTAGAATGAGTCCGATTATCAGCGCTCCGGTTACGATAACCGCTCGACGAGGCGATTTATCATCCACATGCGCGAACCAGGTTGGCAAATCCTGGCGGCGTCCCATGGCGAGCATAACCCGTGACAGGCCTAGCAGCAGATTGAGCAACACTCCAACCATGGCTGTAATCGCCGCCATGGCGATCAGCCAGCTGATTCCGGGAACAGCGAAATTTTCCGCCACGGCTTCGAGCGGCGCGGCCGCAGTGCGAGTTGCCTCGAAAAGACCATTTGCGCCAATGACGCCCACGGAAACCGCCACGACTGATACGTAGAGAATCATGGTTAGAAGCAGGGTGATAATAATTGCCCGCGGGATGTTCCGCGCCGGATCGCGCATCTCCTCGCCCAGGGTTGCAATGCGGCCGTACCCGGTGTAGGCCACGAAGATGAGTGCGGTTCCATGCAGCAGCGCGCCGACGCCGTCTGCATCGAAGAGGGGGAAGTATCGCGAAGTAGCGTTTGCAATGGCAATCGGGGCGCCGAGAATGACAAACAGGATAAGGACAAGCAAGGTGAATAAGACGATAATCGCGTTGGTTAGCTTGCTTCGTTTCATTCCTCCCGCAACGATGGCGCTGAGCGTGGCCACAATCGCAATTCCCAGCACAATGAGGAGAATCGTGTTCTCAACACCGAAGACGCTTAGCACGTATCCTGCAAAGCCCAGCGCGGCCGTTGCTGCCGATGCCGATTTGGCACACAAAAACATCCATCCGGCGGTGAAACCGATACCTGGATTGAGGTATCGGTACCCATACTCGTAAGTGCCTCCGCTCACCGGATGGCTGGCGGCAAGCTGGGCGCTCGAGAGGCCGTTGAAGGTGGCTACGATTGCCGCCAGCACCACGGCCGTAACAACGGAAGGGCCGGCCACACCGGCGGCGATGCCGATGCTAACGAAGATTCCGGCGCCGAGGATGGAACCGAGCCCCATGAGCACGGCGCCAGGCACCCCGACAACCCGAGCCAGAGAAGCGCCTTGATGCGGGCGGGATGTCTCTCCCTCGGTGAAATTATGGATACTCAATGTGGTGGGTTCCGGTTTATCACGGGATAGGCAGGGTTTAAGCGCTTAACGGCGTCGAAGGAAGAGCGTTTGAACAGAGGAGGGCGTCCGTTGCGGCAGATTTCGATGGCACCTGCCGCCGCAATCGCGATATTTGCCGGAAGATAGCAATCGCAACCGCGAACACCACTCATTCGGGCAAAGCAGTCTGCTGGAGATTGATTGATAGGGGGCTTTGGTGTCTTAGCTGTTTCGATTTCAAGCCAGTTGTTTTGTTAAGCCGCATCTTTCGGTGTTTTACGTTCCGGCGCTTAATCGAATTATCCCACAGGAACATATGCGGCAGCTGCAATGAGCCGTTTGATATCGCGAAGTCCCACCTTGCCTTTGTAAAAATGAGCGTTCTCGTTAGCTTTCATGAGAGCTTCATAGAGCGTTTCGGGATTTGCCGCTGCCACCATGGTTGTTCTCGTGAAGCCCGCAGCTGCCAACGCCCTTGCAAAGGTAGGGCTAACCCATTGGATACGTGAGAGGTCGGAAAGCGACAGGAAATCCAGAAGGTTCTTTTTCTTGAGTCCCGCATTATCAACAAGCTTGTCGACACCGGACGAGGTGGCCTCATAGAGTTGTCGGGTGTTCCTGACACCGGCCTGGTCCAGCCTGGCTATTGTATCCTGGTCCAACCAGTCAAAAGTTTTCAGTGCCTGTGGCTTGGGGAAGAATCCCTCAACCGCGCGCCTGAGCATCGCCAGGTAGTCGGGATTTATGCCGGAATCGTCTGCCAGGGACGCGAGTGACTTTTTGCTCTTCAGACGGGTTCTTAAACCGGCGATGGATTTGATTCCAGTCTTCTTGAGAGCATCCATCTTTTTCGTCAATTCAGACAGCAGGGCTTTCTGGCTTGGAATCAAATCTGTTGTCTCAAGGCGAGTCTGGAGGTTGTCGAGGCTCGTTGAAGCCTCGTCGATGTAGTAGCCCATGCTCAGTCCCAGAAATCCGATGCTATTTCAATCAGGTTGCCTTCGGGATCGGCTATCATGGCGGAGCGCATCTTCCAGGGTTCGTCGCGGGGCTCGTAAACCTTGGTTGCTCCCTGACTTGTTATGTTCTTGAAAAAGGCATCGACGTTTTCTTTCGACCCCACATTGATTGCCAACTCGAAACTGCCGTTCAAACCCTTTGGATATGTAAGCTTTCGTCCAAGCTGTTCGTGCAGCTTCGAACGTTCATACATGGCAAAACGAATCCCTTCATGCTTGAATTCCGCGTAGGGACCTTCTCCGTTCCAGTCGATTTTCACACCGAGCACTTCCCGATAGAAAGTCACCATCGTTGTCAAATCTTCCACAGACAGGCCAATCATATTGAACTTAGTTCCCATCGAGCCACCTCATACAGTATTTCTATGAAAGCAAATTTGCATAAGTTCAAGCTGATTGTCAACTCACAAGAAGCTGTCGTTCAAATCCTTTTGAGTATGCGGGTCGATTATCGGATTCAAACTCTGAAGGCCTGCCTTCACACCAGCTTGCTGACAAGAAGGAAAGGCAGCGGCTTGTCGGATGGTGAGAACGCGAGAGCGAAATTCTGTTGTTGCCGGCATAGCGCAATGCCTTCGAAAAGTACGTGCACCGAAACGGCCGGATACTCTAACTCTCTTTTGAAAAGGGCTGTGTTCCGGCTGGTGCCTGCCGTGAACAAGCGCTGAGCTGGAATCGTGCGAACTCTCTGTCGCCAGGATTGGGAATACTGCCTGCGAGCTAAGTCGGATATCGGAAGGGGAGTCTGGTTCTCAAGCTCTGATACCGACTCCGAGGGATGGAACCTGGCCCCGTGAGTACTGCGCCGGACGCTTCGACAATCCGAGCCGGAAAGGCGCCCCCGGGTGAAGCACTGCCATAGGCCTTTTCTGCAGTTTCAGTCTATCGGCTGAAAACGCGGCGCTTCGAGAGCTAACTCACTCTTCTAAACAAGTAGGCCGGCGCCGATTTGGTGTAGCCGATGCCTCGTTTCAGTTTCCGAAGCGCTTCTTCGTTCACTTCCTTTTTGGATTCGAAGTAAGCATCGAGATTGTCCTCGCTTACGCGAAGCTGTTCGCCGCGTCTTTGAAGCACTCCGATGAATTCATAGCCGGAATTGATGAAAGCAAGCCCGGCGTCGCCATGACTGTTGTTCGCCGCGAGGATGCCGCCGATTTTCAGATAGCGCCTGCAATGCTCCGAGACGAAACCGGCGTAGAAGGAGATGAGCAAATCGAAGCTTCTCTCAGCCTCGTCTATGGCGGCTTCGTAGTTCGTTCCATGAAAAACCAGTGCCGGTTTCTGAGGGAAAATCTTGTTTTTTTCGATTAGCGCCGCAACCGCATCCGTTTCCGAGAAGAAGCGCCTGGCGTTGCGATCGATGTCCACGTACACTACCGAAGGAAACACGAAGGACGCGGTTACATGGATGAAACTGCCCGGGTAAAGAACCCTTTCCGGGTGATGCCAGGCGGCGAGGGCATCGAAGAACTCACGACGAGCCTTTTTCCCCCCATAATACTTTGTGTAGAGGTTTCCGGCCCAGTTGTCGGGCCTATTTCGGCTCTGTCGGAGCATGGATCATTTCATCTCAAAATAACGTTTGTACGCTTCCAGCAGAATCTTTCCTGTATCGGCGCTGGCAAATTTTCGGTAGAAGAAACCGAAGATTCCCGGCGCCTCGACGTTGCTTATCACCGCGCGGTGTCTGACTCGCGTTCCGAGGCTAGTGAACTCACTCAGAGCATGTACGTTCACTCTGATTATCCTTCCGACCCGGTAATCTTCGTCGAATTCCACGGTCATTCTTTCGGTTTCCATACGTTTTACGATATTCGTCCGTTTCGTCAGAATTTCTTTCTGTTTGATGGTTACCCAATCCTCGCCCTGTTCCACAAGTTCGGCTTCAGACATGTTTGGTATCAGTTTAATCACCCCGGTGAAATGCTCTCCTGGATTTTCGAGGTCGCTCTTTATGCGTTCGAGGCTGCATTCGATTTCGTTGGAACCTTCAAACCATGCTTCCATGTTCTTAACTCCCCCTTCGTTTATTCGGCCGACATATCAAAATTTCGCTTGGCGGAAAACCGAGTCCCTGGCAGGCGGTCCAGTGGAAGCGACAGCTGCCGGCTTGATATCGCATCAGGCCCCGCTTCATCTCAGGCATGGATTTCATCCCGGTTTCGAGTGCGTCCAATTTTTTTACTCTACCCGGCAGAGGGATCAAAATCAAGTCTGCCGTCTAAAGTCGCGCTTGAATCGAGCTTCGCTGATTCCCAGTCGGGAGACCCAGGTTCAGTTCCACATGTCCGATCCTATCTCAATCAGATTGCCCTCGGGATCGGCTATCATGGAGGAGCGCATCTTCCAGGGTTCGTCACGGGGCTCGTAAACCTTGGTTGCTCCCTGCCTTGTTATGCGCTTGAAAGACTCATCGACGTTTTCTTTCGAACCCACGTTGATTGACAGCATGAAGCTGCCGTTTAAACCCTTTGGATATCCGGGTACCTGCCCAAGCAGTTCGGGTAGTTTCGAACGTTCATACATGCCGAATCCTATTCCCGCATGCTTGAATTCTGCATAGGGCCCTTCTCCATCCCAGTCGATTTCCACGCCGAGAGCATCCCGGTAGAAAGCCACCATCGCTGTCAAGTTCTCCACAAACAGCCCCATCATAACGAATCTCGTCCCCATTTGCTTACCTCACTTGTTAAGCATTCTAATGTCCAACGAAGCAAAAGTCCATCTCCTCGGGGACATCGCGGTCCGTCCGCGATGTTTGGCTCAAAGCCGGCCGGCAGGCGGCGCTGCATCATGAGGAGATGTGAAGATGAGTCGACGGGACATCTTTTAGAAAAGCCTCGGCAAGTGATAGCTTTGGCTCGAAGACCGAGCGGCATTCATGCCATGGGTCGAAAGAGCAGCGTGTCGGCAGCTTACTAATTTTGGGCGCCGCTTGCATCCAACCGATTCACCGGGGATTTCAGGAGTTTTCCCAAACTTAAGAGGCTACTTTCAAAGAGATAATCAGCCCCGGCCTTCGCATCGAGAGGCAATTCTAAAAGATACCACATTGACTTGAGGCGCCATCGCGCCGCTGCCATCCGCATGACCCGCTCCCTAGGGCACCTTGTACTCTATCTTTCGGATGCGGTGGTTGCCAGTATCTGCCAC
>UWYT01000135.1 GCA_900608495.1 Olavius algarvensis spirochete endosymbiont | reverse complement strand
GGCAGTGGCGATGCGGATTTTGCGGATGGCACCGGCACAGCGGCGCAGTTTAACTTCCCCCGCGGAGTGGGTGTGGACTCATCCGGCAATGTCTATGTGGCAGATAAAAAGAACAACCGCATCCGTAAGATAGAGTACAAAGTGCCCTAAGCAGCGGCACCGGGTCTATGGATAGCGCAGCGGTACAGAAGCACAGTTTAACGGCCCGTCGCCGTGGCTGTGGACTCATCCGGCAATATCTATGTGGCAGATACACATACAACAACCGCATCCGGAAGATAGAGTACAAGGTGCCCTAAGCAGCGGTACTGGGTCATATGGATAGGCAC
>UWYT01000133.1 GCA_900608495.1 Olavius algarvensis spirochete endosymbiont | reverse complement strand
GTACCAAAAACCCCAAAGTGTAGAGAATCATGCCAAGAAGAAAAGATACGTCGGTTAGGCCTGTCGATGAGGATCCTCAATTTGGGAGTGTGCAAGTAACCAAGTTTGTGAATAGAATGATGTTGCGGGGTAAGAAATCGGTGAGTTTTCGGAACATGTATGGCGCCATGTCGATCGTGGCGGAAAAATCCGGTAAGGAACCCCTTGAAGTTTTTTTGAAAGCGGTGGATAACGTAAAGCCCCTGGTGGAAGTGAAATCCCGCCGTGTTGGTGGATCCACTTACCAAGTACCAGTGGAGGTACGTGAGTCAAGACGCGAAGCGCTGGCGATGCGCTGGATTATTCATGCTGCTCGTGGTAGAAGTGGCAGGAGTATGAAAGAGAAGTTAGGCGCCGAGTTACTTGATGCGTTTAACTTTGCGGGTGTGGCCCATAAGAAGAAGGAGGATACCCACAGGATGGCAGAGGCTAATAAGGCGTTCAGCAACTATAAGTGGTAGTTGCAAGTCTCCCATGCCTGTTGGAATGTCTGCAGTTGCCAGGCGCTCATCGGATGGAGATGCCTTAACGGATCGAGAACTAGCCAGATGGTATTTTCGAGAGTGTGTTGGCAGGCATCTTTTCAAGTTTCACAGGCTGAGTAGGCTTGTGTACATCCGTCTATATATGTGCTTGAGTCGGTATTTGCGTTCATGCTGATACCAACGTGAGTCGTGCCGTGAGGTACGATAAGGCGATATTTATTGCCTAATATTTCCCGTGTAGCCTTAGGAGGATATTAATGGCTAAGGAGAAGTTCAGTAGGACCAAGCCTCACATCAATGTGGGTACTATTGGTCATGTTGATCACGGTAAGACCACTCTAACAGCTGCTTTGACTATGTACAGCGCAGCCAGATTGGGTGGCAAAGTGATGAGGTACGAGGATATCGATAACGCTCCGGAGGAGAAGGAACGCGGTATAACCATTAATACCCGGCATGTTGAGTATGAAACAGAATCACGTCATTATGCTCACGTTGACTGTCCTGGGCATGCGGATTACATCAAGAACATGATTACTGGCGCCGCTCAAATGGACGGTGCGGTACTGATAGTTGCCGCTGATTCAGGCCCCGAGCCTCAAACCCGCGAACACATTGTTCTTGCGCGGCAAGTTGGTGTCCCCAAGTTAATTGTCTATATGAACAAGTTGGATTTGGCCGATCCCGAACTGGTTGATCTTGTTGAAATAGAGGTTCGGGAACTGCTTGATGAATATGGTTTCCCAGGTGCTGATACACCGGTAATCAAGGGCAGCGCTTTCCAGGCTATGACGAATATTGATGATGCGGAAAAGACAACCAGTCTGGTTGAATTGCTTGATGCGATGGATACGTATTTCCCAATCCCCAAAAGGGATGTCGAGAAATCCTTCCTTATGCCAATTGAAGATGTGTTTTCCATTTCGGGCCGTGGTACTGTCGTAACCGGTCGAATTGAGGGTGGGAAGATACATGTGGGCGATGAGATTGCGATTGTTGGTATTAAGGAAACCCAGAAAACAGTATGTACGGGTGTTGAGATGTTCAATAAGCTGCTGGATGAAGGCCAGGCAGGAGACAATATAGGGGCCTTGCTTCGTGGAATCGATAAGAAGGCAGTGGAGAGAGGACAGGTATTGGCTGAACCTGGAACAATCAATCCCCATGCCAAATTCAAAGGGGCTGTTTATGCCCTTACAAACGAAGAGGGTGGTAGACATAATCCGTTTTTCAGCGGCTATCGACCGCAGTTCTATTTTCGAACGACAGATATTACTGGAACTGTGTCTCTTCCGGAGGAGATACAGATGGTGATGCCCGGCGATAACACGGAAATCACGGTGGAGCTGATACATCCCATCGCCATGACGCCCGGCTTGAGATTTGCCATCCGCGAGGGAGGCCGCACAGTGGCTTCGGGTCAGGTAACTGGGGTTATCGAGTAGCAGAATAGATGTTTGGAAATGAATGCCTCGCCGTCCAATAACGGCGGGGTTATTTTTAGAGGAACAAGGACGATGGAAAAGATACGCGTACGGCTTCGAGGCTTCGATGTGGAACTGATAGAACAAAGTGCGCGAGCCATTGTAGATACTGTACAAAAACAAGGCACCAAGGTGTCAGGTCCTGTGCCTTTGCCTACAAAAATAAATAAGTACACTGTCCTTAAGTCGCCTTTTGTGTATAAGAAGTCTCGCGAACAATTTGAGATGCGCACTCATAAAAGATTAATTGATATTCTTGAACCGACTTCGGCTGTGATGGATGCGCTTATGAAACTTGAACTGCCGGCGGGTGTCGATGTCGAGATTAGGCAATAGATAGAAAGGCACGGAGCAACGTTATGGTGGGACTGATTGGAAAGAAAGAAGGCATGACGCAGGTTTTCGATGATGATGGAAACCTGGTTCCTGTTACCGTGATTGTGATTGAGCCAAATGTGGTGATTGATCAGAGGAATGAGGATAAGCATGGGTATGGCGCAGTTGTCCTGGGCAGCCTGGATGCGAAGGCGGTTCGGACAACCAAACCTAAGACTGGACAGTTCAAAAAGGGTGTGAATCTGAAGAAACACGTAATTGAGTTTCGGAACTTCAATAAGGAATGTGCTGTTGGAGACTCGTTGGGACTTGAACTCTTTGAAAGTTCCCGCTTTGTCGATGTGATTGGCACCAGTAAGGGCAAGGGTTTTCAGGGCGTTATGAGGCGACACAACTTTGGAGGTGGCCGGGCTACGCATGGTTCGAAATTTCATCGCTCTCCGGGTTCGACTGGTATGGCCGCATGGCCTTCAAAGGTTTTCAAGGGCACAAAAATGCCCGGTC
>UWYT01000258.1 GCA_900608495.1 Olavius algarvensis spirochete endosymbiont | reverse complement strand
GTTATACAACCCTTATTTCGGTAAATCCGCAGTAGGGTATCAGGCTTTCTGGGATAGCCACCGATCCGTCCTCTCTCTGGCCATTTTCCAGCAAGGAAACCAAGGCCCTCGATACGGCAACCGCCGTGCCGTTCAGCGTGTGTGCATATTGGGTTTTCCCTTTTTCCCTGTATCGGATTCCCAGTCGCCTCGCCTGGTAGTCTGTGCAGTTGGATGCACTTGTCACCTCGCCCCAGACTCCATTTTCGCCACGGCCGGGCATCCACGCCTCCAAATCGAATTTTCGGTACGCAGGCATACCCAAATCGCCAGTGCAAGTGTCGACAATGCGATAGGGAATTTCCAAGCCTCTAAAAATCTCTTCTTCGATATCTATTAATTCGGCAAAAACCCGTTCGGAATTTTCAGCGCGCGTGTAGGCAAACATTTCCACCTTAGTGAACTGATGTACTCGATAAAGCCCTTTGGAATACTGCCCTGCCGCTCCCGCCTCCTTACGAAAGCAATGTGAAAGTCCTGCCAGAAGGATTGGCCCGCTGTCCAAGTCGATTATATCGCCGGCGTGAAATCCGCCCAGGGTAATCTCGGCCGTGCCAATCAGGCAGGTGCCGGTGTCTTCCAGCGCATATATATTCGTTTCGGCGCCGCGGGGAGTAAAACCCGTTCCTTCGGCGATTTCCTCCTTGGCAATGTCTGGAGTGATGGTGATGGTGAAATTGTGTCTGGAGAGGGTGTCCAATGCGTATCGGCTCAGCGCCAAATCCAGCATAACTGCTTGATTTTTCAGATAGTAGAATTTACTGCCGGATACCTTCGCGGCGGTTTCGAAATCGACTAGATTCAGATTTGCGGCCAATTCGAGATGATCCCTGGGTTTGAAATTGAACTTCGGGAGTTCGCCGTGTCGGCTTATTTCCCTGTTGGCTTCGTCTTTTCTGCCCCGCGGCGTATCGGGGTGGGTCATGTTGGGGATGCGCTTAACGGCTTCCAGGAGGGCATTTTTTGTTTCCGTGAGTTCCGCTTCCGCTGCGGCGATGCTCTCTTTCAAACTTTTGCCATCAACAATCAACTTCTCTCTCATTCGCGAGTTTTTTCCCTGTTTAATTGAAGCGGTATTCTCGTTCCGTCGTCTGCGTAGTTCGTCAGTACTGCTAATCAGTGTGTTGCGACGGTCGTACAGCCTAAGTACCTCGTCCACATTGGCACTCATGTATCGAGCTGCAACATTGTCCCTGACTGCCTTGCTATTCTCCTTAATGTATTTGAAATCCAGCATGGCCGGGTATTTTAGCCTTTCTGACTGCTTACGGGAATAAGCCGATATTCACT
Organism: Olavius algarvensis spirochete endosymbiont; assembly: GCA_900608495.1. Classification (GTDB taxonomy): domain Bacteria; phylum Spirochaetota; class Spirochaetia; order DSM-2461; family DSM-2461; genus UBA2779. The sequence continues at coordinate 9,100 of UWYT01000258.1, read as the reverse complement.
TACATAACTGTAATGATGAAAACCGGGAATTTGAGATAGAGGAGTTGTATATTCTAGCTACGCCATACCGTTAAAAGCTCGTCCGGAATTAACCGTTTGGCAATCCTGTTCGACTTAGCTTAAGATGTATATAAGGAGTAGTGTTTATGAAGATTTTGGGTGCAGCAGTTCCACTGGCATTGTTTGTCGTCCTCGTATCATGCAGCAACGGGGGAATTCAGGCAAGCAGCACGGTGGGAGTTATTCAGTATTTCGAAGGATCGGTAACCGTAAATGACGAGACGGCGGAAATAGGTTTTGAAGTTGTAAATGACGATGTCATCGTTACAGGACCTGAGTCGTATGCGGAAATCATATTCGGCGAGAACCGGATAATTAGCGCGGAGGAGAATACCAATCTCGTACTGGATGCAAAGACAAAGTCATTCAATCTCACAACTGGGGCCCTGAGCGTTATTCAGTCCAAAGCGCGTTTCCTTTCAGGTAACAAGGCCTGGCTCGTTCAAACTCCAAACGTGGCTGCAGCGGTAAGAGGCACCTTGTACTACGTCAAGGTTGAGAGTCCGGATTCCGTCTATTTCTGCCTGTGTAACGGTAAAATTCATCTGGAAGGCGCCGATGAGGGCGAAAATCTAGATTATGAAGCCACACATCACAAGGCTGTTCGATATACCCGTAATCCCGAAGGAAAAGTGGAACTCTCGGAGGCTGCCATGCTTTATCATACCGATGAGGATATTGAAAGCTTGGCGGATGTTGTTGGTGTTCGCGTAGACTGGTCGAAAATTTCGAAGTGAGCTGACTGCTATTTGTTTAACCTCCGAAATTCCTTGACAAGGTTCGCAAAGCAATTAAGCGCATAGTCCACCGGTTCTGTTTGGTTCATGTCCACTCCGGCAAGCTTCAATGATTCGATGGGGTGCTTCGACCCGCCCGATTTGAGGAAGCTTAGATAGGCGTTTCCTTCTGCTTCCCCGCCATATCGTGCCGAAAGAGTCATTGCGGCAGATAATCCGGTGGCGTATTTGTAGACATAGAAGGCACTGTAGAAATGAGGTATCCGCAGTCCTTCCAAGCTGCTTTCATCTATGAAATGCATGGCATTGCCAAAATACTCCTTAAGCAAATCTGAATACGTTTCCCGCAGAGTATCCACGGTTAAGGGTTCGCCCCGTTCAGCCATCAAATGTGTATCTCTCTCGAACTCCGCAAACATTGTTTGCCTGTATATGGTAGCGATTACATCTTCCATTTGTTTCCCGATAAGGTAGGCCTTTACTGCATCGTCGGAGCTTTCCTCGATGAGTTTTTTGGCCAGAAGCTGCTCGTTGAAAGTGGACGCCACTTCGGCCTCAAAAATCGTATAGTCGTAGTGGGGGAAGGGGTTGTTCCTCGCACTGTACCAGCTGTGCATGGAATGGCCGGCCTCATGGGCCATCGTAAACAGGTCCCGCAGCACTTCATCTTTGTAATTCATGAGTATGTAGGGATTGCCGGAGTATGAGCCCGCGCTGAATGCACCGGAACGTTTGCCCTTATTCTCGTAGCGGTCGGCCCAGCGTCCCAGGAGACCGGCCCGCAGGACATCCACATATTCCTGGCCGAGGGGTTTAAGCGCGTCGCAAATCACTTCAACCGCCTCGTCCCAGGTATGATGAATATCCTTGATATCGACTATGGAAGCGTGAACGTCCCATGGGCGAAGATTGTCTTTGAGATTCAGCATTTCCGCCCTCATTTCGTAGTACTCGTGCAAGGCTTTGAGGTTTCGCCGAACGGAGCTCACCAGGTTGTCGTATACGGCTAAATCCACATTGTCGGGAAACAGTGCCATATGCCGCGCGCTTGGATAGGAGCGAATCTCCGCAATATACTTATTTCGAAGAACAGTGCCTGAATACAATTCGGCCATTGTATACTTATGCGCATCGATACAGCGATAGAACTTCCGATAGGCATCCTCGCGTACAGCCCTATCCTTGTTTTGCAGTAGCGAAATAAGGCTGCTCTGAGTTAGAGGAAACTCCGTATCACCAACCTTAACCTTGCCAAAATCCATATCTACATTCATGAGCGCATTGAAGGCCCTGGCCGGCACCTGAACCGATTCAAGTTGTTTGGCAAGGAGGCTCTCTTCCTTCTCCGATAGAATATGGGGTTTGAAGCGCAGAAGTTTCTGCAGGTATACTTGAAAATCAGCAAGCAGCTCTGAATTCAGATATGCTCGGATTTTTTTTGCGTCAACGGCTTGAATCTCCGGTTCCAACCAGCTTTTCGCTGCCGCAAATTTAGTGGCGAGGTTGATGTAGCGGCCATAGAGGCCCCGGACATGAGTATCGCCAATATCTTCGGACTGCCGCAGCATCACATAGTAACCCAACCTCTCCTCCAGAAGTTCCATATCGATCACGATGTAATTCAATGCAGCAGCCATGCTCCCCGCTGAATCACCCAGACTTCCCTTGAATTCTATTACCCTCGGGATACCAGCCTCAAACTTCAGCAATCCCTCTTCCCATTCCGAGTCATCCGCAAATAGGGATTCCAAATCCCAGGTATCTTCGAGTTTCACCTCTCTGCGCTCTGCAACTGTCAGCCTTGCATCCACCATCAATCAACCTCCCAATGAAGCACCTTATTCGTTATTACTTGCCACAAAACTGATAAGCATCAGGCTCTAAGGTTCCGCATGCAGGCTTTCCAAAATTGCCTCGATGCGTCGGCCAGCCCGGCCCCTGTGAGAAATTCTGTCCTTTCCCGCGGCATCCAATTCCGACACAGTACAGCCCGCGCCCGGCACAAAAAAGACTGGATCGTAACCAAAACCACCTTCACCAGAGGGCCGGGCGGCAACAAGGCCCTCAAATATCTCCTGAGCTGTGAAAAACCTATACTCATCTACAAGCAGCACCATCGAGCAGACAAAAAAGGCTCGGCGCTCGGAGCCTGTCAGCTCCACCATGTTCTCAAGCAATAATTCATTGCGTTCCCTGGCATTCAATTGCCGTCCAGTCTTGTCGCTGCCATACCTCGCTGAGAAGACGCCCGGAGCCCCTCCGAGCGCTGGAACCGAAATGCCTGAGTCATCAGCAATAATCGGATTTCCATCCGCGTGCCCCAAAAACGCCCTTGCCTTGATGAGAGCATTTTCCAAATAGGTTAACGCGCTCTCCTTAGGCATTGAGACATTGCCGATTTCCGGTCCGAAAATCAGGCTGTGCGAGTCAAAAATCCTTGTAAGCTCGGTTTGCTTATCGACATTGCCGCTAGCCAGGATAAGTTTCATTGCAACGAAATTTATCCGATATCAGTATTATCAGTCTAGCCATCCCATGCGGCGCAGTATAACCTCCGCCGACGGGAAGCCAACTACCCACCTAAGCATTTTCGCAGCAAATGAAGACCTGATGAAATGGTTCCCGGTGGAGCATTGACCATTTCACCTATATTCTTATGTGAAAGTGTGATACTCATTTTGCGAAGATTTTCGCAAGTCTTCTTATGCCTATCCTCCAATAAATCAGCTTTTCTCCTCCACATGTTGCGTTGTTCCGAGTCACAGACAGCCGCGAGTTTCTTTCTCGCCTTACTCAATTGATACCAGTATTTATTTCGTCTTTCCCTCAGCCCCTCCCTCAGTTTCATCTTCGTCTCTATTTTGGACCGCGCCTCATGTGTCTGCCCGACAAGCCAATCCGAATCCACGCCAAGCAGCTTAGCAAGTCGAGGAATATCATGATCGCTGAAATCTGCGGCCCTGAGCAAAACTACGTAGAGAATTCGGCGCCTCAGGGTGTTATTCTTCAGGATACCCGCCTCATCAAGTTCCAAGGCAGATTCGTTCAGATATCTTAAGTCGAAATCATCCTCCTGTTCTTTCCCAAGCTCGGAAGGTTCTATCTCCACCGTTTCCTGCGATTCCTCGATACACCACGATTCGTAGTGCTCTAAATCCGCCATATTCTCGGTAAACGTTTTCATGAACCAGCGTAAACTATTAAACAAATAGGTTTCAAAACTGTACGTGGGTTCAAATTTTTTCACCAAACGAGGAATCCTGGGATGAAAAGCAAGAAAGAATTCACTACAGCGATCCTCGTCCCACGAAGTCCAAAATTTGGGAAACTTATAAACTAAAAGACAAATCTGTTTATACAGCTCATGCCATCCCTGCCCAGTCTTTTTGTAGGCCACAAGTGCCCCGGTCAACGATGTTTTCATTGTTCACTCCTGCTTTAATTTCTGCAGAAGTTACGCGCAAGAGTTGTGCCAAAATCCCTAAATTTGCGGGTCAAATTTGAACTATAATTTATTGAAAATGGGTGCTATATACATAGCTGATCCACGGGACTTATAGGCCTATGGCTAAACAAAGTTTTTGAATGTCTCTCTTTGACGAAATCAAGACCAGTTCCTGTTATCTGAAATCCCCCACGTATATCAGTTGCATACCCTCTTGTGAACATGATGAGCAACGCTCATTTTCCAGAGATTCTTTGAAATGTTGATTTTGTGAAGAATAAATTCCTGGACATCCTCTTTCCTGTCGGCGTCTAAGTGCTGGTTCGATTTCTGCAGTTTTCTAACTTCGGATTTCAATTCTCGTTCTATTTTCTTGAATGTCTTCTCATTTGCTGGCCATCTTTCCGGGTAAATACCACGCGAGATTAATGCGTTTCCCACTGTCTCGTTATTAATCACATGCTCATTGGATATTTCCGCGCCACGAACTCGTCGATGTAGCGTTGCATGTACTTCTCGCTCATGTAGTGGCAGATGCCGATGTATCCGCGCTTGAAAAGGGACCAAAAGCTTTCAATAGAATTGGTGTGAACGCCACCGATAACATACTTACCGCCTAAAGTGATTCACGCGCTTATTGATGATTCCATTGTAAGCTTTATAATCATCGGCGTAGATGATTGCCTTCCCGCCGATGGCTTTCTTATGCGAAAGCAAGGATGGTCGCCTTGTTTGTCCGCTCGGCCTTCCCGGCACGCGCCTTGCCGCCTCGCTCAACAGCCCCGATAATATAAGGTTTTTGCCTCAGTGCTTCGGCTCTGAAGACCCCATCCACGCTTGTCGTCGTGCTTATTCTTTTCTTGCCGCCAACATAGGTTCCGCCAAATACCAAGCATGCGGCACAATTTTCTTCGGTCTCAAATCGGCTGATAAATCCAAGTGATGTATCGGCGTTTTCCATGGCTTGATGTACCATGATTTAATGGGTTCTTCAAGTATAGCTATCCGGTTTGAGCGATTATTGAGGTAGCTATGTGTAATAGCTACCTTAAGTAGTATCGAATCAGGAGGGTTATAGAATGGGCCGCAAGCCTGCGGATGCGGCCTATTTTCGTACTGGGGACGTTTGGGATTCGGGCTTCTAATCCGTAATGAAACAGCATACGCCCTCATCTGGGAAATCATCCCGAATACTGTCCATCGCCTCTTCAATCACTTTGGCTTCTTGATCATCGCAGTAAATAATGAGGAGAAAATTCTCCTCCGGCCAGATATGATCTCCCTGTTTGGGATCGGAATTTCCGCGCCCCTGAACACTCGGAATTTTAGTGAAACAGCTTGCAAATCCCTTTAATTCCAACAACTCCATCACGTTTCTTTCAACCGAATGATTTGCAATTATCTCTACCCGTTTAAGTCCCCTCATTCGCCACCTCCTTTGGTAGCCAACTGCTTGCTCCCATCACGGCCATTTAGATCCAAAAGCTCTGCGTTTTCTGATCGTTTTTTTCTATTCATACTTTCATACAGCATTGGAACCAGGAATAGAGTCATCAGGGTGCTCATCAGCATACCGCCAATAATTGTCTGCCCAATGGGACGCACTAACTCAGCGCCTTCGCCAGTGTTGAAAGCCAGGGGCACCATGCCCAGGATTGTCGTCAGGGAAGTCATTAAAACCGGACGCAATCGGTTGCCGCTGCCCTCTATGGCCGCGTCATGAATGCGGTAACCTCGGTCCCTCAGTAGATTCATATAATCAATAAGAACGATGCCGTTGTTCACCGAGATGCCAATCAGCATCAGCAATCCAAAAGCCGAGAATATGGACAAGGGTGTCACGTATCCGAAAACAGGCAGGTTCATCAGGGAATATAGAAGCAGAATTCCCGGGAAAATCAGAAATATCGACAGGAACACGATGAAGGGATCCTTCAGTGATTCGAATAAGCTGGCCATGATACCGTAAACCAATGCCAACGCAACCAGAATAATCGCAACGAATTTGAAAATATACTTCATCAGTTCAGCAAAATCACCGGAGTATTCAAGAATTACATCGTCATCGACAATTATGTTTCTGGCGACAGCCCTTTTTACCGCAGCATCTGCCACGTTAAGAGAAGTCTTGGGTTTCAATTTAGCGGTTACATGCACCACCCTGGAACGATTTTCCCTGGCTATGGATACCGGCCCGGTTGTTCGTTCGATTTTGGCAATCGAACTTACTGGAATTCGCCCGCCCGCCTGATTTGGAACGTAAATCCGGTCCAAATCAGGAATTTCTCGGCGATCCTCCTCTCGGAAGATTACCAGAATATCAATCTCATCTCCGCCAGATCGATAACGGCCAGCTATTTTGCCATTGACAGCCGCGCTTATCTCGCTGGCAACACTGCTGATGTTGAGTCCCAATGAATATGCCTTATCGCGGTCCAAAACGATACTTGAAATTGGAAGACCTTCCTCAAGAGAAACCTGAGGTTCGATTACCTCATCCACCTGATTCTCAAGGAGTTCGCGAATTTCGGTTGCCAATGCTCTGGATTTATCCAAATCGTCTGTTCGCAAAACAATATCAATCGGGGACGTGCCACCAAACTGGGGTTCTCGTACCTCGAAGTTGGCCGAAGGGAACAGATCGAAATTCGCGCGTACCTTTCGCTGCATCTCAGCATAACTATCAATTTGCTGATCGAAGGGCGGCAAAGTGATATAAAGTACACCCCTATGCGATTCAGAGCTGAGAGCAAAGAAATCCGCTCCTGTTCCAGAGAGAATAAAGATATCCTGATATCCCTCAATTTCCTTTCGAGCACGATCAGCCAGTTCCATCAGTGCCGCCTCGGTAACCTCGTATCGGGTTCCAACAGGAAATTCCATTGCAATTTCCAGAGTATCCTGCGCTTGACTGGGCATGAATTCGATTCCAGTATTTCCGCCCAGAGGCTCCAGAGTAAAGAAACTGGCAATAAATACCAAAAATATAATAATGGCCGTGAGTCCCTTGTGACCCAAAACGGCGGCCAGCAGGCGCTTATAACCATTAGTGAATTTGATAAATGAATTACCAAGAGCATTGCTTATCGCCGCAAAGAACCGACTCCTTGATGGTTTCTGCCTGGAGGTGTAGAGTACGAGGTACTTGCTCGTAAGAACCGGCACCAGTGTAATAGCCACCAGAAGCGAAACAAGCAGCGCTATAACTATTGTCAAGGTTAAATCCTGGAAAAAAATTCCTATTATGCCCAGTTCTCTCTTGAACATCAGTAAGGGCAAAAAGATTCCAACTGTGGTTAGAACAGAAGCCGTAATCGCGGTCATCATTTCCTGAGAACCCAGAAATGCGGCTGGAATTGCCTTTGCGCCCTTTTCTCGATACCGGTAAATGTTTTCAAGTATCACTATGGAGGAGTCAACTATCATACCAATTCCAAGGGTTAGCCCGGCCAAAGTCATGATATTGAGCGTCAATCCAGCAAAATACATAACCATGATGGTGGTAAGCAAACTGATGGGAATTGAAAGGCCGATTATGAAGGTGCTCTTCGCACTTCTAAGGAAGATAAATAGTACAACCATCGCCAAAACTGCTCCAAGTATTGCCGAAGAAGTAACGCTTCTAAGTGAGTTCCGGATAATCTTAGTTGTGTCATAAACGGTTGTAAGGCCTACGCCGGCTGGCAAGGCATTTTGGATTTTTTCCATTTCAGCAGCGATATTGTCGGCAACCTCCACAGAGTTAGTACCCGATTGTTTTTGCATTGCGATGTATATGCTCTGAACGCCATTTACAAAGGTTTTATTGGGGGCTTCTTTGTATGCATCACTCACATCGGCAATGTCCCGAAGTCTAATGGCTGTGCCAGTGCTCTGCCCGGTAGACGGGTCAATTCCACCGCCCCTGTAGGTGATAACCGCGTTTCGAATCTCCTCAACGCTGTTGAACTGACCCATGGTTTGAACCAAATATTTGAAATTGCCCTCGTAAACCGAACCCGAACCAATTTGAACATTCTGTGCTGAAAGGCTTTGGGTGACGCCGAGCATCGTAAGTCCGTAGGCCTCTAAGCGATTCTGAGATATTTCAACTCTTATGGCCCTATCACGTCCGCCATACAGCGTTACGAGAGCAACACCATCCACCTGCTCAAATCTGGGCTGAATCTGGTTCCTCGTGATATCGTATAGTTCATCCACATCTCGATTTCCCCCCACAGATATCTGATAAACCGGAATAATTGATGGGTCGAATTTGAATATTTGAGGACTGCTTGCTGCTTCCGGCAGGAGACTCTTGACAAATTCCAATTTATCGCGCACATCATTTGTCGATTCCGATAAATCCAACCCCCAGCTTAGTTCAAGGAGTATGATACTTTGCCCCTCGGAGGAGGTTGAATTGATTTCTCGTATACCCGTTGCGTTCGATATGGCCCCCTCCATTGGCCTGGTGATAGTCTGCTCAATTTCCTCTGGACTGGCTCCCGGGTAAGTTGTGTAAACCACCAAAATTGGCGGCGTGATATCCGGGAGCAAATCTATAGCTATTTGTGGCAGGATATACAATGCCAAACCGACTATAAGACAATATATAATAAGGAAAGTTGTCGGCCTGCCAACAACTCTTTTCGCGATACTCATCCTAGCTTACCGCCTGCGTTTTCTGGAGGACACGAACCTTAGTCGCATCTTCTAAAGCATTCTGACCCTTAATTACAATTTTCTCTCCAGCCTCGACTCCTTCTACTACCTCGACAATTCCACTATGTGAGATTCCCAGCACAACGGATCTCTTTTCTGCGACATCATCTTCAACTACAAAGACAAATGTCTCACCGAATCTGCGAAGTACGGC
>UWYT01000279.1 GCA_900608495.1 Olavius algarvensis spirochete endosymbiont | reverse complement strand
CCGATTCGCCAGAGGATTTAGAGGTTTTCTCAAATCCAGCGTCTACTTTCAAAGCAATACCCCCCGCCTTCGCATCAAGGAGCAGTTCTAAAAGATACCACATTTAACATGAGGAGCCTCGTTATCACGCCAGTGCCCAGGGCACTTTGTACTCTATCTTACGGATGCGGTTGTTGTCAGCATCTGCCACATAGACATTGCCGGATGAGTCCACAG
>UWYT01000328.1 GCA_900608495.1 Olavius algarvensis spirochete endosymbiont | reverse complement strand
TCCCTTATTTTTTGTAGGCAGGAGGCCTACTGAAAATAAGGCGTGTTCTGTTTAGACCATGGCCATGGATGGCCTAAGGGCGGGCCTGCCGGGGGCCTGCGCAGGTGGGGCGGCTTGGGCTATGCGGCTAAAAGGCTATCAGTGTTTGCAAGTGGAGGCAAGAGGCCGTTGCTTGTAGGGGCCGGGGCTTGGGCTTTCGAATACCTTTATCATTACTTCAAAATTATTACTGGATACCATTCCTTCTTATCTTCTACTTGAATCTGTGCCGAGTTATCAAATTCTGATACAACAAAACTAATCCCTCTACAAATTCTTGAGACAGCACTTGAATAAAACCCAAACGCAAGCCATGAAAATCTTCTAGATATTTGACGTTTGTACACATCTTGATGAATAAAGATTTTTGATATGAAGATTCTTAATATGACGCTTGTTTCATTCTTTTCTACGTAGATATACATGTTATTCCATTTCTTGTGAAATATTTTCTGATTAAAGCATTCACCCTTATACCTAAATTTCTGCTGGCTCATATATAAATATATGTTCTCTATATCCGCATGAAGCTCATCTGTTGTAATGGTCATTACCGTATAACTCAAGGCTATAATCCTCCTTATACCTAATTTTTGCTGGCCCATATATGAACCTATGCTCCCTATAACAGCATTGAACTTATCTATTTCAGGGGCCGAGGGTTGGACTTTCGAATACTTTTTATCATTACTTCACACAATTATTACTGGATACCATTCCTTCTTATCTTCTACTTCAATCTGTGCCGATTTATCAGATTCTGATACAACAGAAGTAATCTCTCTACAAATCCTTGAGACACAAGTTGAATAAATTCCAAACCCAAGCCATGAAAACCTTCTAGATATTTGACGATTGTACAACATATCATGATGTATAAAGATTCTTAATATGACGCTTGTTCCATTCTCTTCTACGTAGATATACATGTTACTCTTTTTCTCGTTAAATATTTTCTGATGAAAACATTCACCCCTATACTTAAATTTTTGTTGGCTCATATATGAACCTATGTTCGCTATAACACCATTAGGCTTATCTGTTGCAATTGTCATTACCGTATAACTCAAGGCTATAATCCTTTAGCTTCTATTGCTTGTATCTCTTTTTTTCGCTCAGTTGCTTCGCGTGCAGAAGCATTGCTTGACCAATCTTGAGCTGTAGCTCCGGCCAATCCTACATCTCCTGCAAGATTAGCTACACTTGACGCTTTAGCGGCGATTTTTGCTGTAGCTGATAAGGGTTTTATTGCAAAGCCCATGGCGCCATCTACCACGTCTGCAACAGATCCGACCATTGCTGCACGGTCCTTTGCAACAGCTTTACTGACATCTTGATTTCTAAGGTTCCAATAACTCAAACCTTGTGCTGCAAGACCTAGAGTCGATGTACTCAGCTCGGTATTTCCATCTGTTGTTTCATAAGCTATTGTTGATGCAGTAGCTGCAGCCAGATTGGCTCCGCCATGTGCAACCATAACGGCACCTATAGGTGTCGTCACACCACCAGGTATTAATAGCGCTCCAACAACTACTTCTGCGGCTGAGGCTGCTATTGCAACGATTCTACCCAACTGCTCAAATTTCTCCTTCTCCATCCCCGTCGGGTCGACATACTTCACGGGGTTGTTGCTCACATAGGCATA
>UWYT01000160.1 GCA_900608495.1 Olavius algarvensis spirochete endosymbiont | reverse complement strand
GGCGGTGGTAATCCTGGTGGTTTGGGCGGTACAACTAGTTTTGGTTCGTATCTTCGCGCCCTGGGCGGTGGCAGTGGATCGGGTGCGAGTGGAGAGCCTACTCCTCCCGGGGACAGGCATCCTGGAGGAAGTGCAACTCTTTCAAGTGGTGGCGACGGCACAGGTGCAGGCGGCGTAATCGGATCGAGGAACGGTAAACGTTCCATCAAAACTTACAATGGATCCACCATATGGATGGGTGGTGGAGGCGCAGGGGGGCGATATATTATGAGCTTTGCAGGTGTGGATGGAGGCGGGGGTATAGATAATCGCGCTCCAATGGAGGGGACTGCAAATACCGGCGGCGGGGGCGCAGGAGGTCCTGTAGGTTATGCGGCCGCTGGTGGCACCGGTGTGGTCTACGTGAACTATTAGAATCACTAGATTCTTTTTCCATGCGAGCCCCGGATTTTCCCGGGGCTTTTTCATTGAGATGATGAGGATTCTCGCCTGAAGAACAAATTCTGAGAACTAGCGAATTTTCGGCCGCGCCGTTGATAACAGTTCCTCCAGGGTTTCGGCGGGCTTTGGAAATTTGGAAACCAGTATCATGGCGGCGATGATGTAAGGCTTGTAGCTTGCTTCCTTGTATAGAGCGGCGCGGTGTTCATCAAATACCTGGGGCGTAACCTCGCCCCGGGCACAGCTTACCCCACTGATGTCGGCCGGAAGACAGTGCATGTAGAGAGCCTTCTGCGTTTTGGCCATCAGCGCCTTGTTGCATTCCCAGTCCCTGTGTTCGGCATTTTGCCCCAGTAATTCTTTTTCCAGTGCCTTTATTCCGGCCGAATCGTTCTCGGCGTAGAGCTCGGTTCGCCTTTTCATGGCAGAATAGGGTGCCCAGGATTTGGGGTAGACTATGTGCGCACCTTCAAAGGCCGCTGCCATGGAGTTGCTTTTTGTGAAAGAACCCTCTCCATCGGCGGCATTTTTTGTGGCAATTTGCTCCACCTCGGCCATTACTTCATAGCCATCTGGGTGGGCAAGATGCACCTCCATGCCCAGGCGGGTGAAAAGAGCGATGATGCCCTGGGGCACCGACAAGGGCTTACCATAGGAGGGTGAGTAGGCCCAGGTCATGGCGATTTTCTTGCCCCTTAGCTTCTCGATGCCACCGAAGTATTCGATTAAATGGAGAGCATCGGCCATGGATTGGGTGGGGTGGTCCATGTCACACTGAAGATTCACCAGAGTGGGACGTTGTTCCAAAATTCCGTCTCTGTAGCCCTCTTCGACGGCTTTTGCCATTTCACGCATGTAGGCATTGCCCTTACCGATATACATATCGTCTCGGATTCCGATTACATCGGCCATGAAGCTTATCATGTTTGCGGTTTCGCGGACGGTTTCGCCATGGACGATTTGGCTTTTGCTTTCATCCAAATCTTGCACCTCAAGGCCAAGCATGTTGGCGGCACTGGCATAGCTGAAGCGGGTGCGGGTGGAATTGTCGCGAAATAGGCTTATGGCCAAGCCCGAATCGAACAATTTGGCGGAAATGTTTCTCTTTCGAAAGGCGCGAAGTGTTTGGGCTATCTTGAAAACGGACCGGATTCCCTCATCGCTCTTCTCCCAGCTTAAAAGGAAATCTTTCTGATACATTGCTTGAGTTTCAAGCTCGGCTAGTTCCGAGATAGCTGTGCTTAAATTCTTGTCCATCCTGTTCTCCGAATCTATATCTTACCGAGGGCCCGAAGGACATTCTCGGGGCTAAATGGCCACTTGCGAAGCCAGATTCCGCAAGCATCATGTATTGCGTTTGCCAGTGTGGGGGCAGCGCCGTTTACGGATATTTCCGCTATGGATTTGGCTCCAAAGGGGCCGTAGGGATCGTTTACCTCCACCAGTTCCGCCTTGAAATCATCCGGAACATCACCAATCATTGGCACGCCGTAACTTCTAAGATCGGTGTTTAGGCAGCAGCCATCTTCATCTAAGAGCAACTCCTCGTACATGGCATGGCCGATTGATTTTAGAACTCCACCGTAAATCTGCCCTTTTGCGTATCCGGGATTTATGGGCGTGCCGCAGTCCTGCAGGGCATAGTATTTCTGAATTCTCACCCGGCCCGTTAGAGTGTTTACAGCCACTTGAGCAAAGTGCGCACCGTATGGAAAGGAAGACTTTTTCGTAGTGAAGCTGGCGGTTGCCACAAGTTGACCACTCCCCTCTCCACCTTGGGTTTGCCAGGCGAGTTGTGCATAGCTGACTTCGCCGGCTTCACCAACCACTTTGCCTGGGAATTCCAATTGAAGCTTATTTGGACTGGTTTTCAGTATGACGGCCGCCTCTTTGAGAATCATCCTTGAGAGTAATTGGGCGGCGTTCCGAGCGGCACCGCCTGAAAAATAAGTGCCGCTGGATGCATATGCTCCGGTGTCAAACGGCGCGGCATCTGTGTCACCGGACTGAACTGCCACGCTGTCAATATCAGTTTTCAATACCTCGGCTACCATTTTCGCCGACACCGTATCTAATCCGCTACCCAGATCGGCTCCGCCCGATTGGACAACGAAGCTGCCATCGCCAAGCATTTTAACCGTGCAGTTGGCCTGATCAATACCAGGAAGGCCGGAGCCTTGCTGGATTATACACAGTCCCTTGCCTATTTTGATGTCCGGGTGGGTGGATTTTTCCTTCTTGTTCCAATTGATAAGCTTTGAACCCCGCGCCAACGCCTCGTCAAGGCCGCAACTGTCCACGGATTCAGGTTTGCCTTCCCTCCCCTCTCCGAGACATCGGAGGATTTCAAGCACCTCGCCTTTTCGAACCCGATTCTTCTCAACAAATTCATAGTGTTCGATGTTCAGTTTCTCGGCAAGTTCCTTCACCGCTACCTGCAGGGCGTAGTTAACCTTCGGAGCACCATAGCCCTGATAGGCGCCGGTGGGCGGTATGTTCGAGTAGTAGGAAGTGACGGTAAAACAAGCATTGTCGCAGAGGAAGAGAGGCAGACTTTTGGAAACGCCATTCATCGGCACGGTTAATGTGTGGGCGCCATAGGCACCCTGGTTGGATTCCACGTCCATTTGCATAGCGGTAAATTTGCCTTCCCTCGTTGCACCAAGTTTCACCCTGACTCTCATGGGTTTGCGGGTGCTGGAGGAGATAAATTCTTCCCTTCGGGTATATTGATGAAAAACCGGCCTGGCACTTGTATGGGCTGCCCATGCGGCAAGCTCATCCAGGAGTATGTCCTGTTTGGAGCCGTAACCACCGCCGACCCGTTCCTTGATAACTCTAATCTTGTTTTCGGAAACGCCAAGCTGACCGGCAACAATGCGTCTAAGATGATAGGGCACCTGTGTGGAAGCATGTATGGTAAGTCTGTCACCCTCGGGTTTGACATAAGTGGTGTGCAGTTCAAGTGGAGTGCATTGGATTTGCGTGGTTTGATAGGTTTTATCCAGAATTACATCAGCCTCCTCAAAGCCCTTTTCGACATCTCCTATACCGCCCTCCACATAGGAGGAGATGTTTTTTCTGGGATTGCCGCCTATGGGAAACTGATAGACGACGGGGGTTTCTTTCGGATTCGCCTCTCTGTTAAGCTCCTTCAGATTTTCCGGAGCGCCGTTGACATAGATGATTGGACCATCATGAACCAGAGCCGCTCCTTCGGCCTTCGCATCATCCCAATCCATGATGACGGGAAGAAGTTCGTATTCCACCTTGATTAGTTCGCAACCGCGAATCGCGGTTTCTTCATCTTCTGCCAGAACAGCGGCTACCCTATCACCATGGTGGCGTATCTTGGTATCGAGTAAAACCCTGTCGTAGGGTGAGGGCTCCGGGAAACCCTGACCCGCCTGACCGTATGGTTTATGCGGCACATTCTTATGTGTAAATACCGCTACGACTCCCGGAAGGGCCTCTGCGGCGCTAGTGTCGATCGATTTTATATTGGCATGAGCGTGGGGACTGCGTAAAACTTTCAATATGCATGCATCTTCTTCCACACGGTCTTCCACAAAAGCTCTTTCGCCCGCAACCAGTTTTGTTGCATCAATTTTACGATAGCTTTTCCCTACATAGCGGGAAGTGCCGCCGAAGCTGCCTGTCTTCGCTGGACTGTAAGCTTGATTCTTTTTCTTAGCTACCGCGATTCGAACCGCCTCGAAAAACTGTTCGTAACCAGTTGCGCGGTTGAACAGGCCCGAAAGAGCATCCTGCACATCGGCACGGCTGGGAGAGTCTATCCTCTCGATTAGATCGTGTATCATCAGAGCGGCGGCCGGTGCATTGTAACCTGACTGTACACAGCAAGCTTCTATCATTGCTTCTTGCACGGTTGAGAGGGCTCTTCCCTTTCGCAGTGAGTTGACGGTTTTAACTTCCCGCCCATCGAGCTGGGCTGCAATCATTAAATTCGCGCCGACAATCTTCCCATCCAGCAGTATCGTATCCGAACCGGCAAACCCAAATCCATCATCACTGTTTCTTACTGAGTTCACACCCAGTTGTTTCAGCAAGTTCTGGGCACTCAGGCCGCACCTGGCCTCGATTGTTCTTTCTCTTCCATCCAATATCAGATTGATTATCATGAAAGCTCCTCCAAACAGCGGACTATCGCATCAGCCACTACCACGGAATTAATGTAGGTTTTATATCCCACGCTTCCCAAGATGTCCGATTTGGGTTTTATAGAAGCCCCGATTGCTTTTTCCATGTCTTCACGGAACTTCAAGGTACCAGACTCCAGCCCCTGTTCCACTTCACGCAAACGAAGAGTCCTGGATGCCACACAGCCGAGAGTAACGCAGGCGCGCAGCGACTTGTTGTCATTTCGCCTCAGTGAGACAGCCGCGCTAACCACGGGGGGAGCAATGTGAGATCGGGACTCCTTTACCGCCACAATCGAATCAGGCTGCTCCGGGAGGCAGATATCGTATATCAGTTCCTTGTTACCCTGCTCCAGGTATTCTTCCACTTGCATCCTGCCATAAGCCGTGCCAAGGGTAGCTGATAGCGCGATTAAGGTTGGTATTATGTAGGAATCCGGGCAGGCGGCTCCTATATTGCCTCCAATGCTCGCCTGATTGCGAATACTGCGGGTTGGTATGAATGCAGCCGCTTCCTTTAGCGCGGAGGGAATCAACTCGCTGTCGACCACTTCCTGCAGAGTGGCCATTGCGCCAATGATTATCTCAACTCCTTCCTTGACGATTGTTTTTGATAAGGCATCATGAATGTCGATTACGATTTCCGGCGTTTTCCCGTATGGGGCCCCCCTGTTTATCTGAGTGCCGCCGGCAAGGAAAACGGCCTGTGAATGCGCCTTTTTCAAGGCGATTGCATCGGCTGCATCCGATGCCCTGTAATAATTTTGAATCATAGTTCAGACCTCCTATATAAACTGTTTACGGCCTCCGAAGCCTTGGCTACAAGTTCTTCTTCTGCGATTCCCACAAGGCGTCCCCTTTCCACCACCACTCTGCCATTCACGATTGTATAAGCGGTTTCATGATTGCAGCCGGCAAAAATCAGGGCGGCGGTCGGATCGCTGAGAGCTCCCACATAGGGGATGTCCATTACATCGAATATGGCAAGATCTGCGGCCCAGCCAGCCTCGATTCTTCCAATCTTCTCGAAACCCAGCAGACAGGCCCCATTCTCGCTTGCCATCTTCCATGCTTCCTTGGCATTCAGAGCGGAGGCACCCTTGGTGACCCGCTGGAGCAGCAGTGCCTGTCGAACCTCGCCGAGCATATCGGAACTGTCGTTAGATGCCGAACCATCTATGGAGATTGAAACATTGACGTTCTTATCGAGCATTTCCCGAACCCGACAAATCCCCGATCCGAGGCGCATATTCGAACTTGGGCAATGGGCAATATGTGTTCCGGTGTCTGCCAACCGATCTATCTCGGAATCATTGAAGAAAATACCGTGGGCAAACCAGACATCTTCGCCAACGAAGTTACAATCTTCCATTAGTTGCAGTGGTCGGCGTTTATAGATTTGCATGCAGTAATCGTTTTCGTCCTTCGTTTCAGCAAGATGAGTATGCATGCGAATCCCATATCTTCGCGCGAGGGTTGCGGTTTGCCTCATGAGTTCCTCGGAAACCGAGAAAGGGCTGCACGGAGCCAAGGCAACTTTGCGCATTGCATGGGGCTGACTGTCATGAAACGCCTTGATAACTCGCTCGCTATCGGCAAGTATAATCTCCTCGCTTTGCACTGTTGTATCGGGCGGTAGTCCGCCGTCCTTCTTGGAACGGCTCATGGAACCTCTAGTGGGGCAGAATCGGATGCCAACTCTGCTCGCTGCATCGAATTGAAGCGCCATAATATCCGCACCAATCCCCTCTGGGTATAGATAGTGATGATCGGAACTTGTGGTACAACCGGTTTTAAGCAGTTCAGCGCCGGCTAACGCCGTAGACCACCAAACTGTGTTTGCATCCATGTGCTTCCAGATATCGTATAAGTAAACCAGCCAGTCGAATAACTCGGCATTTTGGACAGCCGGAAGATTCCGAGTAAAGGTTTGGTAAAAATGGTGATGAGTATTTACCATTCCAGGAACCACCACCATTCCTGCAGCATTAATGGTTTTCACCTCAGATTCTGTCGGAGGGGAGAGATTGCTTCCCACTTCAAGAATCTGATTGTCCTCGATAAGTATATCGCAGTTCCTTATCTGCGGAGCATCGCTGCCCGGAAGAACCGACATGGCGTTTTTTATATGAATCATCTCTTTATCGACAGTACTTTTTGATTGAATTCTTCTATCATCTTATCCAATTTTTTCCTCGATTCATATATTTTATTCCAATAGTCCTTCTGATACCACTGCGCATTTATCTCATCATAGGTTTTCCCCTGTTGCTCCACCCAGGTATAGTACTTCAGATTGTGAATTCGCTTCTTATCCTGATAGCTTAGCTCATGTGTATGATCAATTCCCACACCGTTTAGCAACTGATAATCGGCAATGGCGTTCTCACGGGTGTAGATGCCCCGCTCCTGGCGAAGTTCTTTCAGGCGCGAAGAGTACATGGACTCTGAATCGGTGAATACGGTTATAACAACATCTTCCTCGTCAAGCTCGTAGTACTTTGCAAATTTGATGGCCGTGAGCAGGTTGCATATGCCGCTGATACCAAGTAAATCGATTCTATCCAGTGTGTCGGCAGGGACGTCCCTGGTGGACAGATATTCCCTGCCTGCCTCCTCGTTAAACAGCCTTAGGAGCCTAATTGTATGTTCGTCGTCTATAGCGATTACCATGTCGGTATCGCGCATATTATGCACCCAGGGTACGTGCTTGTCTCCAATTCCCTCGATGCGATGGGCTCCAAAACCATTGTTGGTAAGCGTTGGACATTGTAGGGCTTCGCTAACAGCAAGCTTAGAGCCGGGAAAAAGCTTCCTGATATAGGAAGCTGCGCCCAGAGTGCCCGCGGAACCTGAAGAGAGACAGATGCCCGCCATACGACTCTGCGGGCCAGCGAGCTGCTTGAAGAGCTTCTCCATTGCCACACCTGTAACTTCATGATGCCAGAGATGATTGGGCATTTGATCGAACTGATTGAAGATGAATACATTGGCGTCGCGCTCGGCCTTCAATTCATGGCATTTATCAAATATCTCCTTGACATTGCTTTCAGAACCAGGCGTAGCGATGGTTTCATCTGCCACTTCTTCCAGCCATTTAAAGCGTTCACGGGACATTTCCCGCGGCAGGATGGCAATGGATTTGCAGGCTAGCAGGCGTGATATATAAGCACCGCCACGGCAGTAGTTGCCGGTGGAGGGCCAAACGGCCATACTTGCCTCGGGGTTGAACTGGCCGCTAACTAAAGTTGGAGCCAGACAGCTAAAGGCAGCACCCACTTTATGGGCGCCCGTGGGGAAAAATTTTCCCGCCAACCCAATAATTCTCGCTCTAGTGCCGGAAAGTTCGAAGGGAATTATCAGATGGTTTATGCCGGTGAATCCGCCGCCAGACTCCACCGGTTCATTTTCCCAGTTAACCCTGAAGAGATTTCTCGAATGCACTTCATCACGCCCGATTTTTTTCAACTCCTGCTTGATACTTTCCGGAATCATGGTTGGATTGGCCATTTGTGCATAAGTAGGAAGTATAATTCCCTGCTTGGCGCAAATTTTAGCATTCTCTGCGATTTGGGGTTCATTTCTGCTCAAATTAATCACCGAGTTTCAGTTCCTCGACAAGCGACGCGATGGCATCGCCTATTAGATTCAAGGCTACGGTTTTGCGATACTTGGCCGTGGAGCGCTGATCGTCTATCGGCGTAATCATCGATGAGGCAAATTTTTTCGCTTCAGCAATGATTTCCTTCAATTTCGCTTCTTGAACAACTGGAAATCGACTCTGCAATAGACTTTCAATCTCATGTACTCGGATTACTCTGGGCCCAACGGCCCCAAAGGCAAAGGAACAACTCTCAACTCTGCCATCTTTGATTGACGCAGCAGCCGCAAGGGAAATTTTGGTTAAAGCGTTTGCTCGCCTGGTTCCCACTTTGCGCCAATAAGTCCAGTCCGGCAGAGGCGCCGGTATATGTATCGTGTGAATAATTTCATCTTCTTTGAGGCTGATTTCCCCGGGCCCCAGAATGAATTTCTCAATGGGAATCATGCGCTCGCCGCTTAGGGAAACTAAAATAATTTCCGCGCTTAGTGCGTAAAGGGCGGCAATACTGTCCCCTGCGGGCGATGCGTTTGCCAAATTGCCACCTATGGTAGCCCTGTTTCTGAGGGCCGGTGCTCCCACTTCGGCCGCAGCAGCTTTCAATACGCCTGGTATTGTTGCCAAAACCGCGGCATCAGGTACAACGCCTGAGGTAGCTCCCGTCCCAGTTCCGCCATTGACGGCGCCACGATCGCCTGCCAGGATTGATAAAGGCAAGGAGGCACCAATTTTCAAACCCCCATTGAACATGCGAATTGTATTGAATTCCGGAAGCGCATCCACAAAGAGTATGGGCGATTTGAAGGACGGCGCCATGCCATCTCTAGCCCGAAAACGAACCATTAAATCGGTGCCGCCGGCGAAGGGAATCGCATGTTTATCCGCACGTATTCTCAATGCCTCAGCAAGTGAAGTCGGCTTAAAGACTTCTACCATATGTTGGCCCCCCTCTCAGTTGCCAGTTGAACGGCATCGATAATCATATCGTAACCCGTACAACGACAGATATTTCCCGCCAGCGCCTCTCTAATCTCCACCTCCGTTGGTTTCCTGTTCGTGAATAGAAGTTCTGCTGCGGCCATCATCATTCCCGGTGTACAAAAACCGCACTGCGCACCATGGCATTCGGTGAAGCACTTTGCCAGAAGCTTTCCTGCCTCGGTTTCTGCCAGGCCTTCAGGTGTAAGAATATCGGCTTCATCAACCTGAGAAGCAGGTATCAGACAGCTATTCACAAGAACGCCGTTTAGCAATACTGCGCAAGCCCCGCACTCGCCCTCTCCACAACCTTCCTTTGCTCCCGTTAAACCAATATCCTCTCGTAGAACATCCAGCAGGCGATACATTGGATGCGGAATTTCTACTTCTCGTTCCAAACCATTGATACGAAGCCTTATCACAATCAAGCCTCCATTATTTCCATCAGGGTTTCTGGAACCAGAGGGATTGTCGTGCAAGCCTTTCCACAGGCCTGTTCAACAGCGGCCGCAAAGGCAGCATGGCCCCCATCATGCACCATCTCCCCCATACCCTTGGCTCCAAAGGCCCCGTAGAGATAGGGATTATCCACCGTTAGAGCCTCAGTCCTCGGAAAATCCACACTGGTGGGAACCATATAATCCGCCATCGTTATCTGTCTGAATTGCCCCTTGCTATCCACCTCCAATTTTTCCATAGCCCCATAGCCCAGAGCCTGGCTCATGCCACCTTGAATCTGGCCGTTAACAACCCGATGATCCACAGCCCGTCCAACATCAAAGACGGCCCATGCACCGATAACTTTGGTTTCCCAGGTTAAGAAATCTAATTCAACCTCGCAAACATTGACTCCCCATCCATAGGTGGCATAGGAATCACCACGTAGTCGCTCTTGATCCCAACTCATACCAGGCGGCATTTGATAGTTCTGTTCCACTACTTGTTCCTCACCCTCAACCCATATGGCTTTCAGTTCCTCAGCCGCCTTTTGCAGAAGATAGCCAACAATCATGATTGTTCGACTGGCCACCGTAGGGCCAGAATCAGGTACAAAATCAGTATCAGGATAATTGAATATAACCGTGTTGGGTTCAATACCGAGCACTCTGGCTACTACCTTTCTAAATGTAGTCTGCGGACCCTGACCGAAATCCACCGCAGCGCAAAGAATTTCAACTTTGTCATCACGGTGTTTTTTCAAAACCGCCTTGCCCTTGATTATCTTCTGCTCGCCATCGCCAGTAAAGCCGCAGCCATGGAGAATGAAGGACATGCCTATGCCCTGGCCTTTACCTCGGCCAAGTTTTATACGCTTGCCGGAGTAGCCGGATAAGCGTTCTGCTTCCGCAATTAGCTTGTCCAGTATAATCTCATCCCTGAAGATTCCACCGGTAACCGTAGTGTCACCCTTTTTCAGAAAATAATTCCTTTTGTAATCGAGCACCTCGCATCTGTTTCGTCTTGCGATTTCTTCCATATGCATCTCTATCCCAAAAAGGGATTGCGGTGCACCGAAGCCTCTGAAAGCTCCAGATGGAACCGTGTTAGTCGCTATGCCCCTCCCACGAATTCGGAAAACCGGTATTGCATAAACCCCAAGGGAGTGAAATACCGCCCTCATCAGCACTATCTTGGTGTAGGTTTCGTATGCACCGCCATCTAAATCAACGGTGGCATCAATGGCCAAAATCCTGCCTTCGCTGTCGAGGGCGCTGCGATAAACGCACCTGGAGGGATGGCGCTTACTTGTGAAGGCCATATCCTCCACTCTATCCATCAGCATTCTTATCGGCTTTCCGCTCACCCAGGATGCCACTGCCAGCGGGGCTCCCATAATCTCCGGGTAATCTTCCTTGCCACCGAAGCCGCCGCCTATCGTATCAGCAATCACCCTAATCTCATCGTGTTTCAAGCCCAACACGTGGCTAACCGCATGATGTACATAGTAAGGGCACTGCATCGAACCTCGGACACCACACTTGTTTCCAGTCCGCCAGGCAATCAAACCCTGCCCTTCCATATAGAACTGTTCCTGGAAGCCGGTTTCATAAACGCCCTCAACCACGCTTGCGGCACCGGCGAAAACCTCATCAACTTCGCCTTCGTCCAAATCCACCCTGCAGAAAATATTGTCCTCCCCATGAATGGCGCCGCCTTTTAGGGCCAGGGCCTCATCAATATTCTTGACTACCGGAGTCTCATCCACCTCCAGCTCGATCGCCCGAATTAATCGTTCAATTTCATAGGCATCAGGCCCTGCCACCAACGCGACAATCTGACCCGCATAGCGAATTTCATTTTCGGCAAAGCAGGGCATATCTCGTGAGGCTGCCATCGGAATTTCATTTTTTCCGCCCTGTGGGATATCGGCGGCACTAATTATATGATATCCAGGTGGACATTCTGGCAGCTGCAGACGGCGAATTTTACCCCTCGGATACGGTGAACGGTAGAAACGGCCCAGAAGCATATCCTTTGACAAACCCGACTCCGATCCAAGTGCCACAGCGCCATCAGGGCTCCGTCCGCCTTCAGTTCCATCGAATTGCAAATCGGCCACATAGAGTGCCGAACCATCAGCCTTCGCCATGCCATCGGGCCTGGGAATTGATTGACTTATCGACTTCACGATTACACTCCTTTTAACGCCGTAGCGATATCTTTCAGGCCATTACCGGTTAAGAGTAACACAACTAGATTGCCGGCCCTGGGGCCACTTCCAGAATCGATATCGGCCAAGAGACCCGCAAAAGCGGCAGCTGCTGCTGGTTCAGCGAAGAACCCGCTCGATTTGGAAAGCCGCCGCTGTGCAACAATAATAGCCTCGTCACTCACCGTAACGCAGCGCCCTCCATGCCTTTTCAGGCGATCCAGTGCAAAAATTCCCCCGCGGGGTACATCCACCGAAATAGAATCCGCAACGGTAGAGGCAGGACTAACCGGTCCAAATTCCCCCTTCTCATAAGCTCTTGAAATGGCCGCGCTGCCCTTGGCCTGAACACAGATCAACGTTGGCATCGTGTCTGCCAATCCCAGGGTTATCAAATCCTCAAAGCCTTTATACACTCCCGAGAGAATCACGCCGTCCCCTGTGGGCACATAAATCAAATCCGGAACTCTTTTCCCAAGTTGCAAAAAAATCTCCAGCGAAACTGTCTTCTTACCCTCCACAGTTAAGGGATTATGCGCTGTATTCCTAGATAAGCCACCCTGCTCCGTTGCATAGGCGAGAGACATATCGAAGGCAGTATCATAACTGCCGTTAACCCTGATAATTTTCGCTCCATACTGCAGCGCTTGAACCATCTTCGCCTCGGGTGCCGAGGTTGGCAAATAAAGCCTCACGTTAAGATTTCCCGCCGCGCCGACACCTGCCATCGAACTCCCGGCATTGCCTGTGGAAGCCACAATAACATCCTTAAGTCCATGTTTGACAGCAAAACCGGCTACCAAATAACTAGCCCGGTCTTTCAAGGATCCTGTCGGATTGGCCCCTTCATCCTTTAGAAACAGTCTATACAGCCCCAGTTCCTTTCGAAGCCGCTTAGGGGTCCATAGTGGAGTATTACCCACCGGGATTGAAGGTAAGAAAACTTTTTCAACCGGCAACAGCTCCCTAACATCAGGACAAGGCGTCGGCTTGCCAAGTTCAACGGCCGCCCAATCTCCAGGTGGATCGCCGGAAAGGCGAACCTCCAAGAGACCTCTCAGGGGTTCGTTTTCTTCCTGCATGGATGAGCAATTATCACAAAGATAACGACCTTCGACAATGGGATAGGAATTCCCACACTCGATGCAGGAATACTCGAAGTTCAACGGCTAGCCTTCACGCCTTCCAACGCATAAACCAAGCTTGCGTAAAATGCGCTGCATATTACCAAGTCCTCAATCCGGTTCACCTCGTTGGGGGCATGGGCCTCTTTCTCATCCCCGGGACCAAAACCAATTCCCGGGATGCCGTGTCTGCCGGACGCCGATACCAGATTCGTGCTGAAAACCCACTTGTCCACCGCCGGCGCCTTAGCAAATAAGCCTTTATAGGCCCGCACACCGGCCTGAACCAAAGGATGCCCCTCATTAGTTTTCCAAGTAGGAAAATAAAGTTCTTGTGAATACTTCGTTCCTCTCCAGCCGGTCTTGGCGTAGTCCGGCATCACACAGTCCACATTGTCCACGCCCAGCGCCTGCCCAACTTTTTCCTTAACTTGACCAATCGCCAACTCGGCATTCTCGCCCCAGGTAAGGCGTCGGTCCATATACAAACGCGCCACATCCGGAACTGCGCATTGGCTCGGCCCCTTAACATCGATTTGACTGACAACAATGCTCCCCTTTCCCAGAAAACCCTCCTCGTCCGGTTTCAATTCCTCATTCAACATCTCCATCGCGAGAGCCGCCCGCGCCGCCTTATATGCGGCCGAGTCACCTCGTTCAGGAGCAGAACCATGCGCGGAAATGCCCTTCAATTTCAATTCCATTTCCATCCTGCCCCTATGCCCACGTGCTAAACGGCAGCTGGTGGGTTCCGTAGAGAGAATGAAATCCGGCACCAAGTCCTCCTCCTCTATCAGGTATTTCCAACACATCCCATCGCAGTCCTCCTCCATTACCGTAAAGGCAAACCAAACCGTCCATTCATCGTCATAATTCAATTTCTTCAAAATCCTGCCCGCGCTCAGCATTGCGGCGGCCCCCCCCTTCTGATCCGACGAACCTCTGCCATACACCAAACCATCCCTGATATCACCACTGAAAGGATGTCGTTCCCATTGACTCAAATCACCAACTTCCACCGTATCAACGTGCGCATCTATCGCTAAAATCTTTCTTCCGCTTCCAATCCTCGCAAGTACCGATCCCAGTCCGTCAATTTTCACCTCATCAAAGTCCAAATCCTCACAGAGTGAAGCGATATGTTTACAAATTTCCTCTTCCTGTCCACTATACGATCTGATTCTCACCATATCTGAGAGAAACTTCGCGGTATCATCGCGATAGTTCTCCGCCATCTTCCAAATATCCTTTGCCCTTCTCTCAAAATTCATCTTCTCATCCTTACCAAAGGTGAACTCGTCTAAGGAACTATTTCTTCCATCCGCTTCCAGAGCAAGTCAGCCTGTTTCCTGGCCCCAGCAGCAATTTCCTCATCATCAATCTCAGCGCTGAATTTGCCATCTCTCAGCACTACGCAACCATTAACTATCACAGTCTGTACAATCCCCGAAGAAAGACCGAAAACAAAATGCCCCGCAAGGTTTTCGGCGCTGAGCGGGGTTGGAGGATTGTACTGGGCCACAACCAAATCTGCCATATATCCTGATTCCAGGCGCCCAAACCGAGCTCCAAAACAGCGCTCCAGAATTCGATTACCCGCCTGCAGGCCGGCCAAAAACTCGCCCGGCCACCACGGCCCGCCATCATCCTTGTGCTTAAAATATGCTGTTTGCAACTCGGCAAACATATCCGCCCCAATACCATCAGTACCCAAGGCAAGATTTCGCAATCTCGGAAGAAGCCTGTTATAGCCCACATTGTTGTTCATATTTGAACGAACGTTATGCACCAGGAAACTGTCTCGCTCATTGAGTAGATCAACTTCTTCCTCTATCAGATGCACTCCATGCACCAAAATCGTTTTCTCATCCAACAAGCCATGCCGATCCAGACGCCTTACAATGTCCTCTCCATAGACAATGTGGGACTGTGAAACATCATACCTGTCCTCGGCAACATGAAGATGCAAGCCTCTGCCTGTTTCGCGTATAACTCCGCCCATGCGCTCATAGGCCTCTTCGGGCAGTGTGCAGGGAGCATGTCCTCCAACATGTGCCTCAACCAGATGTGCTCCTGCATTCTTCTCTTGCTCAATATCTAAAGCAAAACGCCGATTCTCTTCAATCCCAGCATGCATCTCTTCTCGCCCATGCCTATCCGTTACCTCGTAGCAAGTGGCTCCTCTTACGCCAACAAACTCCATACCCCGTTTGATTACATCCAACGAACCTTCGATGAATGAGGGAGATGCATGGTGATCGATAATTGCAGTGGTGCCGCAGCGAATCGCATCCATAGACGCAACAAGCGTGCTGAAGTGAAGCGTATCCCTATCTATCGCCCTATCGAGGCGCCACCAGAGATTTTTGAGTATCGAGACAAAATCGTTCGTTGGCCCAATCGGAACCAAAATCCCCCGGCTTAGAGCCGAATAGATGTGGTGGTGGGAACAGACAATGCCCGGAAACACTATCTTCCCTCTACCATCGATTAGCTCACAGTCTTCATACTTGCGCGCTGTGCTCTGGGTCAACGAAGCGATCCTGTTGCCTTCGATAAGCACATCCATATTCTCTCGAATACGTGGTGGATCGAACTCAATCGCGCAGACTCCTTTAATAACTATTGCATTGTTTCTTGATGTTTTCTTGAACTTCATACTTCCTCAGAGTTCTTCAACACGCCCAAATAGCGATGGACGCTTCTCCAGCACCAACTCGAACAGTCGGAAAAATCTCTCCCCTCCCGTTGGAATTCCCTGGATACATCCGTCAATTATTGCACTTTCCCCCAATTTGCCATTCATACGCCAACACAGCTTGTCACCTCGCAAAAACCAGCCAGGATTACTGCTGTCATCGAAATCCTCTCTGGTATTGAAAATTGTCGGCTTATCCTTGTAGGGAACTCCTGTGGTCCAAGGGCAGAAGTGACCACAATTACCACATTCGTTGCAGTAGGCGTCAATATGAACTATCTGACCAGGATCGGTGAAAAGAGATTCTGCATTGATATCTATCGGGATTGATACATTGGCCCGATTCGGGCAGACATCCACGCATTTATCGCAGATATGGTTACATTCCAAACACCGTGCTCGCTCGATTTTGGCATAGGCCTCGGGGTTCTCCCTGTCGTGATGCCGTCCCAGATGGGTTGTAATCTCACCCTTCTTAATCCGAATCTCATCGCGGCGCTCATTCATCGGCCAGAACGGAACTTTCTCATTGTAGTGCCAGTTCGATTCGATACCCGCCATAATCGTGTCTGCCACTCGACGGCCTTCGGCGATGCAGTTCACAATCGTGGCCGCACCAGTTCGCCCATCCCCAGCCAAATAAACCCCTTCCTGCTCGGACATCTGATTTGCGTCGTGTAGCACTCGGCCACGCTCATCGGCCTCTAAACCGAGCTCCAGGTAATTATCCGTCTCAGGCATATCTCCAATCGCATATAATATAGTGCCAACCTCCCAGGTTTCGGTTCTATCCGTTGGCACCGGACGGCGTCTCCCGGATGCATCCTTCTCCCCAAGTTCCATCACCCTGGCACTAAGAGTTCCATCGGAATCAAAACGTTCGGGGTTACGCAGGAAGGCAAACTTCACCCCCTCCGCTAACGCATCCTCATATTCCTCTTGACTGGCCGGCATTTGTTCAAAAGCACGCCTGTAAAGAATCCAACTCTCTTTGACACCAGGCAGTCTCAGTGCTGAACGCGCTGAGTCCATCGAGGTATCACCAGCGCCCACTGTTACCACCCTTTCTCCCATATTTTTCGGGAAAATTCCGTGGTTGAAGTCATAAAGGAACTTAATGGAAGGAATGATATTGGGATTGTCGCCCTTCACAGGTAAGTTAGGGCTCTTCCAGGTGCCAATTCCCAAAATAACCTTGTCAAATCCCTGTGCTTTGAGATTCGCCACGCTCAGTTTTCTCTGATTGAACTTAAATTCCACTCCCATAGCAAGAATCACATTGATATCGCTTTCAATGGCCTCTCGACTAATGCGGAAATGGGGAACCACGTAGCGTACAACTCCCCCAGCGTCGCTCTCCCGTTCAAACACCGTAACTTTTATTCCCGCCCGTGCGAGAAAGAAAGCCGCGCTAAGACCCGCAGGCCCGGCGCCGACAACCGCCAATTGGGGAGTATTTCTCTTCTTGGCGGCCTTCCAGCGAGTACGCCATTCTTCCATACCCTTTTCCACCGCCATCAACTTGATTTCCCGAATATTGACCGCACCCTCATAATCCAAACGCGTACAACGAATCTGACACTGATGATCGCATATCGATCCCGTGATAGACGGCAGGGCATTGCGCTCGTAGATAAGTTCGAGGGCATCGGCATAGCGTTTCTCGCCCACCAGCCTGATATACTCCGGTATATGCTGTTCAATTGCGCAGGCGCTTACACAGGGCGCCACATAGCAGTCGCTTCCCGGTAAAACTCCCTCGTGCTGAACTACATCTTCTCCTCTAAATGCCTTTAATGAGCTTTTCTCCCACCTGGCACGCTCTGCCAACTGAGTCAACGCGGACACATCAATACTTGGCAAATCCCATCCAGACGCATCCTCCAAAAACTTGACAATTTGCTTCTGACGACTATATCCACCCGGCTTGAGCATATCGGAGCAGAGCGTGAGTGGTCTAATCCCCGTTGCCAGAAGATCTTTCGCGGTGTACGCCGAGACGCCGCCGGAATAGGAAATGGGAATGAGTCCATCGAACTCATTGGAAATCATCGCGGCAACCGCCACCGTGATGGGGTAGAGCGCCCTGCCGGACATGTACATTTCCTCTCCGGGAAGTTCCTCTCTGTTGTTAACCGAGGCCAAAGTGTTAGTTAGCTTCACCCCAAAACGCCGATTCTTCTCCCGCGCCAAAGCCATCAGGCGGCCGAGCATCACTTTTCCATTTTTCCACTGCAAATCGTGAGTAAAGGATTCCCGATTCATTTTGACGTTCTTGAATCCAAGTCCATCCAAAATTTCTCTCACCTTATCGTAGCCCAGCAAGGTGGGATTGAGTTTCACATAGGTATCCAGCCCCTTCTCTTCAATCATATAGCTGCAAATCGATTCAATCTCGGCTGGAAGACAGCCGTGCATCGTGGAAATCGAAACACTCTGAACAATCTCACTCGGAATC
>UWYT01000095.1 GCA_900608495.1 Olavius algarvensis spirochete endosymbiont | reverse complement strand
CCTTCGCATCAAGGGGCAGTTCTAAAAGGTACCGCACTTAACATGAGGAGCCATCGCGCCGCTAGCCCAGGGCAGCTTGTACTCTATCCTCCGGATGCGGTGGTTGCTTTCATCTGCCACATAGATATTGCCCTCTGAATCCACAGCCACTCCGGTGGGGGTGTCACAAACCGTGCCGTGCTACCGGTGCTGTGTCCGCAAAACTCGCATCGTCAGTGCCGGCTATGGTGTGCTTACCTCATGGACACAGTAAATGACGAGGATAGCTTCGAATAGCCGGATGCCGAGTATCCCTTGAACGACTGTGCGAGTGTATTGAGCTTCTCTGCGAAAAGGCTTCGCCCGGGTTCCAGTATTCTGGATTCGTCGAATTCTGCGTCAGTTGTTCCCGAAATTTACTCGCGGCTGACACAAATACTGCTTCTCAACGTCTGCAATTATCCTGAGCGGCAGGAAAGAATAACGGGTTTGTTCGCTTGATGCATTTGACAAGTCTCTTCGTAATTTCAGCAGACGAAATCTCGAGGTGGGAATGGCCGTGTTCGTTGAAAGGTTCGCGGATGCAGACAGAATGCCAAAGAGAGAGTTCAACAGGTGTTGGCCGATGTAAGGTGCGGTGGTTTTGAACCGAAGGATGAAATTGCGACTCTTTCGCTGACTGCCAGGAACGACAACTCAGGCTGCCTTCATTGATTCATTCGTGCCCGAGGGTTTCTCTTGAAACATGATTTACGGATTCTCATACGGTACACCAGGCAATCTATATATTGAGAAGGATTTCATTATCTGGACGCAGCGAGGAGAGCCGGATTGAACAAGGTGATCCGGAAGGTTGATGAGAGTGCTGCCAGAGCCGATAAGCTCATCAGTTTAATCGAAGCTTATCCGTAGAACCGTTAACTGCTATACCCGCTCTCGATGCGTCTTGGATAAAGGAGCCCTGGCGCGTTCGCCAGGGCCTCTTCAACTGTGTATCGACTCATCCGGTATGTCTCCCCGGGTGAGTGCTCATACAACCCCGCTCTCCGCCGAGTCGGAATCGCGGGCACCCGCCTCTGATTTGTAAGTGTTGATATTGATTGGTGTTGCGAATTGATGTCAGTTCGCGACACGAACGCGGATGCCGGATTTTCGTTTCGCGCTTGGACCCTAGGGCGGCGCTCTCGGCGGTTGACTCACTCTTCGGTTAACTCATTGCGGGTCCTGATCGGATCGGCTGCGGGCGACGTGCAGCGAACGCTGATTTTGGCGGGGCGGAAAGAAGTGATCGCTTCTTCTGGCGGTGGCTGTCCGGGCAGACCAGCCCGGCGCGGGCCGGTCGTGAATGTCAGTCCTCGTGTCGCATCTGGGCCCAAAGCCAGTGGTTGCTGCGGTTCACCCGGTTCTCCGGTTGACGAGCGCGCCGGATGATCAACTCGAGCAGACCGTCGGACAGGATCTGGATTGCCTCCTCCCGATGGCTCAAGGGCTCGGGAGCCGATACTCGTAGAAGCTCCGCGAGCTGCTGCTGCCGTTTCTTTTGTACTTCCAAT
Organism: Olavius algarvensis spirochete endosymbiont; assembly: GCA_900608495.1. GTDB lineage: Bacteria > Spirochaetota > Spirochaetia > DSM-2461 > DSM-2461 > UBA2779. Next base: position 879 of record UWYT01000095.1, on the reverse strand, counting down.
GGGGTCATGGTTCACCTCCTCGGCCCGGGGAAAAGGGCGGGCCACGGTGACCACACCGGCGCTGTCGCGCGAGGAAGGCAAGGCAATCCTGGATGTGGAAGCTGAGGCGGCTGCTACTTTCCGCTTCGTTTCTTCTCCACGCCGTTCACGATCTTGGCGAAGCGGTCGACAAGCTTCCTGGCGATGTGCAGCGGGTTGCTGTTGTGGATCTTCTCGGCGGTTTGGATGGCATCGGTCGCGCGCATTGCGTTCGCCCGCACGAGGGCGGTCATGATCTCCAGCCCCCACAGGATGCTGACGCCATCGACTGTGCAGGCGCTGCGCAACGGCTTGTCGTTGGTGACGCAGACGAAGCTCGCGTCCGATGCCACGATCAGGCAGAGGTGGTCGCGAAAGGAGAGCTGGCCGCGCTTGCTGGCGGCGCGTGTCAACTGGTGCAGCTCGGACTCGATGGCCTTGAGGCCGAGGCGCTCGCAATCGACGACCTCCACCCCGTCGATTTCCTTGATGATGGTTGTCAGGACGTGGACCTCGGCGACGTGCTTGTTCACCAGTCCGAGGACGTAGAAGTCCGACTTCTGGTAGTCGATGAGCACGTTGGCGTCCATGAGCAGGACCTTGGGCTTCTTTGGCATCGAACCCCTCAGCCGACCCAGGACGCAGTCAAGTCACGCATGTCTTGGAGGGAGATGCCCAAGACCTCGGCGCCACGGCCGAGGCTGATCTTCTCCTGCTCGATGGCCTTGCGCACCAGCCTGGACAGGCGGTCCTGGATACCATTGATGCCATCATCGATGACTTCCGGAAGGATATCAGCAAAGTCGGAAGCTTTGACGACGCCTCAAATCGGATATTGAACAGACATAAAAGGCAGTTTAA
>UWYT01000132.1 GCA_900608495.1 Olavius algarvensis spirochete endosymbiont | reverse complement strand
ACCCCGCTCTGTTAGGGCGGAACAAGAAAACGGCCCATCCTTAGAAGTTAGTGGCTTTGCAGGATGGACCTAAAAACAAAAGGAGTCCGAAAACTCCATGTCTATTCTAACCGAATATCCAGAAGTTTTTAAGCTCCTTATTCCAAGGAGTTTCCCATGGAAAGCATCAGGACCAGCGATCTCTATGAGGCCGCCTACTATCTAAGCGAGGGCTACCCGCCCGAGAGCATCGCATGCCGCA
>UWYT01000125.1 GCA_900608495.1 Olavius algarvensis spirochete endosymbiont | reverse complement strand
GGGTCATTTTCTTAAACCGCTCTAACAGAGCGGGGTCTTGCAAAAGTGTGTCAAGTATATTAGTTAGAAACTAATATATCGTATCAGCTGATTATGTCAATAAGAATTGCGTATACTTTTTGTCATGCCGCGAGTTCCTAAAAAAATTCTACCCCAAATCTCTAATTCTGAAGAAACCATCGGAGAACGTATTGCAAGAATTCGAAAGCTTCGGGGCCTAACTCAACGTCAACTCGCTAATAGAATTGGTATTGCCCAAAACCTTATCTCTGATTATGAGAATAGCAAGATTCGCCTCTATGACGAAATGGTAGCGCGTTTAGCTAAAGCACTGAAAATTTCTTCTGATGAAATACTTGGAATTAAGCTAATTCCAAGAGAGCCCATGGTCGTTAGTCGCCGTTTTATAAATCGATTAACAATAATTGAGACATTCCCTGAAACACAAAAGAAACGAGTTCTACGAAATCTTGATGATGCAATTGATTCCTATACCCAAAGAATGCAATCTCCATAATTATGGCAAGTCGTGATATCACTGGCCGATTCTATTTCAAACCTTCTGACTTGTTTATTCGTAACTAGGTAAGACAAAATACCCCCCCCCCAAGCGGCTCATTCAGGGCCTTTAGGTATCAGCTTGCAGATAGCAAACC
>UWYT01000134.1 GCA_900608495.1 Olavius algarvensis spirochete endosymbiont | reverse complement strand
GAATCCTATCCACCAGTCCCTCAAGCATCCCCTGCCGATGCTCCAACCCCGTCCCCTTCAAAAAGGATGAATCTGCTATTCGTTGCCTCAGATGCGAAAGCCACTCCTCATATCGCGTCTCGGCGCCTGAATCCTTCATTCTCTCAATGTAACGATCCATCGGCGGCTGCTTGATACCAGCTAAATCATATCCAACCGAGATATTGAACACAAAGGAACGCTCCATCCCCGGCATACCCAGGTTAAAAAGCTGCTCGATTAGATGGAGTAGAATCCAGGCCTTGCTGTACTCCTCCCAGGCCTGCCTCAAGGTAAGTTCCGTGGACCATTCGGTGTTAAATCCCTCGTCAGTCATATCAATGCAGGGCTTGTCGATTTCCAAACCATCCAAAATCTGCACTGTTTTGAGCTCAATGAAACGGCTGCCAGTGAGATAGGAAGTGATGATATTCTGTGTAATTTGAGTTTGAGGACCCGCCGCAGGACCCAGCGGAACGGAAAGTTTCTGTCCGAAAACTTCGTAAATCCGCTCATCGCTCTTGCGATAGAAATCGCCCTCGGAGATTTCGAAAATAGATCGCGTGTGGCGCCACTCCTCCAACATTCTATCAATCAAACCCTCAAACGAGATTAACCGCATCTTGTCACTCATATCTTCTTTTCCTTATTTGTATTATAAATTATGAACTTCCTTATTTGTAAATTATAAACCTGCTCGAACCATACATACTCCCGATACGAAGCACTTTTGGCCCACATCTGCACCTATGAAGTCCCGCGAGGGGGGGGTGTCCGGTACAATCAGTCCGCAAGGACGCAACTCCACTCCCAAAGTCTCGAGTGCGAAAATGCAGAAACCGACGCCATTTTCTCAAAATAAGATAACTTCGCCAGACGTATTGAATGATTGGGTTCCAATGATTTCAAAACCAGATGCTCCCAACTCTTTAATGTAGAATATGGCAAACACACCCTCCCCCGCACACAAAGGCGAGGGAGGGTGATTTTGCTTAAACGAACAAAGACAATACGAAAACAATTCCCACAATGTAGGTAACGAGACTCACGTCCCTAACCTTGCCACTTAGCACTTTTACGAGTATGTAGGATAGTACTCCCCAGACGATACCTTCGGCAATGCTGTAAGCGAGAGGCATCATGATTATTGCCAGAAAGGCGGGAAGAGCCTCTGTAACATCGCCCCATTCAATTTCAATCACAGGAGACATCATAAACAAACCAACCAGGATAAGGGCTGGCGCTGTGGCGGCAGATGGAACCAGAAGGAATAAGGGACTAAGGAAGACTGCCACTAAAAACAAGATTGCGGTAACCAGAGCTGTCAGACCGGTTCGTCCGCCCTCTTCTACTCCAGCAGCACTCTCGATATAGGTGGTAACCGTGCTGGTTCCCAACATGGCTCCCACGGTGGTGCCAATCGCATCGGCGAAAAGCGCCTGCTTGACGCGCGGAATCGAGCCATCCGGACGCAAAATGCGCGCCTTGGTGGAGACACCAATCAGGGTACCGACAGTATCAAACATATCAACAAACAGGAAAGTGAAAAGCACCACCAGCATTTCCATTGAGAAAATCTGATTCCACCCCACAAACTTAAAAAACGTAGGTGCCATAGAGGGTAGAGGTTGGAAAAGCTTGAAGCCCTCCACCTTCGTGATATCCAGTGGAATTCCAATCACTGTTACAACAATAATCCCTAAAAGGAGGGCGCCCTTCACCTTAAAGGCAAGCAAAACAGCTATAACGACAAGACCGGCTATCGACAGTATGGCTGTTGGACTGCCCAGTTCGCCCAGCTGTACCAAAGTAGTATCGTTACTCACGATGAGTCCGGATTTTTGCAAGCCAATAAAGGCAATGAAAAGTCCAATACCGACACTGATCGATTTTTTGACATTTGCGGGAATTGAATTGATGATTGCCTCCCGAACATTGAGTGCTGTGAGCAATAGGAAGATGATACCTTCGAGAAGTACAGCCGTGAGTGCAAACTGCCAGCTTTTGCCCATTCCCAGTACGACTGTGAAGGCAAAGAAGGTATTTAGTCCCATTCCTGGTGCCAGGGCAAAAGGAAGCCTGGCGACAAGGGCCATAACTAGCGTCGCGACAGCGGATGCGACAGCCGTGGCCATAAATACCGAATCCTTAGGCAAACCAGCATTAGACAGTATATCCGGATTAACGGCCAGGATGTAGGCCATAGTAAGAAAGGTTGTGATACCAGCTAGGATTTCAGTTCTAACTTTGGAACCGCTCTCCTTAATCGCAAAAAAGCTTTTCATAAACTCTCCCTCATTAAGTACGATTTTTTTGTTTAGCCATTTTCATAATGGCGTGATAACCATAACTTATGAAACTTTATAGTGTCAAAGATTATTTCCTGTTTCTTATTACTTTGAGCAGTAGCCTTTACCCTGACCCAGGGCATCCTGAACATTGCTCGCTAAACACAGGGGGCAGCTTATGGTGCGCAGGGGAAAGATGGCTTTTGCTTAAACGAACAAAGACAATACGAAGACAAATCCCACAATGTAGGTAATGGGACTTATGTCCTTAACCCTGCCACTTAACAGCTTTAAGACAATGTAGGATAGCACACCCCAGAAGATGCCTTGGGCAATGCTGAAAGCGAGAGGCATCATGATTATTGCCAGGCAGGCGGGGAGAGCCTCTGTAACATCGCCCCATTCGATTTCCCGCACAGGAGACATCATAAACACACCAACCAGGATAAGAGCTGGCGCTGTGGCAGTAAAAGGGACCAAGAGAAATAAGGGACTGAAGAAGACTGCCACTAAAAACAAGATTGCGGTAACCAGAGCTGTCAGACCAGTCCGTCCGCCCTCTTCTACTCCAGCAGCACTCTCGATATAGGTGGTAATCGTGCTGGTTCCCAATATGGCTCCAGCGGTGGTGCCAATCGCATCGGCGAAAAGAGCCTGCCTGACGCGTGGAATCGAGCCATCCGGACGCACAATGCCCGCCTTGGTGGAGACACCAATCAGGGTGCCGACAGTATCAAACATATCAACGTATAGGAAAGTGAAAAGCACCACCAGCATGTCCAGTGTGAAAATTTCATTCCACCCTACGAACTTGAAAAACACGGGCGCCATGGAAGGCAGGGGTTGGAAAAGTTTGAAGCCCTCCACATTCGTGATACCCATTGGAATACCAATCATTGTCACAGCAATGACGCCTATAAGGAACGCGCCCTTTACCTTAAAAGCAAGCAAGACAGCTATAATGACAAGACCGATTACCGTCAGTAAGGCCGGTGGACTGCTCAGTTCGCCCAGCTGTACCAGAGTGGCATCGCTATTTACGATAAGCCCGACATTCTGAAAACCAATAAAGGCAATGAAGAGT
>UWYT01000320.1 GCA_900608495.1 Olavius algarvensis spirochete endosymbiont | reverse complement strand
GGGTTTTGGAGGTTCATCTGCGTTTTCTTCTTCCATTCCCGCCGGGTCCACATACCTTACTGGGTTGTTGCTCACATAGGCATACCAGTTAAGAGCCTCGACGACAGAGTGGCCCTTGCGTATTCCTCCACTTGGCTCAAGCCCAAAGCTCTCCGGCCACCCATCCAGCCCGAGGCAGGTGAACAGAATACTCCCTTATTTTTTGTAGGCAGGAGGCCTAC
>UWYT01000131.1 GCA_900608495.1 Olavius algarvensis spirochete endosymbiont | reverse complement strand
ATCAAGGTTGTATCTCTTTTGCTAAGAATAGCTTTCAAAGTCGCATCATCCATATCTTCACTCCAAGCGGAATACACTGTCATAAGCATGATGCAGCAAAACAACACACGTTTTCTAATCATTTTGCTGTTCCTCCTCTCATTTTCATTTTGTAGTCCTCCTACTTGAAGTCGGTCCCTGAGTTCCAACTGGCCCATGACTATCAAGATAATCTCTACGCTAAGGCTCACCAATTTGCCTGGCAATCGGAGTCTCAGTTTTTCTTACATTTTTGTTCTCAAGTTTTAGTACTGCTGACCAATCTTAAAATCTAGCTTTTCTGCCATCTCACTCCGCTGGATAAGCCCGCAGGATGGCTCTGATACTCGCCCTTGGCGGAAATCAGCTGATAGAGACCGTCATACTCATAGCTGTGAGTACTGCTCGAA
>UWYT01000243.1 GCA_900608495.1 Olavius algarvensis spirochete endosymbiont | reverse complement strand
AATTCTGGGAATGGCACCGCCAACACGGCACAGTTTAACTTCCCCACCGGAGTGGCTGTGGACTCATCCGGCAATTTCTATGTGGCAGATGCTAACAACCACCGCATCCGGAAAATCACGCCGGGAGGGGTGGTAAACACCATAGCCGGTACTGACACACCAGGTTTTGCGGATGGCATCGGCAACACGGCACAGTTTAACTACCCCACCGGAGTGGCTGTGGACTCATTCGGCAATGTCTATGTGG
>UWYT01000130.1 GCA_900608495.1 Olavius algarvensis spirochete endosymbiont | reverse complement strand
ATTTTTATGGTTCCACCTGCCGCAACATCAGTGCCACTTCCATCGGCCTGAGTGTTCCAGCCATCAAATTTCTTGTCGGTAGGAGCCGTAAGTCCCGCGGGCGCCGCTGCAGCCGTCACAGTTTGGCCAGAAGCGTAACGAGTGTCATCTGTCGGAGCAGTACCGGTCCCACCATTTGGATTGTAGGCAACCGTATACGTATCAACCCATTTGGCATAGAGCGTCAAACCACCACTGGGCATAGGTATGGTTCCAGTAC
>UWYT01000145.1 GCA_900608495.1 Olavius algarvensis spirochete endosymbiont | reverse complement strand
CAATTACGGGAATCATCCCAGTTATTATTGCCAGCATTCCCGTTCCAACGGTAAATCGAAGCCCAGAGTTGCATCGGGGCCAGAGCCAGTGTAAGTACCAGGGCAATAATCACATTTCTGAGCATCCCAAACCTCCAATTTAGGCCTGCATTCTCATAAGTGTAACACGTTTTCATTGAGTTCCCATGCTTTTGTTGAGAAGTATGACATTGACTCATGCCCGGTAGCGCAAAGCAACGGTTACTGAAATCCGGCGGTATGTGCTAATCTGCATAGCTGGCGTGCCGGAACCGACAGCGGCAACTTACGTTGCGGGCAGTGGATATAATGATGAGAGTGGGTTCCTGCTGATATCAAGCTAACCACATTTTCGATAGTGATGATTAATTATTTCAGCAATGGTATCAGCGTTCTGTGAGCATGGACGTTTCCGGATCGTGTTCAGAATAGCGTTGACGCGCCAGCCCCCAGTTTCTTGTGGAATAACAGTATAAGCATCCGTGAACGCAGGTGTCGTACACGCCGATGTCGCGGCTGACAACACAGCGGCAATCAGCCCTTTGTCCCCGATCTTTCTTAGCGGATGAGCGACCGCCTATGTCGTTAATAAGCTTGCAATCAATGCAGCTGCCTGCCGGGATTCCAAGGTTTGAGTAGTTGAATTCTTCGGCGCAGGAGAAAGGCCTCATCCCTGCGGCTCTGGCAGTGTCGGCGATGTGAGATAGCAATTCCAGCATTTCAGGAGCGTTGCGCAGCATTGCCATCCCTCGTGTATCATTGCTATTTGTCAAGTTGTCCATACGTTTGCTGGTTTTGTGGTAGAGATCGATAATGCTGATAATAACGCGTCGGGTTAGGCCGCGCAGTGCATATGCCAGTCGTTCAAATGTGGATGTATGAAAGCTGTAATCCGTGGCCGGGCTGATAATTATGGGGTCGTATCGCCAAACCATCTTCTCGGGACCAAGTCTGTTTGAAAACGCTTTGAAAGTGTCGAGTCTCCTGTTGACATTCGGTATCGAAGGTTCGAAATCCTGCGGATAGTCATTTAAAGTGTACTGGAAATAATAGATGAATCCTCGACTATCAAGTTCTCCAAGGAACTTCAACATAGGTTCAGGGTTTTTCGACCAGAAAACGAAAGCATCCACCTTATCCGGAAGGAGAGAAATACGGCTCACTTGCCTGGCATTAAAAGGATTGGGTACAAGACAAAACCCTTTTCGTATCCGGTGCATAAGCCAAGTGGAATAGAACGCGGGGATGTCAGTCCGCCTGCTTGCCGAAATTATCACGAGTACTCACACTCGGTCGGACAGACAACTCGCAGGCTATCGCTGGACGTTTCAGTGATAACCGCGGAACTAGAGCATCGAACTAACCTTGAACCTACTTGATAACCAGCACTTTGCGAATCT
>UWYT01000173.1 GCA_900608495.1 Olavius algarvensis spirochete endosymbiont | reverse complement strand
GAACCTCCAAAACCCGATGGTTACAATGTTTATTCCATTTCTGATGGTATATATAAAGGGGGACAGTGGAATTACTCTGATAACCATGATAAAGGACTTGGGTACTATGTAGTTGTTGAAGATGAAGACGGGAAGTACAAATATAATTATGGACATCTTAACGAAGATAGCGTGAAGAATAACGGCTTGGAAAAAGATGATGAGGTAAAAAAGGGGGATTATCTGGGCAGAATTGAGGAAGATGACGAGGAAGCTGGGAACTCAAGTGGGCCTCATGTGCATCTCGAAAGGCGAGAAAGGGATGAAGACGGAAAGAAATGGGGTAAACGTGTTGATCCAGGTAAAGAAAGCCCATTGATAGATAATTCAAAAAATACAGCTAGATTTGGAAAGTATGATGATGGAAGTCCCTATGACGGAATAGATTTTGCCCCTGAAGTGAAAAAGGAGCCGTTAGAATGAGGAAATGTGTTTTTGTAATAGCCTTAGTGTTTGTTGCCATATCAATACATCTAGAAGCTTCTGATTGGACTATCTTTGATAAAGGTGGGAATATTCTTCATGTCATTAGGAACGCAGAAGATGTCGATCCTTTTAATGGTGAAGTGTTTGTTGTCAGGTATGAGGATGGATTTGCTTTTCTTGATAAGAACTTTTCAGAAGTTCTCCGGGGAAGCTTCGAGTTGGAAAGAACCGGTTTACATGATGACCGGATAGGTTTTTATGATTCTGCCTCTGACATGCGCGGGTATCTCAACGGAAAAGGTGAAGTCGTTATAGAACCAAGGTTTGATTATGTCGGGAGGTTTATTTATGGCCATGCCGTTGTGGGGTTTGGGGATACTCGAAAGGAATTTCCCTTGTTTACTTATCGCCTAATTGATACTTCTGGTAACTATACCAGTCCGGATGAGTTTGATATATTAGAGCTTTCTAGATACGAACCCAACAAAGCATTTGTCAAAAAAAGAGGGGAAAAAGTCTATCAGTTTATTGAGTTTGATGGATCAATTTGGCAACCGGTTCCAACATCAGTAGAGTTCAGTTTTCTCAAGGCGGCCAGTGGTTTTGTGATATATCGCACAAAGCATAAACGTGGTTATGGATTTGTCAGTTGGGATGGTGAGATTCTAACGGAGCAGCTTTATGATGCAGTTTACTCAACGGCTTATAGAATCGGAGCTCTTGTCTCCGTAGGAGGAAATCGACGGCTTGTTATTGATCGATTTGGTAATCCTATCGAGATTGAAGTACAAGGCTCAATGTGGCATATTTTTGATGATCGATATGTTACTTTTATCAATAATGATAAAACAGGGGTTTATGACTTCAAGGCCAAGAAAATTGTTATCCCTCCCATCTATGACAGCATACTTGTCTACAATGAGGAGATTTTTAACGTTAGCAAAAATGGTAAACGTGGATTTGCTAACATACAAGGGGAGGTCGTTGTTGAGCCTATTTATGATAATGTAGTGTACTTTGATAAAGGTTTTGGGATAGGTATCAAGTATTAGCAACCCCTCAGCCAGGCCCGCCCTTAGGCCACTGTTTGCCCCGGCTTCGCTTCAAGCCAAATAACTTCTGTTCACTTGGTGCTGACAACTCCCAAGTATTGTATCCCTATATCAGTGCTGGATGTATCTGGCAATAACAGTAGCGGCTACCGTGGTTTTGATTTGGATTCAATGCCCTATAAGCGGGGGCAACATTCGATTGAGCGGATATGGAGGGCCCATATCGAAGAATTCAAGCGGTGGAACGAATTTGGGTGGTTGTATCAATATTGACACCCCCGTCGGGAATCTGGCTTTTGGAACTTTTACATTACATGAGGAACTGGAATGGGACAAAGAGGATGTCCATGGATGTGAATGGGGATGGATTTCTCGATGTGATTTGG
>UWYT01000127.1 GCA_900608495.1 Olavius algarvensis spirochete endosymbiont | reverse complement strand
CACCGCCTCCATTGTTTTCGTTGCCGTTGGGAGGCGAGCCGGCTGAGTCTGAACCGGAGGGGGGATTCCTAAAACCGGGGGGAATCCCAAAACCATAATCAGGGCTATAACCAGGCCAATTACCCCAACCAGAGCCAGAACCAGAGCCAGAACCCGAACCTGAGCCAGAACCCGAACCTGAACCAGAACCCGAACCAGAGCCAGAACCCGAACCTG
>UWYT01000126.1 GCA_900608495.1 Olavius algarvensis spirochete endosymbiont | reverse complement strand
AGTTTTACCTGTAGGAGGCACAAGTCCCGTGGGCGCCGCTTTAGCCGTCACACTTTGGCCAGAAGTATAAGTATCGGTATCTGTCGGCACGGTACCGCTCCCGCCATTTAAATCGTAGGTAACCGAATATGTTTTAGCGGCTAACTTAGAAGCGCCATCTGGCATAGAGCGTCAAACCACCACTGGGCATAGCTATGGTTCCACCTGCTGGAACATCAGTGCCTCCAATGACCTGAGTGCCCCAGCCAATAAAAGTTGTGCCGGCAGGAGGCGTAAGTCCGCCCATCGTTTTAGCCGTCACAATTTGGCCAACAGTATAAGTATTGGCATCTGTCGGCACGGTACCGCCCGCACCATTTGCATGGTAGGTAACCGAATATGTTCTATCAACCCATTTGGCATAGAGCGTCAAACCACCACTGATCATAGCTATGGTTC
>UWYT01000120.1 GCA_900608495.1 Olavius algarvensis spirochete endosymbiont | reverse complement strand
AAGCACCTTGGCCGGCAGCACGTTAGGTCATGTGGATGCCACCGGCACAGCGGCGAAGTTTGACTACCCCCGCGGAGTGGCTGTGGACTCATCCGGCAATGTCTATGTGGCTGATACTGGCAATCACCGCATCCGGAAAATCACGCCGGAGAGGGTGGTAAGCACCTTTGCCGGCAACGGCGTAAGGGGTTTTGCGGATGGCACCACCACGGCGCGGTTTGACTACCCCGACGGAGTGGCTGTGGACTCATCCGGCACTGTCTATGTGACAGATACTGGCAACAACCGCATCCGGAAAATCACGCCGGCGGAGGTGGTAACCACCTTGGCCGGCGGTGGCAGGTCAGATGATGGGGCAGGTAATACTGATGGCATCGGCACAGCGGTGCACTTTTACCAACCCTACGGAGTGGCTGTGAACTCATCCGGCAATGTCTATGTGGCTGATTCTAACAACCACCGCATCCGGAAAATCACGCCGACGGGGGTGGTAAGCACCTTAGCCGGCAGCACAGAGGGTTTTGCAAATGGCGCCGGCACAGAAGCACGGTTTGACGACCCCTACGGAGTGGCTGTGGACTCATCCGGCAATGTCTATGTGGCTGATTTTAGCAATCACCGCATCCGGAAAATCACGCCAGCGGGGGTGGTAACCACCTTGGCCGGCAGCACAAGGGGTCATACTGATGCCACCGGTACCGCGGCAAAGTTTAACCATCCCTACGGCGTGGCTGTGGACTCATCCGGCAATGTCTATGTGGCAGATTCATTCAACCACCGCATCCGGAAAATCACGCCGGCGGGGGTGGTAACCACCTTGGCCGGCAGCACAAGGGGTTTTGCGGATGGCACCGGCACAGCGGCAAAGTTTAACCAACCCACCCATGTGGCTGTAGACTCAGAGGACAATGTCTATGTGGCAGATCGTGACAACAACAGCATCCGGAAGATAGAGTACAAGGTGCCCTAGCCAGCGGTACAAGGGGTCATACTGATGCCACCGGTACCGCGGCACGCTTTGACGCCCCCCCGCCGGAGTGGCTGTGGACTCATCCGGCAATGTCTATGTGGCAGATAATGGCAACCACCGCATCCGGAAAATCACGCCGGCGGGGGTGGTAAGCACCATAGCTGGTACTGACGCAGAAGCACGCTTTAACCACCCCTCCGGAGTGGCTGTAGACTCATCCGGCAATGTCTATGTGGCAGATAGTGCCAATCACCGCATCCGGAAGATAGAGTACAAGGTGCCCTAGGCAGTGGCACAGCGGATTCTGGAAATGGCACCGGCACAGCGGCACAGTTTAACTACCCCGCGGAGTGGCTGTGGACTCATCCGCAATATCTATGTAGCAGATACATACAACAACCGCATCCGGAAAATCACGCCGGCGGGGGTGGTAAGCACCTTTGCTGGCAGCACAGAGGGTTCTGCGGATGCCATCGGTACCGCGGCACGATTTAAACTCCCCTACGGAGTGGCTGTGGACTCATCCGGCAATGTCTATGTGGGAGATAATGGCAACCACCGCATCCGGAAGATAGAGTACAAGCTGCCTTGGGCCAGCGGCGCGATGGCGCCTCATGTCAATGCGGTACCTTTTAGAACTGCCCCTTGATGCGGAAGCCGGGGGCTGGCTATCGCTTTGAAAGTAGACGCTGAGTTTGGAAAAACTCCTGAATTCTCTGGTGAATCGGGATGAATTAAGTTGTAA
>UWYT01000284.1 GCA_900608495.1 Olavius algarvensis spirochete endosymbiont | reverse complement strand
ACTCAACACCCAAACCAACCAAACCCTCGAACAAATCGCCCAGGCCATTTTCAAAAGCTGGTTTGTGGATTTTGAACCGGTCAAGGCCAAGATGGCGGTATTGGAAGCAGGCCTGCCTGCGCCTGTCCGAATTTCAGACGGGCCGCGCGAAGGAATTTTTTGTACCTATGTCATTGAATGCGATGATGGCAGTTATTACATAGGACAAACAGATAACTTGAAGCGTCGCTGGCGCGAGCACTTATCTGGGAAAGGCGCGCAGTGGACGAAAACACATAAACCACTTCAAATTGCACATTTTGAAGAAAATAGCTCGCGCGAAGAGGCTGCGGCGAAAGAGAAAAACTGGAAAACCACTTCTGGCCGACGTGAACTGAAAAAATTAATAGCCAGCGGCGCAGCGCGGCAGGCAGGCGGCACGGCCGAACAGGCCGAGCTTGCCGCCATGTCGGTCATCTCCGCCAAAGACGAAGCCGCCCTTAAACAACTGCAAGCCGAGCAACCAG
>UWYT01000117.1 GCA_900608495.1 Olavius algarvensis spirochete endosymbiont | reverse complement strand
TGCGACTGATGGCCCAGTCTTTCGCATTCTCCAACCACTTCCCGAAACGGCCCGACTTCAAATAACTTGGATTCCAGTTCACCTTATCATTCGAAGCCAGCATCACGGGTTTTATCTTCTGAATATCGACGAACCAGGAATCGACAGCTTTGTAGATGAGAGGGCTCTCGCAGCGCCAGCAGTGTGGATACGAGTGTAACACCTGATCGTGCTTAAACAGTTTCTCATCTCGTATAAGCCGACTGATTATCTCTTTGTCGCAATCCTTCACAAATTGGCCCTCATACTCCGGAATTTCAGCAGTAAACCTGCCCTCATCGTCCACGGGGCATACGATAGGGATTCCCGCATCCTTGAAAATCTCATAGTCGTCTTCACCAAAACCAGGCGCCGTATGCACTATGCCAGTCCCCTCCTCGGTTGACACATGGCTCCCCACAAAAATCCGAAATACACCTTTATTCCCAAGGTTGCCGAAATACGGAAAGATTGGTTCATAGGTCATATCCCTAAGTTCAAAACCCTTCCTTTTCCATAGCGGGGAGTAATCCCCATCAAAGTATTCACCAAGGCGTGCCTCAGCCAGGATATAAGCCGCTCCCTTACTCTCAACCTTGACATAGTCAATGTCCGGTCCCACCGATAAACCAAGATTGCTGATCAAAGTCCATGGAGTGGTTGTCCAAGCAAGAAACCAGGTATTCTCAGCCGAGGTATCGCGAAATTTCACGGTAATCGCGGGATCGTGCACATCCTTGTAGCCGCCCAAATTGAGTTCGTGATTTGACAGCGGAGTGGAACACCTGGGGCAAGTGGGTAATATGTAATGTCCCTTATATATCAAACCCTTCTCCCAAAGCGATTTCACAACCCACCAGATGGATTCCATGTAACTCGGATTCATGGTTTTATAATCGTGGTCAAAATCAACCCAGCGCCCGGAACGAGTCATTATTTTTCGCCACTCTTCGGTGTACCTCAAAACAATGGAGCGGCATGCCTCGTTAAATTTTTCAGCACCGAACTTCTCGATTTCCCTCTTACCTGAGATGCCCAGTTCTTTCTCCATCTCGTACTCGACAGGCAAACCATGGCAGTCCCAGCCGAATCTACGCTCAACTCTCTTGCCCATCATGGTTACATATCGGGGTATGATATCCTTCACCGTGCCCGGCACAAAGTGCCCAAAATGCGGAACCCCGGTCGCAAATGGTGGTCCATCATAAAAAACGAATTCTTCCGCATCGGCGCGGGATTCGATTGATTTCTCGAATATTCGCCTCTCCTTCCAAAACTTGAGAATCCCTTCCTCCATTCGCGGAAAGTCAATCTTTGAATCTACCGGATTATACATAACAGGCTCCCACTTAAATTGTCCCGCCGGGCAGCAGTTCTCATTCCAAAAACGCTATACAAAATACTGCATTGCATATCCTCGTGCAAGATGAGGCATTATCCAAATCTAACAGCACCGTAAAACCAACCCCCTCGCCAAAAACAAGCAATCGGAGTATTGTTCTTTCTTAAGATGGAAATAGTTATGGTGAAAAAGATTCTCCAAGACGGATCGCCATGCAACAAATGCGCTCAGGCCGAAAGCATACTTCGAAAACGAGGTTACTGGAATCAAATCGACAGGGTAGTATACACTAGGGACGGCGAAGAGAATTCCGAGGGCGTGAAATTAGCGCAGAAACACAATGTCAAAATTGCTCCCTTCTTCATCGTAAATGAAAACAACGAATCGCCACGAGTTTATACCCGTCTGTTTGAATTCATAAACAAGGAACTAGCCCAAGCGCCTCACCAGTCCAACCAGCAAAACGTTCGAAACAACCAGGATGCTCAATTCGAATCCAATACTGGCTCAGACTTCGAAAAAACGGCAAGTGGAAGAATCCAAATAGCCGACATTGAGTCTGCCAATCGAGGGTATGCAACCCTGAGTCCCCCGGAAATATTGACCCATGCCCAAAGCGATTTTGGCAAAAAACTGGCTTTGGCTTTCAGCGGTGCTGAAGATGTCGTCCTAATAGATATGGCCTGCAGGAACAATTTATTATTTACCGCCTTCTGTCTGGATACCGGTCGCCTCCACCCGGAGACATACTTTTTCATCGAAAAAGTACGAAATCACTACAAACTCACTCTTGAAGTATTTACCCCCTCTCCCACGCTACTCCAACCCTTCCTCAGGGAAAAAGGCATCAACAGCTTTTATCAGAATGGTCATGCCGAATGCTGTGGAATCAGAAAAATCGAACCTCTAAGCCGAGCGCTCAAAAATTATGAATCCTGGGCCACAGGATTAAGACGAGACCAAAGTCCAGCGACACGAAGCTATTTGAAATACATCGAAATTGACCAGCGTAATAGAAATCTCAACGGGGAGCCGCTGATAAAAATAAATCCATTACTCGATTGGAGCTCCAAGCAGGTGTGGGACTATATTAGGACCAACAAGATACCCTACAATCCGCTTCACGATGCCGGCTTCCGTTCAATCGGCTGTCAACCATGCACACGCCCTCTAAGACCCGGAGAACACGAGCGAGCTGCCAGGTGGTGGTGGGAAAATGAAACAAAACGCGAATGTGGTATACACTTTTAGCTGCAACCGCGTCCAATCCACATCAACAACTCGCCGACAGACATAGCCTAACTCCCAACAGCTGGCGTTTTCAATTCCAACCACCTCTTCTCTTCAACCGATAAGAAGGGACCCAAACTATCACGCACCCTCCGATGATAATCATCGATCCAAGCCGTCTCATCATCACTTAGCATACCAGTATCTACAAGATTCAACTCATAAGGTGCAAGCGTAAGGGTTTCGAAGCCAAAGAATACCCCGAAATCACCATCAAAAAGCTTACGGCAAAGCAATAAATTTTCGATCCTGACACCTCCAAAGTTCTCCCTGTAAACACCCGGTTCATTTGAAACAATCATGCCAAGCTCAAGCGGCACATCCACAGCTTCTTGACTCAGCCTCTGCGGTCCTTCATGAACCCCTAGGCGATACCCTACCCCATGTCCCAAAGCATGCCCGCAATCCATACCCTCTGCCCAGAGTGCGGCCCTTCCCAAGGCGTCCACCTGGTATCCTCGCGCGCCTCTCGGGAACTGCGCCCGCGACACAGCGATATGCCCCTTAAGCACCAAGGTATAGTCTCGAATCTGCCCCAAATTCGGCTCACCCAATACAAAGGTACGAGTTACATCAGTGGTTCCCTCCTCCCACTGAGCCCCCGAATCCACCAGCAGTAACCTGGAATCAAGTCTCAACCGTTTATTTTCACCCCGCCCCACTTCGTAGTGTACCAGTGCTGAATTCGCCCCATAAGCCACAATCGGAGCGAAGCTATTCCCGCGAAAACCCTCCAACTCCGCCCGCTTTGCATTGAGCAGCTCCTTCACCACAATCTCTGTCAGTTCTTTCCCCTCGCAAAGAGCGTTCTCAAGCTCAATCATGAAACGTATCAGCGCAATTCCATCCTTTATCATTGCCCGACGAATCAGTGCCACCTCGACTTCATTCTTCCGAGACTTCATCATAACAACCGGATCGTTTCCAAATTTTGGAATGACCCCTGGCGCGAGCCGATCCAATACCGCTTGAGTGATATAGTGATGGTCCAGCAAAACTCTTGAACCCTTCCGCAGTCTCCCAAGGGCCGGAAAAAAATCCTCATAAGACGCTATTTCAATTTCATCCCGCTTCAGAGAAATCATCAATCGAGTCGGAAGCCGTTTTTTGTTCGTATACCAAACTCCTCTACCTTCCGAAAAAATGAAATAACCTACAGCAACCGGAACGTGTTGGATATCCTCACCACGGATATTCAATAGCCAGGCAATACAGTCCAAAACGACACCTATCCACGTGTTCGTCCCAGCGGCATTCAGTGCCGCGGTTAAGCGGGCGAGACGGGAAGAACGTGTTTCCCCTGCTACATCCAAATTCAATTCATAAACTTCAGAATTGGGTAGCAGCGGCCTCTCTTCCCATATCTCCCCAAGTAAATCAGTCCCCGCAACAATATCAACACAAGAATTTTTAAACGCTTTCCGCCACTCATCCATCTTCCTAAGCGTTACGGTGCACCCATCAATTCCCATCTTTCCCCCATCGCGAAGCTCCCCCAAAATCCAGTTGTGAATTCCGGGAACACCCTCCTTTCCAACTCGAAAAAGCTCGATGCCGCTGTCGGTCAACTGACTGGAAGCCTGAATCCAATAGCGAAAATCCGTCCAAAGGCCGGCCTTGTCTCTCGTAATGCCAAGCAATCCGGCGCTCCCGGTAAATCCACTAATCCACTCTCTACTCTGCCACCTCTCCGGGGGGCACTCAGAAAGATGAGGATCCATACCCGTAATTACATATGCATCCAAACCTGAACGCCGCATAGCAGCCCGAAGTAATTCCAACCTTTCTTGAACCATCAACATACCTCCGGAATCCAGCTCAAATTGAGCCTTGGGTGTATTTTCCTGCTGGTAAGCAAGAATCCTGAGTTTGCCCACGGGCACATCTTCCTTCCGGTTGAGGCTCCTGCGCAACATCCATCTTCCAGCTGGAAAAAACCATTTGAACAACTATTCGGCTAAACGCTATTCACTTGGACAGGCCACCAGATGCCACAACAAAGCAGTCGACTGATTTTCTCGCGAAGTTCATCAGAAGTACTTTTCTGTTCGTTAGAAAACCTGCCTTTGTATATTGAGTACTCAAACAGCATGCGTTCGCTGACGACGCCGTGCTTGGCTTCCGAATTCCAACCGCTACATAGTTCAATGCCGGAACCTTACCTCAAAACCGAACCCATTACTGATATACTGCACTGGAAGGCAGCAAGTCTCCGCATACCATGGCAAACATCTCCCAATTCAAGGTTCTCCGGCTTTATCGCCCCCCATCTTTTGGTAGAACTATTACTCCCATATAAAAAAAGTATCAAGCTTCGTTCGCATACGCCGAATATTAAGGAGAGGCAAGGATGTCTGTCATTTTCACCCTCCCGAGATAGGCATCCAACCCTCAACTTCCGAATAGTTTTGCAACATAGTTGCGCGCAAATTCAATCCGAACAGCAGTTAATCAACCCTTTCAAGCAAAACTAAGGCAACATATCACTGGCTACTGACAACAAGACTCAAATACAATATACATTGATTCTGTCTAAAACGGATGCTGGCATAATGAGTGAAACCAAAATTGGAATCGGAGACATAGGAATTTACGTTCCAAAACTCCAGATGGATGTAAATTCACTAATTGAGGCACGCGCTCAAGCGCAGCCTCAGTTAAATCGTGTAATGAGGAGAGCCGCGAAAAAAACCGGCCAGGTTTCCTTCCGTTTCCCCGCTCCCTGGGAAGACACCGCAACACTCGCGGCAAACGCCGCCTCCGAAACCCTTGAACGTCTATCACCGAAGCTGCAGGAGAAGATTAGATATATCCTGGTGGGTACCGAAACGGCTATCGATCTTGCAAAACCAGTGGCTTCATATGTTCACGGTATGCTCAAAAAAGCAGGTTACACCCTAGGCAACGCTCTGAGCACCTACGATACCAAACATGCCTGTGCCGGAGGCACATCTGCACTCCTGTCAGCCGCATCAAACCTCAGCTGCTCCGGGAGCGCTCAAGAGCGTGGACTGGTGATATCCAGTGATATCGCTCGCTATGATGCCCCAAGTACGGCAGAATTCACTCAAGGTGCGGGATCCGTTGCGCTCATAGTGGAAAAAAATCCCAGACTCATGGAAATCAATCTCGAAACACAGGGATTCTTTTCATCAGATGTGGATGACTTCTTCAGACCCATAAACTCAGTTACAGCCAAGGTTAAAGGTCGCTATTCCATGAACTGCTATCAGAGCGCCCTAAAAGCGGCTTTTGAGGATTACTGCAATCGAGCCGAACGAAATCCCTCGGAATGCGTCGAGGAAATCGATTACATAGCCCTTCACGTACCCTTTCCCTCAATGCCCGAAATCGCTCTCCGAAATCTCCTAAGTGAGAGTTGCGGAAAGAGTGAAGCGGAAATTGAACATTTCATACAGCGCTCCGGATTCACCGATGCCATGTATCTTTGCAGTACTTTTGGCAACCTGTACACCGCATCATTATACACCTACCTGGCTACCCTGTTGTATCAGGAACATCACAAAATCGGTGAGGAAATAATACACAAACGAGTACTAATAGCATCGTATGGCTCGGGAAACACAATGACAGTATTCTCTGGTACAATTTGCGAAAATGCGCCTGAGTTGATATCTCAATGGAGCATTGAAAAATGGAGAGACGGATCAAGAAACGCCAGTTTCGACGAGTATCTTGCTTGGTTATCCCTTCCAACAAGTATCGACGCACTGCGAGAACGATTGGAAACCCCGAATTCGAAAAAAGGGCTTTTCTATTTGAAAAGCCTCAGCGAGAACGGTTATCGAATCTACGATAGAGATTAATTATTGAAAAAAAACGAAATACAGAAAAGAAAACGACGACACCTCGATATCTGCCTCAACAAAGCTCTTGCAATCGAATCAGGGAACACGCGACTGGATGAAATATCAATACCACATAAGTCACTTCCCGAAATTGACAGCCGATCGATAACGACAAAATGTGATTTTCTCAATCATGTGCTCAAAATACCAGTGATGATTTCCTGCATGACCGGAGGCTCCGACGAAGGAAGAAAACTCAATCGAATATTGGCGAACGTAGCCTCTCAAGCTGGAATAGCACTCTGCACTGGCTCCATCAGAGTGATTTTGCACCACGAGGAAACCCGTTCACATTTCCAGTTGAAAGAATTCGCGCCGGATGTGCCGGTTCTTGCAAATATCGGTGTGGCGCAACTGCGTGAATATACCCCGAAGATATTGATGGAGGCAGTGAAGAGCATTGAGGCTGATGGGCTTTGCGTACATCTGAATGCATCCCAGGAATTTTTTCAGGAGCATGGTGAAAGGAACTTCAACGGATGGTATGAGGAATTCGAACGCCTGATGGAAAAGGCGGATATACCGGTATTGGTTAAGGAAATCGGCGCCGGAATACCTCCCGTCGAAGGACTCCGACTTTTGAAGCTTGGTGTTGCCTTCATTGACATTGCAGGGACCGGCGGCACTGACTGGGTTGCTATTGAAGGACATTGCAGCAATTCCGCAAAGCACAGCTTCAGCCATTTGCTTCAGAAACAGAACCCGTATGTATCAGCCGCCCATTCATTTCGAGATTGGGGGTATTCCACCGGCGAGCTGTTAATCGCCTATAGGCAAATCACTGAAACCGAAAGCAAATCCAGTAGGCTAATCAAGGGCAGAATAATCGCTTCGGGAGGTCTTCGAACGCCAAGAGACTTTGCGGTATCAATCGCTTGCGGCGCCCAAATAGCCGCCGCCGCCCTTCCATTCGTTAGGATCGCATCAGATACGGGTTCCGATGGCGTATTTGAATACCTCGCACAGATAACCAAAGGCATTCAGGCAGCACTCGCTCTTAGCGGATCAAAGAACCTGGACGAACTGAGGCGAAGCAAAATTCGAGTAACACCAAAATTGCACAACCTCGCCAAAAATTTAGTAAACGAAATTGACGAAAAGGAAAAAACAAATAGCAATGACTTCTTGGAAGAGCTTTCGTAAGGAACCAATACGAGGACGGAGAAAGAGTATTTCATCCGGCATTCCCAGCCTAACGAGTGAACAAAGAACCGATTTCTCCTTTACCGGCTTCGATGAAAATCTCCTTGATGTATCCGAGGTGATGATAGAACAAGCCGTTGGTTACTTTGGCGTGCCCCTGGGATTAGCAGGTCCATTCACCATAGATGGCCGGGAAATCAGAATACCCATGGCCACAGAGGAACCTTCGGTTGTCGCGGCAGCATCGTTCGCGGGGAGGCTACTCTCCAAACACGGTGGAATAAACACGCAAAGCACGGAGCCGGTTATGGTTGCACAGGTTTTTCTTGAGGGAAAACTGAACCCGTCATCTACTGAAAAAGTTCTAAACGCACGCAACAGCATCAAAGAACATCTGCAGAGAACGCTTGAATCAATGGAAAGCAGAGGTGGAGGATGGCGTGATATCAGCGCCCGCTGGATAGCTCCATCAAGAACACTCTCCGTAAACATTCAAATCGATGTTAGAGATTCCATGGGAGCGAACCTCTTAAACAGTGTCGCAGAGAAAGTAAGCCCAATACTGGAAAGGATTACAGGCGGAAAGGTGCTAATGGCAATTTTGTCCAACAAATCCTGGGACCGAACCGCCTCGGCTCGTTTGAGCATTCCCATCGATGAATTCGGGGGCGCGGGCTTCAATGGCAAAGAAACAGCACGCCGAATAGTGCGCGCCGCTCGAATTGCGAGAGAAGACCCCGACCGCGCCATCACCCATAACAAAGGAATTATGAATGGTATCAGCGCCTTGGCCCTGGCCACTGGAAATGACACCCGGGCAATTGAAGCCTCCGTCCATGCATACGCTGCAAGATATGGGCACTATCACGCCTTAAGTCAATACTGGGTTGAGGAAAATACACTTCATGGATCGTTGGAACTGCCGCTTCCCTTTGCGGTAACCGGAGGCGCCGTGGGATTTCATCCATCATCGCGGTGGTGTCTCGATCAGTTGGGCAACCCCGATGGCCCTGGCTTAAGTCGAATCGCGGCAGCTCTGGGCCTCGCGCAGAATTTAGCCGCCCTCCGTGCGCTTGTATGCGAAGGAATTCAAAAAGGACATATGAACTTCCACGCACGCCGTCTGGCCTACAAAGCTGGTGCGCGAGGTGATTGCATATCCGCCTTCGCAACTGTGATTTGCTCCGAAAACATCCGGAGTTACGAGGAGGCAAGCCAGCGATTCACCTCCTGGACCGAGCAGGTAGATGTCGAAACTTGATAACCTCATTGGGCAGGCAACAGCTATTGCTCATCCCAATCTGGCAATAATCAAATACTGGGGTAAAGAGAACGAATTGAAAAATATCCCGGCAAGCCCATCGCTTGGTATCGCACTAAATGAACTCCATACCGTAACCAAGGTTTACTTAAAACATCCAAGTTCAAACAGTGAGGAAACGGACAGAGTATTTATAGATGAAAAACTTCAATCGGATAGGCGATTTGCCAATTTCTTTGCAAATCTCAGGGAACTCGTGGATAAAAGAAATCCAAAGATGGGCAAATTTATAATCACGGCATGCAGTTCTTCGGATTTTCCCAGCTCTGCAGGCCTGGCGAGTTCTGCAAGTGGCTTTGCCGCTCTGGCCCTCGCCTGCACAAGCGCCTTAAAATTCGAACTGCCTGCAAAGCAACTATCCGCCTTGGCCAGAACCGGCTCTGCCTCCGCCGCTCGTTCAACCTTTGGAGGCTTCGTGCGCTTAGATAGCGGCGCTATTTATGCCAATCAAATCTACGATGAGAATTGGTGGCCTGAGCTGCGAATCATTGTGGTGGAAATTGAAAAGGAAGCAAAAGAACTTTCATCGCGTGCTGCCATGGAGAGAGTCAAAATGAACTCGCCATTCTATCAAGCTTGGATCAGTGATTCAAAAAAGAATATAGATAAATCTCTTGCCGCCCTGGAAGCAAAAAACCTCAGTGCTCTAGGTCCACTGATCAGGCGCAGCTATCTGCGAATGTTTTCCACTATGTTCTCATCATACCCTCCAATAATATATTGGAAACCCGCGAGTCTGGCTGTAATAATCCTTTGCGAGAAGCTAAGATCCGCAGGTTTGAATATTTGGGAAACCATGGATGCGGGACCTCAGGTAAAAATACTCTGTCTCGAAAAAGAAGTTCCATTGCTCATAGAGCATTTAAAAACACAATTCAGCCATCTGCCATTTTGGATTTGTAAGGTGGGCGGTCCACCGTATCTAAGCAATAATGACTAGTATCGAAAAATGGAGCGCTCCAGGAAGCCTTCTAATCGCGGGTGAATACCTTGTAACAGAGGAAGGCGGCAAAGGAATATGTCTCGCCGCTGGTGGACGCGCAACCATGCAAAAAGAACAATCAACTGATTTCGAACTGCGTTCGATTTATGCCGAAGGATTCCAATCATGGAAACCAGGTAATCCTGCTGAAAACTCCCTTTGTTATTACGTCTGGGAAGAAGCGAAGAAATCCAACTCGCTGTGGGAAGAGAGCCGGAGAATAACAGTAAATACCAGTGCTCTATACAGTTCCGATGGTGAAAAACTGGGATTTGGTTTCAGCGCAGTTGCGGCTCTCCTTTTTTCCAGGGCATTGAACCGGTCTGATGACAA
>UWYT01000268.1 GCA_900608495.1 Olavius algarvensis spirochete endosymbiont | reverse complement strand
AACTAGTGTGGAATTCTACAAATTTATTGCTGTTGGAATTTGGTCTACAATTATAAATTATGGTGTATTCTACATCTTACTTGAATTTTTAAATGTGAACTACCTTATAGCTTCTGCCGCAGGTTTTATTTCAGGTGTATATGCTGGTTATGGCTTCAATAGGAAATGGACCTTCAAAGCTAAACAAGAAAAAAAGTATACAGGGATTATAAAATACTATGCTGTTTATATAGTGTCTTTAATATTGAGTTTGTTGTTTCTGAAAGTTGTGGTTGTTATAGTTGGAATTGATCCAAAAATAGCTAATATACTGGCTATAGGGCTAACAACATGTACCAATTTCGTGGGAATAAAGAAGTTTGTATTTAAACGATGATTTCTATAG
>UWYT01000159.1 GCA_900608495.1 Olavius algarvensis spirochete endosymbiont | reverse complement strand
TACTGGATATCTTATTCATAAGTTAAATAGCTTCTTATCTAGATTGACTGCGAACCAAAACAAACTATTCTTGATATTTCGTCCCCATGCACTGAAAAACTCAAGGCTTTTTTCCCAGCATTTATTTCTTATTATGAAAAAACTCTTTTCTGTTTTGAGATGTCGGATAGAACAGCGGGGGAGGCTAGCGCGAGAACCAGCCTCGGCCCTCGCATCAAGGGGCAATTCTAATGAGGTATCACATTTAACATGAGGAGCCATCGTGCCGCTGGCCAGGGCACCTTGTACTCTATCTTCCGGATGCGGTTGTTCTTGGTATCTGCCACATAGACATTGCCGGATGAGTCTATAGCTACGCCGGCGGGGTAGTTGAACTGCGCCGTGTTGCTGGCGCCATCAGTATGACCTGGCGTGCCAGTTCCGGCTAAGGTGCTTACCACTCTATCTTCTATTCTATCTGTCGGCGTGATCTTCCGAATGCGGTGATTGACACTATCTGCCACATAGATATTGCCGGATGAGTGCATAGCCACGCCGAAGGGCTTGGTTAAACTGTGCTCTGTCGTCGGCGCGCTATCTATATAACCCGGTGCCGCTGGCTAGGGCACCTTGTATTCAACCTTCCGGATGCGGTGATTGTTAAAATCTGCCACATAGATATTGCCGGATGAGTCCACAGCCACGCCGCGGGGTTGATTAAACTGTGCCATGCTGCCTGTTCCGGCTATGGTGCTTACCACCCCCGCTGGCGTGATCTTCCGGATGCGGTTGTTCTCACTATCTGCCACATAGACGTTGCCTCTTGAGTCCACAGCCACTCCATTGGGGGAGTTAAAGCGTGCATCTGTGCCGGTGTCATCCACATGACCCGCTGTGTTAGTACCGGCTATGGTGCTTACCACCCCCGTCGGCGCGATCTTCCGAATGCGGTTGTTGCCAGTATCTGCCACATAGACGTTGCCTCTTGAGTCCACAGCTACGCCGGAGGGGTCATCAAACTGTGTCGCTGAGCCAGTGCCGGCTATGGTGCTTACCATTCTATCTTCTATTCTATCTGCCGGCGTGATTTTCCGGATGCGG
>UWYT01000116.1 GCA_900608495.1 Olavius algarvensis spirochete endosymbiont | reverse complement strand
GCACTGGCGCGACAAAGTGGCTCTTCTGTTAGTTAAATGTGATATCTCTTAGAACTGCCTCTTGATGCGAAGGCGGGGGCTGGTTATCGCTTTGAAAGTGGACGCTGAGTTTGAAAAAACTTGCTGAACTCCCTAGCGAATCGGGATGAATTATGATACAAAAATGCTTCGAACTACAATCAGATTAGTAGAGAGGAATTATGAATAGGATATCCAGTATCCCGTTTTTGGCTCTTATGAGCCTTTTG
>UWYT01000114.1 GCA_900608495.1 Olavius algarvensis spirochete endosymbiont | reverse complement strand
GAAGTTGCGTCTTTCGTATCAACTTTCTGCATCAGTGCCGCAATTTTCATCTCCTCCAGCATGTCCAGATTATTGTTGGAGCCCGCACCGTCGGTGCCGAGGAGTATCCGGACGTTCTTGTTCTTCAGCCTCCGGTAGGGAAATACGCCGTTTCCGAACTTCATATTCGATACTGGATTATGAATAACAGTAACCCCGAATTCGGCAAGAATATCGATGTCACTATCGCTCAGATGAATCGCATGAGCGGCCAGTACCCGATCGCTCAACAGTCCAATATCTCCAAGATACTCAACAGGAGTTCTACCTTCATGATTTCTGAGGCAATCTTCGACTTCCTTCTGCGTTTCCGACAAGTGAATGTGAATCTTCAATCCGGCCTCTTTTGTGAAATCTCTTACCCATTCAACGGAATCCCGACTGTCAGCGTAAACGGAATGAAGTGCAACACCCAAATCAATTCCCTCAGGAGGCGAGACTTCAGCGAAGAACTTTGTACAATCATCCCACATAGCTTTGCCGACTTCCGGATCCATCCCATCGATAATTGGATAGTGAATCATTCCCTTCAAAGGAGCATCTTCCAATGCTTTGAGAGCAATACGAGGTTGCATATACATTTCGTTAAAGAACCCCGTGCCGCCGCAAATCATCTCAACTATGGCCAGGCGGTTTCCCCAATAGAAATCCTCTTCGGTGAACTGACTCTCCAAAGGCCATATGCGGGAAGTGAGCCATTCGTGCAAGGGAAGTTCGTCACCGGCGCCGCGCAGGAGAACCATCGGGGAATGCGTGTGGGCATTTACCAGCGATGGAAGCGCCGCGGTATCTTTTCCGTCAATAATACGAGCATCAGGAAAGGTTCCGGCCAGATTTTGTCCGATACTGCGAATCTTTGACCCTTCGATCAGTATATCCTGAACTTTCTCATCCAACAGCGTATTGCGAATGATAATTTTCATAAGCTTGTGCCTCCTCAATCAATTTCGGTCGGAAGGAGGCGTAGGAACTCTCTGATTAAAGCCTTGAAATCGGCACTGGCACTTGCTCCGGTTTCGAACACTTCTTCCGAGGTGATGGGCTTATCGAGGATGCCGGCCGCCATATTGGATATACACGAAATTCCGACCGTCTGTATTCCACAATGTGCGGCGGTAATGGCTTCAGGAATTGTGGACATTCCTACTGCGTCGCCGCCGATTATCGAAGCCATTCGAATCTCTGCCGGTGTTTCAAATGATGGCCCGGTGAACCAGATATACACCCCTTCCCGGAGCGAGATACCACGATTCACCGCTGCATTTCTAATAATTTGATTCAACTCTCCAGACCAGCAATAACTCATATCGGGGAAACGCGATCCGAATTCCTCATCGTTCTTCCCTATAAGGGGATTCTGCCCGGTGAAATTGATATGATCGGTAATCAGCATCAGATTTCCTGGGGAAAATGACCGATTGATACCTCCCGCCGCATTGGTTAGGAGTAATCGCGGGCAACCCAGAACTTTGAGAAGGCGGATCGGATAAACAATTTGCGCCATTTCATAACCCTCAAAGTAGTGAAAACGGCCCATCAGAACCATAATTCGATGGCCCTCGAGATTGCCGAACACCATTTGAGATACATGACCAGGAGCCGTGGCAACAGGAAACCCGGGCAAATCCCTGTAGGAAATGGAAATGGTATTCTCTAATTCCTCAGCTAATGAACTTAAACCTGATCCCAGAATCAACGCAATGTCCGGAGAGCCGCCTCCGCGAGTTCTGATGATATTGCTGGCCTCTCTTAACTGCATAGAATTCCCCTATTTGGCCCGGCCGCTCGTGCTGGCGCTAAATGCCGGCATCATCTCGAGTTTGCGGGATATCCACGGCACCGGAAATAATGTCGCTCCTGGCCTGCTCCACGGCATCAATCACTTCAGAGGGGACAACGAAATCGAAATCATGGAATGGCGCGAGTCCGACGGCATCCTCGGCGAGTCCGAAAACGGCGTTGCCACCTCCTTTGAAATTGCCATCAATGAAATCAAGTGTAGTAAGATAAGTGGCCTGTGTGGTTCCCTTCATCGCCGAGGTAAGGGTGTACTCCGGAGCAAAATGATTCTGATCGACATCAGCGCCCATAACCAGGATGTTTTTCTCCTGCGCAGCCGTGAAGATTCCCATACCGGTCAACCCGGCAAATTGAATAACGATGTCGGCCCCTTGCTCAGCCAAGGCAATAGTGGCTTCCTTTCCTTTGGCCTGGTCGGTGAAAGTTCCTGTTACCACCGAAAGCACTTCGATGTCAGAATTCACTGACTTGGCGCCTTCCGTAAAACCGACGAAATACCGTTCTACCGGTGGTATGTCCATACCCAAAACAGCTCCAATGACATTTTCATCATTGAGTTTGTCGGAGCGGTTGGCATATTCCCGGGTCATTAAACCGGCAACAACACCTGCAAGATAACCGGACTCATGTTCTTTCCAGTTGATACCAAGCACATTGGAGGGGGGCATGGGCGAATCATAAAACAGGTCGATACCGGCAAACATCGTGTCCGGATAATTCGGGGCGACTTCAAGTAAAGCATCATAGAACAAGAACCCCACCGCGAAAATCAACTCTGCGCCGTCTTCAGCGAGGCCAGATAAATTCGGGACATAATCGGTCATCGAAGCAGGTTCAATTAAACGAATTTCGATTAGACCCTCATCCTCGGCTTTCTTCAGTCCAGCATAGACACCGTCGTTGAAAGAACCGTCACCCAAACCATTCGCGTCGGTTGCCATTCCAACGATAATCCTCTCCTGAACCGCTGTTCCCACAGCTTTACTTCCCGCTCCGCTCAGGGCAATCGCAGGAATCGACAACAAAAAAATCACTGTCAATTTTCTCATTTCTTCATCTCCTTCTCATCATTATTTCTCAATCCGACAACGTCAGATATGAATTACAAATTTCATGTCCCGGATCGTTCTATCTGAAAATCCTCACCAAGCGCCCGGGGAGCTCGGGATTTGCGAACCAGTCCGGCCACTGCCAACAGAGCGGCGACATAAGGGAAAATCAGGAATATCTCCGAGGGAACTCGAAATACACCCAGTACTTGAATTCTCAGTGCCAGAGCATCCACCATGCCAAAGAAAAATGAAGCGATTAGACTTCCGACGACAGTCCAGCCACCCGCGATATTCGCTCCCAGAGCAATGAATCCTCTTCCTGCGGTCATACCTTCGGAAAAACTGTTTCCATTCTCAATGGACAGATAAGCTCCGCCCAGGCCGCATAGGATTCCACTGAGTATAACTGCAATATATCGGATTTTTTTAACGGAAATCCCTAAGGTTTCCAGAACAATGGGATGCTCACCGGCTGCCTTGATATGCAGCCCAAGTCTAGTTTTCCTGGTAATCCAAACGAATAGAATCACGACAACGTACATCATATAGACAATAGGAGTTCGATTGAACAATACCGGACCCAAAAGCGGGATACGGCTCAGTAACGGGATGGCGAAGCGATACTCGGCGAGTGAATGAGGAATAATCTCTGAAGTCCCCGGATGGCCAAAGAACAGCTCCAGCAGATAGCGAGTGATACCGAAGCCCAGAATGTTTATAACGGCGCCAGATACGACATGGTTCAGGTGGAGAGATACTGTGGCCCATGCATGAAACAGTGCGAATAAACCGCCGGCCAACATACCCACCAAAACGCCAAACCACGGATTTGCGAACTTCCATGCCGCCCATGCAGCAAAAAACGCTCCCATCAGCATCATCCCTTCCATACCGATATTGACGATTCCGGATCTGTCGCAAATCGTTGCACCGATGGAAGCCAGAATTATCGGTGTGGCGAGCCTAACCGATGCAATCAGGAACTCAGCATTGAGAAGTTCAATGAAAACGTTCATGCCTTCCTCCGAAAATACCTAAACAGGTATCGAGCTAATATCAGGAAGAGAATCAGCCCCTTGACGATTTCAACAATGGACGTTGGTGTTTGGAGAGTTCGGGACATGTATTGGCCACCGGCGTCGAGAGCCCCCCAGAATAGCGCACAGAACACGACGGCTATCGACGATGTGCCGGCCAGGAGAGCAACTGCGATTCCATTCCAACCATATCCGGCATTGATGTTCTCGAACATTTTATGGTCTAAACCCAAAACTTGAGTTACACCGGCAAACGCGGCCAGTAAGCCAGCAAGAAGCATTGTAATCAAGATGATACGTCCGACAGCGATACCTTGTGTTCGCGCGGCAAAACTGTTAAGTCCGACGGCCCTGATTTCGAATCCCAGACGTGTTCTGTGAAGGATATGATGTACTGCCAGAGCTGTAATTACGGCGATGAGAATTCCGATATGGAGGCGGTAGTTGGCTTGAGGAAGGAAGGATTTAAAAGTTGGCAACCAGGTTGATTCGGAAATTGAATCGGTAATATAAGCATGGGCTGATAAGGTTGGATCACCGCCGTTGAATCGAATAAACAAGGAAGATATCGTTCGCGCGATATAGGCAAACATCATCGTGGTGACTACTTCGTGAGCCCCTGTCTTGACTTTCAGAATTGCCGGAATGGCATTATAAGCCGCTCCACATCCCCCTGCTATAATGAATATCAGCGGGATAGCAACGAGGGATGGCAGATCGAATCGAATTCCCAGCCAGGTTGCTGCCATTGTTCCCACGTAGTATTGACCCTCCGCACCTATATTGAACAAACCTCCTTTGAAGGCAATGGTGATGGAAAGAGCCGTAAAAATGAGTGGAACAGCATTGAGAATCGAGACATGCCAATTTTTTACTAAACCACCGTATATCATTGCACCAAAGGATTTCAGAGGTTGATAGCCAGTAATCAACAAAAAAATCCCGCCGATGAAAAAGGCCAGAAAAATCCCCGCAAGAGGTAATCGGATGGTTTTAAATCCGCTTTTCAATACTTCTATAAGGTGCTTCTTCCCATTTTCGAGGACTTCCCCGATCAACCAAAGAACACAAGCCGCTCCTAAAAAAACAAGTCCAATGTGTCGACTTCCGAGAAAAAGAACTATTCCGATGACAATGAAGAGAATTGTGCAAATTCGAATAACGAGAAATGATTTCGATGTTTCAAACATTGGAGGAGTTCCTATGTGTTCCGCCGGTCATATAAAACCCGACATCATTCATCGTGGCTTCCTCTCGTTCGAATTCCTTGAGAATACGACCCCTGAAAATGACAAGAATTCGGTCGGCCAGGCTGAAAATTTCTTCTAACTCCATAGAAATCAGAAGAATCCCTACGTTTCTATCCCGCATGGTAATGAGCTGATTGTGTATGTACTCAATCGCACCGACATCAAGTCCTCTGGTAGGTTGAGATACCAGAAGAAAATCTGGTTCGCGATCGAACTCCCGAGCCAAAATCAGCTTTTGCTGATTGCCTCCGCTGAGATAATTCGCCGGTAAATCGGGGCCGCCGGCGACAATACTGAAACGACTGATAAGTTTTGTGGCCCGATTTCGTATCGCTGAGCGATTGATATGACCATATCTGATCATGGACCGGGCATTTTGATTGCCCAACAGTACATTCTCTGCAATGGAAAACGGCAAAATCAAACCGTCTTTCTGGCGATCTGCTGGAACATATCCGATTCCATTCTCAATACGGTTTTCAATACTCCAGTGCTTTATGGATTGATCTCTCAAATGGATTGCGCCGTCCTGAATCCGGCGAGTTCCAATAACCGCTTCAGAGAGCTCTTCCTGTCCATTCCCATCCACGCCGGCGATTCCAACAATCTCACCGGGCTTAACATAGAGAGATAATCCGTCAACAGCAGGAATCCCTCTGTTGTTCATTACTTTCAAATCGTCGATTCGGAAACAGATTTCGTCCAGTGTTTCATGGTTGGTTCGATTCACCTGAAGTATCACGTCCCGGCCAACCATATGATTGGCCAGATCGACGACGCTGACATCCCGAGTAATAAATTCGCCGGTAATCCGGCCCTTTCTCAGAATGTAAACTCGATCTGAAATGGCTCGGATTTCCTCCAACTTGTGAGTTATGATAATCACCGAAGTGCCTTGGTCTCTCAGGTTCTTAACTATCGAGAAGAAGTCTTCAATTTCCTGAGGGGTGAGTACAGATGTCGGTTCATCGAGAATCAGGATTCGCGCCTTCCGATACAAAGCCTTCAATATCTCAACACGTTGCTGCAAACCTACAGTAAGGTTAGCGATAATCTCATCCGGATCGATTTTCAGGTGATAGCGTTTGGACAAGTTGATGATATCCTCCCGAGCTTTTCGGTAGTTAATCCCGAACCAACTCCGAGGTTCTTCCCCAAGAATTATGTTCTGGGTTACACTTAGCGTTTCAACAAGCATGAAGTGTTGATGAACCATACCCAGTCCTTTCGTGATAGCCTCCCGGGGAGACGAGGCTTCGAATTCTGCGCCATTTAACAAGATGCGCCCCTCGTCCGGTCGATAAAGCCCGTATAGAATATTCATCAGGGTGGATTTACCCGCGCCGTTTTCCCCCAGAATAGAAATGATTTCCCCCTCATAGAGCTTGATGTTGATATTTTGATTGGCCTTGATTTTTGCAAAGCTCTTTGAGATTCCAAGGGTTTCCAGAACGGTTTGTGCCACGATCAGCTTCCTGAGAATCAACAGTATTAAGATAGCATACCACATATTTCAAACTTTCATCAAGCAGAATACGACAATTTAACGTTGTCTTATGTGGTTTTCAATAATGAGTCCTTGAAAATCTGTGTATTTGTCAATATGATGATTCTTGTGGAATACCAAAAAGAAAGAAAACAAGTTGCTGCTATTATGCGTCGGATTTACCGACAGGGACTTACAACCTGTTCGGGGGGTAATATAAGTCTTCGGGTTGATGATGATCGATTTTTGATCACGCCTTCGGCACTGGACAAGGGAACGATTAACTACCGTCAGATTGCTCTGATGACACTCTCGGGAGAAAATTTATCTCCAGGATTGAAGCCAAGCATGGAGGCGGATATGCATCGGACAATTCTCAGGCATCGGGAAGACATCGATGCTGTCGTTCACGCCCATCCAAAACACGCGAGTTTCTTTACCGCGATACAATCTTCCAAGATTCGTACAGATCTGCTTGCCGAGGCGCGATTCGTTCTCGGAGAACCAGTCTTCTCGCCCTATGCTCTTATGGGTACTCCTGAACTCGGAAAAAATTTGAAATCAGCGCTCGCTGGAGGTGAATATGTGGCACTGTTGGAAAACCATGGCGTTCTGACAATCGGGAAAACACTGTTGGAGGCCTTCGACAGGATTGAAGTCGTAGAAGTCGCTGCGGAAATGACTTTTATGTCCGAATAC
This sequence comes from Olavius algarvensis spirochete endosymbiont, assembly GCA_900608495.1. GTDB lineage: Bacteria > Spirochaetota > Spirochaetia > DSM-2461 > DSM-2461 > UBA2779. Next base: position 23,813 of record UWYT01000114.1, on the reverse strand, counting down.
TCCGTCAAACTATCACCTTTAAACAATCGACGCCTCAACGAAATTGACGCCATGAACACATAAATTCTTCCAGGAAGTGTATAGGGCTGTATCTTTACTTCAACTTCCCGGCTCCAAACAACGAAATATCCTCATCATCTTTTCTCAAATAAATCTCCTCCTGGAATTTCATTCAAATGAGATTTCGGGTGAGGTTTGCCTTGAAACTCCAGCAGGCGGAAACGGTCTTCTTGTTACGCTGCTCCTAAGCTTGCTTGCTTCAGGAGCAACGGCCTTTTGTTGCTTCGCTCCCTTGCCGATTCGGCGAAGCGATCCTGATTGACTGCGTGTGATTCCGACATCTCTCAAGAATGGAAAAAGTTGTCTCCAAGTTAAATCGTAAGATTCACGGCAAGAGTGAATCGACACCGTCTACTACATCGGCAGCACACAGCCGATAGAAGGCATATGCAACCCTTGACTCCCATTGACTAAGTTGGGAGAACCGATTTCCTGAATTCAACCTCTTTGAACCCTGCCTGTAGCGGGATTCCCGTGAACTAGCTGGAACGGTAAACTCCGAGATTTCGATAGTCTGCGGAAGCCGCACTGAACTCTTTTTCCACTATTTCGAAAGTCTGCCTGACTTTGGGCAACATTGCATCAACATAGAACATATAGTTCCAAGGCTTCCCGGCAATGGGACGTGATTCCAACTTGGTCATATCCACACCATGTTTTTTCAATATCTGAAGACAGTCACTAAGCGCTCCCGGATGGCTTTTGAGAGAAAAGGTAAACGAAACCTTGTCGGCATTCTGCACTGCCGCGCTGCTCAACCGGGCTATTACAACAAAACGAGTATAATTCCTGGGATTGGTTTCGATATCCTCAGCCAGTATCTCCAGCTTGTGAAACGCGGCAGCTGCACTGCTCGCAATGGCCGCCACGCCGGGGTCGGCCTTCTTGGCCACCATGGCAGCCGCGCCGGCCGTATCAAAGTATGGTTTTATCTGATAGCCTTTCTTCTCTAAAAACTCCGCACACTGGGAGAGGGCCTGCGGATGAGAATATACCTCTTTGATTTGTCTCTCTTCAGTGCTCTGAATCGCAATCAGATTGTGGCGAATTCTCACTTTGATTTCGCCGACTATTTTTATATCCGGATAGCGGGTTAACAGATCGTAGTTTTCGAAAACACTGCCGGTTAGGGAATTTTCCAGCGGAATCATACCCCATGCAGCCCTCTCCGATAAAACCATGATGAATACATCATCAAATTTGGGCAGAGCTAAGGGTTCCACATCGCCCTCGGGGAAATAATTCAATATGGCTCGCTCGCTATAAGCCCCTCTCTCACCCTGGAAGGCAACTCTTGGTTTCCTGCCAACGGTTCCCTTTCCCAAGTGTGAGCGAAGTACATCTTTCTGATGCCTTTCGGGAAGCCGAGCAAGTTCCCGATCCACCGTGGGGCAAAGAGCCTCAATATCGCGAAGCAGTTTTTCAAACTGTCCGGGCCACAGTGATTGTGGCCCGTCGCTGAAGGACTTATCCGGATTTGTATGAACTTCAACCAGTATTCCATAGGCGCCGGCGGCAACACTGGCCAGGGCCATCGATGCAACCTTATCCCTGATACCCGTGGCATGCGATGGATCAACAATCACCGGCAGATGACTAAGCTCCCGGATTACGGGTATGGCAGATATATCCAAGGTGTTGCGGGTCACCCTTCCAAATGTGCGAATTCCTCGTTCACATAGAATCACATCGTCTGTTCCGGAGGAGAGCAAATACTCGGCTGCCATCAACCATTCCTCGATAGTCGCCGCCATCCCTCGCTTCAGTATCACTGGAATACCAGCCTCGCCGACGCTTTTCAATAACTCAAAATTCTGCATATTTCGCGTACCAATCTGAAATACATTGACAAGTTCGGCCATTCTCTTCACATCGTTCGAAGACACCACCTCGGAAACCACTGGCAGTCCGGTAGCTTCGCCAGCCTCGCGGAGGTATTCCAAACCTTTGAAGCCTAGTCCCTGAAAGGAATATGGAGAGCTCCGCGGCTTAAATGCGCCACCGCGCAGCATAACCGCTCCCGCCTCCTTCACCGCCCAAGCCGAATCAAAAATCTGTTCCCTGGATTCCACCGCGCAGGGACCGGCGATGCAAACAATGCGGGAACCACCGATTTTGACCGAGCCAACGTCAATCACAGTATCCTGAGGATGAAATTCCCGGGAAGCCATTTTATAAGGTTTATTGATAGGTATAACCCTATCAACTCCAGGCAGAATCTCCACTTGACGGCTATCTATGGTGTGGCTGCCGATGGCGCCGATTAGAATTCCCGCCTCCCCTGCAATTTCACGAATCCTAAATCCCCTTTCCCGGAGAAAATTCGACACATCCTCCTTTTGAGAGGGCAGAATCCCAGCTTTGAGTACGACAATCATTGTCCAATACTAGCCTATTATAGACTGTTTTTACAGGTAGTCCGGATGTTTCATCGGTCTGAAAACCGAAGTTATCAAAACACTGCCCATGTCGTTAAACCGATAGTAATCCCGAACCAGATTGTTTTTATAGGCGACGATCTTGTCGATGTAATTTAGAGTGTTGGTAGGGGCGCCCAGGCGATCGACACGCCCGGGGCCAGCATTATACATGGCCAATGCTGTAACGATGTTGCCGGACATGTCCAGAGTTTTTCTCAGATAAGATGTCCCATAATCTGCATTTATATAGGGGTTGAAAAAATCATTGTCGCTGAGCATTTGGAACGATGAAGAATTGAGCTGCATCAATCCCCTATCCACGCTCTTGTTGTGGTTGATTCCATATGCATTTGCCTGGAAGCGACTTTCCTGCCATGCAACAGCAACCACCAGGGCAGGATCCATCTTGTACCGATCGGCGGCCACAATGAGGGCGTCCGCAATGGCTGAGTCCCCGATTCGAACATGAAGGTAGGAAATTACCGAAATTCGGCTCGTTGGACTGTTAAATGGCGCCATCAAACCGCCCTCAAGCTGCTCTGCACTGAACTTCTTAAACAGATACGTGGGCTCGAGGTAGTCCGATTGACCCGCCAAACTTGTATCGGCGTCATCATATTGTACGCCGAATGACAAAAAAACAATTCCAAGTATTAGTATCTTTTTGATATAATGCTCCTATAGAATTTAAGCAAGTTGGTAGTGAATAGTATTTAATGGGGAAAGTAAAGTAGACAGAATATGTTTTTAGGTGAAGTTTTAGTGAAGATTCTAATGGTCTGAGGGGGGAGATTTTATGCCACGAAAGTCACTGATTCCAGTTTTTTTGATGCTTCTCGTCTTCGGCTTACCTGCAGAAGAAGAGGAGGGCCAGTTTACCGTATTATTTGCGCCCTACAGGATTGAATGGAATCCTCATTATGCCTTTACCGTTACCGAAGCCCAGGTATTCACGGCTGTTTATGAGGGTCTTGTATCCTTTCATCCAGGCACGCTCCGGCCAGTTCCGGCTGCAGCGGAATCTTGGGAATTCTCCGAAGACAACAAACGTATAACTTTCAAACTGCGCGAAAATATCCTCTGGAGTAATGGGGAAAATTTAAGCGCATCGGATTTCCGGGAATCGTGGTTAACTATACTCTCTCCAGAGACTGAAGCTGAATACGCTTCTCTGTTCGACGACATTGTTGGCGCCAGGGAATATCGCTCCGGCCTTGGTCTCAAGGAAGATGTCGGAATCGAGGCGCCCGATGCGACAACATTGGTGGTAAGCCTGAAACAACCCTCTCCCCAATTCATCTCGATTTTATGTCATTACAGCTTCGTCCCGATTCATAGAGATTTTAGGAAGCTTCATGATTGGAGCGCAATTCGATCGGTTCCCGTAAACGGACCGTTTATTATAAGAGCACGCAATGAAAAAGAAATTTTGCTTGATAAGAATCCACTGTACTGGGATGCCGAATCACTCAGAATTGATCGACTCAGAATTGTGTTCAGCGACGATGCAAACCAAATAATGAAAGATTTCAACCGGCTTGAAATCGATTGGGTTACTTCAGGGATAGACAGCACGCAGCTCGCCATACCTGAGGCGTTAAACATTACACCTCAATTTTCCACAACATATTACTACTTTTCCAACAACTCGAAAGTGTGGGCAGATTCCAGAGTCAGGCGTGCCCTCACTCTTTTGTTGCCACTTGACGAACTGCGTGAAGAGCGACTGATTCCGGGTGTGTCCCTTGTTCCGCCCATTCCAAACTATCCGGCTGCCGAAGCCAATTTTCCGGCACCTGAGAAACGTATGGAAGAGGCTATTAAACTGCTTGAAGAAGCTGGATTTCCGGGGGGTAAGGGTCTCCCAAGCCCTGTAATCCGAGTTCCCCCCGATGATTCCGTGGCCAAGTTAATGAAAGACACCTGGAGTGAGACTCTTGGCCTATATGCGATTATTGAAGAGGTGATTTTTGCGGATTACTACGATGCGGTCAAAGCTGGCGGTTATGACTTGGCCACCCTCACCTGGACTGGTGATTATGCCGATCCTCATACTTTTCTTGGTATGTGGAATTCCCAAAGCAGCTTCAACGAATCTGGCTTCTCGAATCCCGAGTATGATGCATTGCTTAATGAAGCTGCAACATTGCCCTTCCTTCAGAGATTCGAAAAACTGAGAGAGGCTGAAAGTCTGCTCTTGTTTTCCTGTCAGGTTATTCCAATTGAGCACTATCCGGCGGTGAATTTAATCGACCGGCGTTTTGTGGAAGGCTGGTTTCCAAATGCGCTTGATATTCACCCTTTCAAGCACCTAAGTCCCCGACTCGGCTTCGATATACCTGGTGTTGCCAAGGCCGAACTCGACACAGAGCCCTTTAGGAATCAGCAAGTAGATTAATCCGCAAAAGGGCCAAATCCCGCACACCATAGATTCCCCTTGAACCAAATGTGGACTCCAGCACGATTTTGCTGTTGATATCATGTATAGCAGCAGCCTTAAGTCGCGCCATTTTCCACTCAAAGAGTTCTACACTGCTTATCGGTTTGACATCACTCGACTCAATGCTGGAGAAAAATCCGTTAAAATAATCGGTTAGCCAGTCTTTACGCTGGTTGAGCCATGTTTGCGTACCGCCGTCTCGGAAAGTGTATCCAAGATTCACCTTTGCGACGAATATGGTGGACTCCTCGTCGGAAGTGTAGCCGTTAAGCTCGGGAATATTCTTGTAATAGGAGAATTTTGGTGTCCAGTTTATACCTGGTTCTCCGCTAACGGCGTCAATACGCGCAAGTAAATCTTCGCCTCGTCTATGTATGTCCGCTGATAAAACCAGTATACATAACTCATCCAGCTCGGCCTGTAAGGCGGGATGGTATTTTGTCGCCAGAATCCAGTTTTTATCCACAGATAAGTTGTAAAGCGATGCAATGAGTTTTTTCCAACTTGTATCCAATGCCATTAGCCGCAACCTAAAACGCCAGTTTCCGAGCAGAAAACTGCGCACTTCTTGACGATTAGACGTATAGGAGAAGCTAGTCTCGTTGCGTGGAATCCAAACACCTGCAAAATTTTCAAGGGCTAGATGGATATTGTTGATGATGGAAAGGTTATCCACCGATGGCACGGGCATGAAGGTTAGCTCAGCCGGAATTCCGCTCAGTATCAGCAAATCTTCCTTTAAGAAATCGAAGAGCACTCGAACCGTCGAAACATATTCGGGCGCCCAATTTGGCAGCTCTTCATCAGCAAACTGCGTCATGTATGCCTCAATCGTTTTGCGAGCATCTTCGTTCAAATGTTTACGAAAACGACTGTTAACCGAGGGTCTGGCGAAGTCTCGCCGCCCAGGATCTTTGGATAAGAATAGTTTTAAACTATCTAAACTGCCCCCCCTTTTCCGCGGCGCATTCAACCTGGTTTCTATATGATGCAAATTTTCTAGACTATCTCTTTGGGTTGCTGACAGAAGGTTTTCTATAGCTAATTCCCTAGCTGTTCGGGCGAGTTGCTTCTGCGGGCTGTCAAGCCGCAAAATCAGGACAATCGCCAGAGAAGTTATCAAAATCACCATAAATGCTACAAAAGCTGACAGTGCCTTGCGACTCATATAGGAACATTATCGGATATCTTGTCACGCAATTTGACAGAGCTGAACTTTTCGATATATTGTAATGATTATGGCGAAAAAGTCTATCGCGGCCGAATTCGAGAAGGGACAACAGGTGGTTTATCCTCTGCAGGGCGTCGGGCGTGTGGAAGATATCGAGGAGCGCCCGTTTCGGGGCGAGGTGGTTCCCTACTATGTTATGTATTTCGGTGTTTCGGATATGACCATTCGCATCCCGGTGGAAACGGCAAAGGAGCAGGGTATTCGCGCTATTGTGTCACAGAGTGATTCCGAGAAGGCACTTGAAATCGTCACCAGTCATTATGAACCCGTCCCCACCGATTGGAAACTCCGCTATCAGATGAATCTTGATTTATTGCGAAAGGGTGAAGTTACTGACATCGCTACGGTTGTGACAAAGCTCTATCACCGCAGCAAGGTTAAAGAACTTCCCATACTTGAACGTAAGCTTTACGATAACGCGCTTCATCTTCTGATTGATGAAGTTGCATTCTCCATGGGCAAGAGCAAGGATGAGGTGGAACAGCTTATCTTCATGAAGCTTGAATCGGAGGAATAGGACGCGAGGTTCCAGTCACCTGCCACCAGTACAAAATCTGAAACGGGGTTAAGCTTAGCAATGATTCATGCGGAAAATCTGTTTAGACGCTTTGGCAGAACAGATGCTGTAACCGGCATTAGTTTTCACATCAGAAAGGGTGCGGTAGTCGGTTTTTTGGGACCCAATGGCGCCGGGAAGTCCACAACGATGAACTTGATTACCGGATACCTGGCTCCAAGCAGCGGCAGCGTCTTTATCGATGGTATTGATATTGTCAAGGCACCGGTGCAGGCAAAAAAACTTATTGGATATTTACCCGAACAACCGCCCTTGTACCGTGACTTGACAGTGGATGAGTATCTTGAATTTGTGAGCGAATTTAAACGTGTGCCAAAGAGTCAGCGCAAGTCTGATATCGCATCGATTCGAGACCGGGTTAAGATCCACGATGTCCGAAGACGATTGATAAGGGGTTTGTCCAGAGGATACAAGCAGAGAGTGGGTCTGGCCCAGGCCCTGGTTGGGAATCCACCGGTGCTAATTCTGGATGAACCGACTGCGGGACTTGATCCTAAGCAGATTATTGAGATTCGGGAATTGATTCGCAGCTTAGGTAAGGAACGCACGGTGGTTATATCCTCTCATATTCTGCCTGAAATTAGTGCAACCTGCGAATGGATTATAATCATCAATAAGGGCACAATTGTTGCTTCGGATACGCCTGAGAATTTATCTGGACGATTGAGCGGCAGTTCGGGTTCAATTCGCCAGAAATTGCTGATTCGGGGTGATACCGAGACCATTGGCAAAACATTTGATAAACTGTCGTTTCTAAGCGTACAGAGTATCAAGGCAGCTCCCGAGATGGGCCTATCCGAGGTGGTAATTGCCCCTTCAAACCAGCAGGATGTCCGCGAAGCAGTTTTTTTCGCTATGGCGAAAGCGAAGATACCAATTCTTCAAATGTCGCCGATGGATTTAAACCTGGAGGAGATTTTCCTCAATCTCACTACATCGGAGGATTGATGCTTGCACTATTGAAAAAGGAACTTAGACAGTATTTTTTCACCCCGAACGGTTGGGTTTTTTTATCGGTATTCCTATTCATCTCCGGAATTATGTTTTCAATTCAAATGGTTTTCCCGGGGAATTCTCAATACCCTGCCTTTCTGGCGAACCTGCCCTTCATATACCTTTTTGTCATCCCTCTTTTAACCATGCGAAGCTTTGCCGACGAGCGAAGATTCATGACAGATCAACTGCTGTTTACTGGACCCACGAGGCTTCTGTATATTGTACTTGGTAAATTCTTATCCGCGTTAATCGTTTATCTAACTACAATCGCTCTCACTTTCGTTTATCCTCTGCTTCTGAGTTTTCATGGAGAGCTGGAATGGCCGGTGATACTTGGAACCTACATCGGGTTTATCCTCTTAGGTATGTCTTTCATTGCCATTGGAATTTTTACTTCCCAGCTCACCGAAAATCTTCTAACCTCGGCTGTTTTTTGTTTCTGCGTGATTATGCTGACTTTCTTAGTGGAACCAATGCGTCGTTACATGCCCGCTAGTGAAACTTCAGGATTGATATGGGCTGTTATTCTTGTCGTTATTCCACTTTTCCGACTGTATTCGGCTGGTAAAAACTGGCTTATTATCGCGTTGGTTGGATTTGTTTTAGCCGCTGTGTTTCTGCTATTTTGGTTTTTCGGAAAGGATTTATTCGCAGGATTCATTGGCAGAAGTCTGGGTTGGCTTTCGTTAACTCGCCGTTTCTTAACTTTCTCCATGGGTATTCTGAGTCTGGATGCGGTTGTGTACTACTTGAGTTTCGCCGGATTCTTTCTATTCCTCACGGTAATGGGCCTTGAGAAACGGCGATGGAGCTAGAGTGTTGCATATGAAAAAACCAGATATCCGATTGGATTTCAAGACTTACAATGCAGGAGTCTCGGCGCTTATCACAATAGCCATTCTTGCCGGGCTTATTCTAATCAATCTGCTCATCAACGAGCTGGAACTGGAAGCCGATCTTACTCCAAAAAAACTTTATAGCCTGAGCACACAGACTGAGACTTTGCTTGAGAGGCTGGAAAAACCTGTGGAAATACTTGTTCTCTCCACACCTGGGGAAGAATCCGAGTCTCTGATTAAAACACTGGAAAGGTATGACAACTCTTCTCGCTATATTGATGTCAGGGTGCTCGATCCCGACAGAAATCCGGGCCGAATAACCCGATTCACAAACGAAGTCAGTTTGATTTCCAAGGGTGCCGTGGTTGTGGATTCCAATGACTTCTTCCGGGTTATCAACCCCGAAGATTTCTATGATTTCACCTACGATCAGCTAGGCAGGCAACAGATTATAGCGCAAAAAATTGAGCAGCAGATTAGTGCGGCCATTGCTTATGTGTCATCTGGTAGCACCCAAAAAATTTATGAGATTAAGGGTCATCAGGAAAACCCGCTTGCAGAATCAGGTTACACGGAAATTCTCAAAAGGGCTAACTTCGAACTCGGGGAGATTTCCCTGATTCTCTCCGCAATCCCTGATGATGCGGCTCTTCTTACTCTGATTGGACCGAAATTGGATATTTCTGAGGCAGAAGCGACTAAATTGAATTCCTATCTTGAAAACGGCGGAAAACTATTTGTTGCCTTGGATTTGACATATAACCCTATGCCGAATACTTCTGGACTCCTAAGGAAGTGGGATATTGAAGTTCTGCCTGGACTTGTAATGGAATTCCAGAAAAACCGCTTGATTGCGGAGTTCAGTGACAATCCTTTCATATTTTCTCCCACTGTTCTGAATCATGAGTCTCTTGTTCCACTAATTCAAGGGAAGCTGGATCCTGTGTTTCGAGGATCGATGGGCTACAGACGGACTCAAGCGCAGCAGAAGCACTTGGAATATGCTTCGCTGCTAGCCAGCTCGGATGTTTCCAGATTACGCACGGAACTTACAAGCGAGGCCTCCAGCAGTGCCACGCCGATATCGAGTGATTTGCAGGGGCCGGTGGATGTGGCAGTTGCTGTTCGTGAGCGGGATTCGGGAAATCACACATCGGAGGGAGCAAGACTTGTGGTGCTTGGTAGCGCAAGTAGTCTTGCCGGGTTAGGATTTCTTGGCCCTATTAGAGCAAATACGGATTTGGTAACAAATTTACTCAGTTGGATTACAAACAACGATTCCTCTGTGCTTATTCCGTCCAAGAGCCTCTATCGACTTCCATTGCAAATTAGTATGGTAAACGGAGTTGTTTACAGCACAATAACCACGATTGTTATTCCGCTGCTCTGCCTGGGAATTGGTTTGGTGATTCACTTCCATAGGCGTAACCGATGACAGAAAAATCCGTGGCTCTAATTTCCTCGCTGGGTGTTCTGGCCGCGCTGGTTATCGTATTCGTAATCTCCCGCTCCCTGTCTGAATCACCAAACGAACTGGACGATGGTTCAGTCAATTCCATAACGCTAACCGATACAGAGGAACAAAACCTTCGTGCGGTGGCAGTGAAACGTCTGGATGGAGGGTTTGATTTCGAACTTGGCGAGGACAATGATTGGGTTCTATCCGGAGCATCCTTTCGCCTGCACGCAGATGAGGTGAAACGGGTTACACGAATACTTGCTTCCATCGAATCCGGAAAGATTATAAGCGAGGAACTCGATGGGAGGCGTCTTCCCGAGTTTGGCCTTGATGAGCCAGTGGCGAGAATTGTTGTTACTGACAAAAGTGGAAATTCAGAGGTAGTTGAAGTTGGGAATGTGAGCCCTTTTGATAAGCGACGTTATGCGCGGCGCAAAGATTCTTATAATGTGGTTTTTCTCCCACCCGTGGTTACGGAAATAGCGTTTATGGATAACGATGATTTTAGGGATAAGAGTCTACCCACACCGAACTTGGATGAGATTGCGATGCTGGAATTTCGTAAGGATGGGGAAGTATTTCAGATGGTTCACAGTACGGAGCCGGATCCCTATCTTAGCTCGACAGGCAACTATGTTGTAACTAGACCCTGGCGGGGAAAATACTATTTGGATGAGGGAAATTTTCGAATGCGAATAAGAGAGGAAACTCCCCTTCCGTCGACAGTGGTTGCCTATCTGGATAACGAAAACCCAAGCAACACGAAATTTGGTTTGACCGATGAGAAGGCTGACATGCTATATCTGTCGGATAGGGATGGTACGGTTTTGCATCTAATACTCGGTGTCTCCGATGGTGAAGGAAACCGCTATGCTCGCCTGGGTGATAGAGACGAATCAATTTTCAAGTTGAACGAACCCGAACTTGAATTCATGAACACCAAACCATTCTCTCTAACGAGTAAATTTGTTTTTTCGGGTTCTATTGAACGAGTGGCAAGAGTAAAAATTGAGGCGGGCGAAGATGTCTGGATGCTCACCCGAATCGAGAAGGGAGTGGTTGAAGAAATCGAAGACGATTTATTTCTGATAGATGATCTGGAAATCACATTCGAGGAATTTTCATCTCTTTTTCAAAATTTGACAGGGATTTCCCGGGAGGGGCAGATTCAGGAAGAACGCACCCCTTTGAAACCGGAAGTAACTATAACCATTATCAACTCGAACGCTGATGTAAACCCATTGATTATGCGTTACTGGAACTATGATGAAGCATACCATCAAGTTGACATGGATGATGGGAAGCCTGAATTCCTGGTTAGCCGCTACCAGGTTAAAAAACTGATAAATCAACTAATGGCCCTATCCAACTAGGGTATGAGATCGGTCGGCAAACTATGACGGTTGAACCTGGCCACGGCCAAGGGACGTCCGTCACTCCGGTAGGACCAGCGCGCAAAGGCGGCACCTGATACATCTTCCACGGGCCGCTTATCGATGCCGAAGTGACGCCGCTCTCTCACGCGGCCATACTTGTCGTAAACCCATTCATAGACTGCCACTCCTTGAAAGTCGGCGCGGAGTTGGCCAAATTGGCCAAATTGCCGCTGTTCGATTTTGTTATTTTCACCATCGTAGACCCATCTATACTCGGCAATGCCTTGATTATCTTCGGAAAATTCATCGACAAAATTGTAGTGGCGTTCCCATATCTTATTGCCACTATCATCATATCCCCAGCGGTACACAGCAACACCTGTAACATCGTTTGCCAGCGTTTCCCAATCATCGTAACTTGCGGCTTCAAACAGATTCTTATTGTCATCAAATACATAGCGATAGCGAGCGATTCCCCATTGATCGGCCTTTGTCTGATCGTCGGTCCCAAATGAGGTGGAAGCTATTATAAGCCCCCGTTCGTCATATTCCCACCGATAGGAAGCCATACCATACTCATCCTCACATAGTTCGCCAAATTCGTTAAGATTGAGCTGTTCCAATTCGTTACCCTGAACATGGTGTATCCATTTATATGTGGCAACTCCAAAAATATCCTTAATCGCCACTCCATTCGCATCTAAATTGGATTGCTCTATAAGATTCCCAGGTGTGTCGTATTTCCGACGATAAATTGCAACATTGTTGGAATCGGTACGTAGTTCACCTTTAGTTCCCAGGCGTCGCTCTTCCAGCACTAATCTCCTATCATCTCTGTCAAATTCAATAGATGCCGACCCATCCGCGCTGAGAACCGGAGTGCCCAATATTCCTACTCTGTCTTCCCTAATCACTTCCCCTTCGACATTTCTGGTATATAGATAACCGTGTACGCCTTCACCACGACGTTCTGTTTCAAACCCGTTCATATCATAGTAATGAAGACTAAGCAGTCGATCAGAGCTGTCCCAGCCATAACGAATTTCGCCAACGCCCTGACCATCTTCTATTCTGGCGCCTGACACATCGAAGAATTTTTCGTTGACACGACGCCCTTTGTCATCCAGGGTCCACAGTCTAAGAGCTACTCCATTCCTGTCGGTGATTAAATTCCCGTATTGATCGTAATGGAATACGCCGGTGGCCAGGCCCCTTTTATCGAGTTTTACCCGCCGCGACCAAACTCCCATTTCATCCGAGACGGGAAGACCCCTGGAATCTGTGTTTCTCCGATGCACATATCCTAGCTCATAGTCCAGTTCTATTCGGGCTACGCCGTAGAGTGGATCAGCAATCGATCTGCCGGAGCGGCTGTAGTTTATTTCCGTCAGCCGACCATTCTTATCGTAACTGAGTCTGTACGCGTTGGAAAACTGTGCCTCGCCGGATTCAATTTGCTCAATGCCTATGATGCGCTCATATGAATCAATCTCGATTCGACGGTACCATGCCTCCTTGGCGGATGTAGCGGATGTGCGGGTGATGCCGAAGTGCAAAAGGATAGCACCGATCAGAGCTAGCTTCCTGAAACTTCCTTTCATCGTTCTGATAATCGGCAGATACCATGCGGTCTCTTAGAGAAGTTGCCAAGACTAACTCACCTGTATTTGCCTCAATGCATGGGCGAGTTGGGTTAGGTTTCTCAACTGTTCCGTATTCTGTGCGCGTTCACGGTGTTGCCGCTCATATTCACGATATTCAAAAAGCATTTCCTGAAACCTTTGCGGATTTGATACGTTCTTAAGTGTAATATCAGCAGCGCCGCCGGTGGTTACCAGTACTAAGCTCCCGTAGCCAAATATCAACGATAGTATCCCTTTTTGCTCAGTTCGGATATTTTGCAGAGAAGATATTTTTATTTGATGTCGGAGTATTTTGCGTCCAAATGGTTTACGATGGAAGCTTGTTACATATCCCTGGGAAGCTAGAAAAAAATCATTACGCCAAGCCTCGAAGCGGTAAGCTATCCATATGAACATCGGTATCACAGTTGCGAAATGAAGCCCTCTCGTTATCGATAAGAGAGAAATTATGACACTTAGCACTACTGGAAGTAGAATTTGGCTAACCAATACTACTGGGCTTTTTCGAATTTTTAGCGTTGTGGATCTGGCCAGACGCTTGTTGTCCTGGACGGAACGAAGCATTCGGGACCTGTATTCTCCAAGGCCGCTGTCCTCGAGGTTTCGTCGCATTTTTTCGCGCTCACGTCCGCCTGTTTTCGCCGTTATGAGCTTTCGCAGCTTCTGAATCTCCTGAGCGAAGGTGCCGGGAGAATTTATATTTTTGAGTATCAATTCACCATCGAGTGCAGCAGTTTTAACCCTTATAGTTCCTATTTTAAGCAAGTTGTTCATCGTGCCGCCCTGATCGATGCTGACACCCTGAATCTGGTCGGTTGGAATATGACGAGTTTCGATCGCCAGACTTTTCCAGTCGAAACAACGAGAAATGATGGAATCGGCTTCGATTTTATATAAGGTACTAAGGTTTCTGATGCCGAAAATGCATAGCCATGGGAGGAATACTGCCGGCGAGCATAGAATGATTAGGGGAGATATCGTGGCTACACCGCGCGTGGTGATATACAGTGATAATGCCGCGAGAATCGCGAGCGCAAAAACCAAAATCGCCGGTCTGGCGGATGGCCTGATTATTCTTTGTTTATTCCCGGGGGCGGAATTGGGCTGTAAGCTTCTTGAGAATCCAGTTCGAAGGCGCCCCTTGGAATCGTAACGGGGTTTGAGCGCCCGACGTATCGCACCCTTGGAACAAAGCTCCAGCAGAGATGCTCTCGTCCAACGCAACCAGCGGGTATACTCTACCGCCCGAAGGGTATATTCCAAGGGTTGCGGTATGCCTAATCGCGCTTCACCCCAGAGGTCACCTTTCAACCAATTCCTTCGAACGTCTTTGTTATCCTGAGATTCGAGTCTGCCCTGGAGAACCAGGATTATTTCCTCTCCCAAATCGCCCGGGTGGAAAAGTTGCGAGCCTGCCGGTGCCTCCCAGAGTTCGGCGGCCATCATAAGTTTTTTTCTACCACGTTCAGAAAGACATAGAAACGCGGGATGCATCGGGAGTTTTGTTTCATCCATACTTTCGACTATCGGCCTGTGTCTGGGGTAAGTTATTGAATTCTGGAATCCGGTAAAAGTTACTGTTGAAGTTTCGCCCGCTATTATTTTTCCCGGGTGCCTCAATTTGTCGGGAGCTTACTCATCCAGTTCCTTCAGAATCGATGGTTTATCCAATATGATTTTCCAAAGCATCGCCTGCGCCAGCGTTGAACTCGCCCGAATGTTATCCAGGGGCCTTCGCCTGATATCCGAAGACTCAGTACGAATCGCCCTGCTCTTCACAACACGTGCGCCTTGCTCAACGGATGGAATTGTCGATTGTACCTCGGATAGCGGTTTGCTAAGCTCTTCTTCCGGCGGGGAATCCAGCGGATGCAACGGGATTGATTTCTCATTGCCGAAACTGTCCTCCTGTTCCTCTTTTGAGAAGGTTTTGCGCAGCCTCGACACCACCTCATCAGGTTCTCTCCGCGCAGGAGCTTCCCTTGCTGCCGCATCCCTCCTTCGCCTACGCTGTCTAACCCCCGCAAAGATGCGCAAAATCCAAATAATTGCCAAGGCTGCGGGTATGATAGAAAATAATTTGCCAAGTACATCTTCCACGAACTACGAATCCGTTGAGCGATTATCAGATTGTTGTTCGCCCAGACTCTTTCTCATATCGGTATCAGCCTGAATATTTCTAAGGCGATAATAGTCCATGATTCCCAGATTCCCATCCCTAAATGACTTCGCAATCGCCAGAGGAATTTCCGCTTCAGCCAAAACCACTTTTGCCCTGTTTTCCTGCACCTGGGCAGTCATCTCCTGCTCTCTCGCCCTAGCCACGGCTCGTCTCTGCTCTGCCTCCGCCTGGAATCGCCGCGTATCCGCCTCCGCTTGATCCGCCTGCAGTTTCGCGCCGATATTGGAGCCCACATCCACATCGGCAATATCAATAGATAGAATCTCGAAGGCCGTCCCGGCATCCAGGCCTTTTTCCAGGACTCTCCTTGAAATCTGATCTGGATTCTCCAACACATTCTTGTAGGTATTGGCCGAGCCGATGGTGGTAACTATTCCCTCGCCAACTCTGGCAATTATCGTTTCCTCTGATGCGCCACCGATGAGCGCATCGATATTCACTCGAACCGTCACCCTGGCTTTCGCTTTAAGTTGAATACCATCCTTCGCAACCGCGTCGACAGTGATTTTACCGGTTTCGGGATTGGGGCAATCGATTACTTTGGGATTAACACTGGTTTTCACCGCATCCAAAACGTCCCGCCCTGCCAAATCGATAGCCGTCGCTCGTTCAAAAGGTAGTTTAATGCCAGCTTTCGACGCTGCAACCAGAGCCTGCGAAACCTTAACCACATCTCCACGTGCCAAAAAATGAGTTTCCAGCTCATCCGTGTGTATGAACAAACCACCTTTCATCAGCATAATTCTGCTGTCGACTATTAAACTTGGATTCACCTTGCGAATCCACATGCCAACTAGTCGTCCCAAACCCACCTTTGCGCCCGATACAAGAGCTCTTAGCCATAAATTGAAGAATTTAATAAAGATGATTAAGAAAGTTAGGACTAGAAGTCCTCCCAAAGTCCACAACACAAATACAAGCAATTTCAGAAGTATACTCATTTTTCCTCCACGGCTGACACCACAGCCTTTACACCATCGATGCTCTGAACTATAACCCGGGTATTTTTCTCACAGTATTCGCCACTTGTCTCCACAACAATCACTCCGGATTCGAAGCGCACCTTGCCAACCGGTCGCAAATCAGTTACCGCTACACCGATGGCTCCAATATCAACAGAAATTTTCTTTTCCTCTTTTGAAGTCCCAATTTTTTTAGGGCGACGTTTTTCTTGCTTGCTGTTACGCCGACGCCATGATTTCCCAGCATAGCCCAAATCACCAGGACCATGAAGTATCAAACGACTAAATAAACTTGCCCGCGGCAATAATGCCATAATAACTCCTATAAGGGTGAATCCTGCAAATATACCAATTCCAACAATGGCAAGATTCCGTTTAGCTATGTTCCATTGCCAATCAAACTGGGGCCAAAAGAAATTTTGCTGACTTAGAACAAAAGCTCCCAGGATTAACACAATCCCTGCAATTCCAGCGATGCCAAACCCAGGGATAATGAAAATTTCCAACAACAGAAGAATCACTCCAGCCAGAAGCATCAAAATTTCCACCGCTGCCAGATTCCCCATCAAACCACTCGAAACAAATACGATGGCAAGAGCAATAAGAGCAATAGTTCCAGAAACACCGAATCCAGGACTCGTAATTTCAAGATATATACCAATCAGTGCAATAATCAGTAAGAGGCCCACCATAGCGCCGCTGGTAAGAAAAGTGATTATCGAATCCGCTCTACTCTTTTCAACTACCACAGTTTCCTCAGATGTGTATCCAAGTTTGGTTATTAACTCTTCCCGTGTCAGGGCGCTGCCTGCTGACACCTCGTAGCGTTCCATTTCTCCGGCCGTAAGCGTTAGAAGCTTGCCCTTATCACTAACTGTTTTCCCAATCTCAAACTGTACATTCTTCCTCTCCATCGCATTGATGTCCGTCTCCGTCAATAGTGACTCGGAATCATCAACAATCACCTCTTTAAGAACTACATCAGCATCCACCATCGCTAGCGCAACTCCGACAGGATACCCGTTTTTCTCGGCCAGGGCAGCCATTTGCCCCCGCAACGCGCTCACCGTTTTTTCCTCGGCAGGCTGAATCCCTTCCGTGGTTTGATACACCGGCGCAGCGGCTCCGATTGAGGTTCCCGGGGCCATCCAGATTTCCGCGCAGGAAAATGCCATGAGCGCGCCAGCCGACCAACTCACTCCACGCCCCCCGCTATCAACGGGAATATAGGCAACAGTTTTGGCCCACGTGGCAGAGCCTAGCTTACTGGCAATTTCCAGAGCCGTGTCTACACGGCCGCCGAAGGTATCAATTTCGATAATCAACGTCTCTACCCCCGCCCTCTCGGCTTCCTCAAGAGAACGCCCCAGAAATACCCCGAGATATCGATCCACATCCTCCCTTAAAGGGATAACATACACCCTGGCTGGAAGCATCTCTGCC
Source organism: Olavius algarvensis spirochete endosymbiont (assembly GCA_900608495.1). Taxonomy (GTDB): domain Bacteria; phylum Spirochaetota; class Spirochaetia; order DSM-2461; family DSM-2461; genus UBA2779. The sequence continues at coordinate 6,185 of UWYT01000114.1, read as the reverse complement.
TGTGCAATTAACGCTGACACACTAATCAGATTAAGAGCACATACAGCAATAGCGCGGAGTTTCATACACTTAATTATGAAGTCCGTGACGAACTAAGTCAACACCAAGCCTTGTCCCATCCAACATCTTTGCAAGGGCGCGCACCCGGAACCATACTTCCCAGCAGAATATTTCATCCCCGCGCACTTGCGTTTAAGAATGCCGCTGCCGATTATTGAGACCGTAATAGGAATGTATTAATGCCAATACCACTAATCTATCCCGATAGCCGATTCAAAGTGCTATGGGAATTTTACGTCCTGCTCGTCACTGTAGCGGCGACTATTGTCGCCCCGCTTATCGTGGTATTCAGAATCACAATAACTCCAAGTCTAATCGCGCTGGATGCTTTGATAACTCTCACATTCATCGCCGACATCGTTGTTCAATTCAACACAACCTACAGTGTCAGACACAAAAGAATAAGCGATCGCAAAGCGATAGCCATACGCTACATCAAAGGATGGTTTATACTCGACATTCTTGCCACCATACCCTTCACATGGACTTTTATAAATAGCCGGCACCTAGTCTTTAATCGCTTATTACGCTTCTTCCGATTAACCCGCCTTCTAAAACTCTTCGGAAGCTCAAAAACACTACGGCGGGCAAGGGAACTGAGTTTTGTCAATCCTGCTCTTATGCGTCTATTTATGCTGATATTCTGGATTCTAGTTGCAGCTCACCTTGTGGCCTGTGGATGGATTTACATGGGAGGCGTCGGCAAATATACTTCCTCCGGGGATTACACATCGAATGGGGCTGTCTACCTTGAAGCCTTCTACTGGACCATCACCACACTGACTACAATTGGTTACGGCGATATCACCCCAGAGAGTCCAATTCAGTTCATCTACGTAATAGTCGTAATGTTGATGGGCGCCGCTATTTATGGATTCATAATCGGCAATATCGCCAACATCATTGCAAACTTGGACATCGCCAAGAGTCGTTTCAGGGAGAGAGTGGAAAACATCAACACCTTTCTGAAATATCGCAATATACCGAATCAGCTCCAAAACCAAATTCACGACTATTACGACTATCTATGGGAAAGTCGCAGAGGTTACGAGGAATCCGATCTACTATTAGATTTGCCAAAATCGCTTAAAACTCAAATCGCCTTCTTTCTTAATCGAGACATAATCGAAAAAGTGCCTCTCTTCAAAGAGGCCAGCCACGAGTTTATAAGAGATATCATCTTGAATCTCAATCCGGTTATATACACTCCGGGAGATCAAATAATCACCTATGGCGAAATTGGTTATGAGATGTATTTTATCAGCCAGGGCGTGGTTGAAGTATTAAACAAAGAACAAACAATCACATACGCCTCTCTTTCCTCCGGTCAATTTTTCGGCGAAACCGCCCTACTGCTAAGCAGTCCAAGAAACGCCACCATTATAGCAAAGGACTATTGCGATCTCTATGTACTTGATAAGGAAACCTTCGACAAAATACTTCAGCGATACCCAATCTTTGCAAAAAGAGTTGAGGAGCAATCCGCCAAAAGACTTGGGGGACTTAAAACGGAAGAACAGAATCCTGAGTCATCCAACCTTCCCACAGCGAAGATAGAAAGCGCCAAAGCAACCGAAACTTCATCCATGAAACTTGGCAAACTTCCATCTCTTGGTTATAAGGTTTTGGGAAACAACGCCATCGAACTTAGCTGGCTGTCAATGTATGACGCCGAAAGCTATGAACTTATACGTAGGAAAGCCGAAGAGACTAAATGGAAAATGATGGATCCCACAATCGAAGGTTCCAGCTATGTGGATTCTCCAGCGCCAATCGGGAAGGTTGCATACCGCATTCGCGGGAAGAACAGGTACGGAAGCGGTCCGTGGAGTGCGCCTTTAACCGTGAGAATATCTAAGAAGTAATCACCGGTCACAGCCTCCATCTTAAGGAACGTGAATTAACTCCCTGGGTTTAGACCCATTTGCCGGACCAACAATGCCCCGGCGTTCCATCTCTTCAATCAATCTCGCGGCCCTGTTGTATCCAAGCTTCAGTCTCCTTTGAAGATAAGATGCCGAAGTTTTTCGGGAACTCACAACTATCTCAACCGCCTTCTCGTACACTGGATCGTCACCATCACCCTCTCTCTGGAGCAGGTGTTCATCCTCATCGTCGATGAACATTTCATGATCGATATAATCAGGCTCGCCGAGAGATTTGACATAGTCGGCCATTTTTTCTATCTCGTTCTCGGCAAGAAAGGCTCCCTGCATTCGAGAAGGGAATGGATCCCAGGCCGAAGTGAACAGCATATCTCCTCGTCCGAGTAGTTTCTCCGCTCCCATCGTATCGATAATAATGCGACTATCGGTTTTACCTGCCACCATGAAAGCAATTCGACTTGGAAAATTCGCCTTGATAAGTCCCGTAATCACATCCACCGAAGGCCTTTGTGTAGCAAGAACGAGATGAATGCCAACCGCCCGGCTCATGGCTGCCAAACGAGCAACAATGGCCTCCAAATCCTTTCCACTTGTAGCCATCAAATCGGCAAATTCATCAACAATAACTAAGATATAAGGCATCGAATCTGTCGCAAGTTCTCTCTCTCTAATTCGTATATTGAGAGACTTAATATCTCGAACTCCCTGAGAATCCAAAAGCGAATAACGCCGCTCCATCTCATAGAGACACCATTGAAGCGCCTGAATCGCCCTTTTCGTATCGATAATAACTGGAGTCAATAGATGTGGAATACCATTGTATAGTTTCAGTTCCACGATTTTCGGATCAACCATGAGCAACTTGACATCCCTTGGGCCGCGAGAATAGAGCACAGAAGCAATGAGGGAGTTGACACAGACAGACTTACCCGATCCGGTAGCGCCTGCTATCAGTAAATGAGGGGTTCGTGTTAGATCAATTATTTTGTTCCCACCACTGATGTCCTTACCCAATATCACAGGTATTTCAGCGTTGGATTGCCGAAACTCCTCGGATTCCACAATCGAACTGAACGAAACAATCGAGCGTTTCTTGTTTGGCACTTCAATGCCCACCGCATGTTTCCCCGGAATAGGAGCAATGATTCGAACCCTGCTCGCCGCCAGGCGCAACGCAATATTGTCTTGGAGATTTACGATACTGCTCAATTTCACTCCGGGTGACGGCAGAAGTTCAAACATGGTAATCACAGGACCCTTACAAATACCGGTTACTTTCGCGTCAATCCTGAATTCCTTCAGAGTTTGCTCAAGAACGTTCGCTGCTTTTCGAATTGTCTCGTCAATCGCAATGATACGCGGTTCCGGATACACATCTAAAAGTCCCTCAACCGGTACATGATATTGCTCTTCGGAATGCCTGAATGCAGGCACCGGTTTGGGACCTATTGGCTCACTTCCTCGTGGTTCAAGTTCCTCGGGAATATCCTCATATTCATCGGGCGAATCCTCAATTGAATCCGTACAATCGGCCGACAATTCCGACTTGGAATTTAATACACGAGATATAAAATCTGAAATTCCCGGTTCCGCCATTGGCGAACCGGGAAAGGCCAGCTTTTCGGGGGCTTCCTGCAAAGGAGGCCCATGATACTCAAACGGTTGTTCGGGAAATGCAGGAGAGAATATTTCGTTAACCTGTTTTCCCTGTTCTCCGTTCGAAGAAACAGTGCTGCCGCTGGTTTCGCTATTAAAAAAACTAATCACCCCATTTACGATTCTGTTTAGTACTTTTCCGGTAAACAAGCTGTGGTCTGACCCCTCAAGATATCTGCTTAGCCCGGCAATCCCAGCTATCTCAATCGCAAGCAGGAGCAGGAAGAGTAAAATTGCCGGAAATCGTCCAAAAGCCGTCACCAAAACCCTGGGCGCGAGCATTGTGGTGTTGTTAAAGACAATGTGCAAGAATATCGCCGAAGTAAGGAAGGGAATGGGAGAAATCCACAGCAGAATTATTGTTTTTTTGGGTAGACGATTCGCCTTGGTGAGAAAACCGCAATACATCAATAACAGCGGGATATAGAGTGATGCCAGGTTAAAACGGCTAACAAGGAAGGCCCCCGGCTTCACTAGCGCAGAGCTGCTCCCAAGCGCAGAGACAGATATCGCTATAAAAAAGTACAAAGCTAAGGAGAAGCTAATCACGGACAGATAGGCATACTTACTCGAACCTGGGGACATCGATAAAAGCCTCCTCCCTCGATTATCGGAATCGCCAGTTTTGCGGCTTAACAAAGCAGGCCTGAAACCAAACGAGATGGATATTCAGTATATCAATATCCCAGTGAACTCAGAAACCAAAGTGAAGCAAGCCCATTATACTCACTGGAATTAGGTATATAGCGAAAAACCACAACCTTCCTCTGGCAATAAGCCACAGCAAGAATTTCAGTGACGCATACCCAGCAATCAAGGCCGAGGTAAAACCCACTAGAAGAGCACTTATCGATACAGTATTCGAGAGTTCCGCGGCATCCCTCAAAGAGAGCAAAAAGGCGGCGGCTACTGCTGGAATCAGAAGCAAGAAGGAAAACTCGCCAGCTGCCCTTCTATCCATCCCAACCATCATCCCCGAGGCGATTGTAATACCCGAGCGACTGATCCCGGGAAAGACACCGAAACCTTGAGCAGTGCCTGTAACAAGCGTTCCGACCCAGGAGAGTTCTTCAAGATTTTTATTCCCCTTGACACTAACCGTAGAAAGAAGTATCAGAGCAGTAAGCATAAGAAAGGCCGAAACTATTACTGGAGATTCCCGAACTCTCAAACCAGATACTATATAGGCAACTATCGCGGTAATGGCCGTAGCCACAAGTAAGCGCAGAAACAGCCTTAGATTAGGTTTATCACTCTCCCGAGTTTGACGGCTGAAATATCGAAACAGCGACGCAAGAAACCACCCAAGTCTCCGCCTGAAAACCCAAACCACCACCAACAATGTTGCTATGTGAAGCAATACATCGAAAAGAACCGGCACCTCATTCAAGTCCATCAGAGCCCGGGCAAGTACCAGATGACCTGATGAAGAAATAGGAAGAAACTCGGTAAGACCCTGGATTAATCCCAGCAAGGCAGCCTGCAACACAGTCACTTGATTCACCTAAAAGAAGTCAGCCCCCAGGATGCGTGGAGTAGCCAGGGAGTTTTCCCTTCATAAAGATGTGCATAAATGGTGGCGGCTGAAAAAACTTTGTGAACATAACTGCGAGGTTCCTCTAACGGGAAGCTAACTCTAAAAAGATCTTCGCCCAAACCGGGTTGATTACGACGCCATTCTCGCAATGTACCACCTCCAGCATTGTACGAGATTAAAACATCCGTCCATCCACTGGTCCATTCCCTGGCATCGAGCCAGTTCAAATAGGCGGCAGATAGAACGAGATTGATTTCGGGATTCATAGGATCCGAATCCTCGGGAAGTTTGCGGCGATCAACCCATTCTCTCCACGTATCAGGCATGAACTGGCCCAGCCCCATAGCGCCAGAGCGGCTTACTGCATTGGTATCCCATGCACTCTCGGTACGCACCAAGCCCGTCAATATCTCCGGCAACGTTCCCTCCTCAGCAGCTATATCCGAGACTAAGCTGTCATATGGAAGCGGGTATAGAATTAACAAATCTTCCTTAGTAGGAGTGAAATTGTCTCTGGTCCAAAGTAGATTACCCAGTCTAATAGACAATCTCGGCTGTGACATTGCAATCGCCCTGGCTGTCATTCTGATGGTTTTGCTGGAATAGCGTTGGGGATTCTTCAAAATTTCACTCACTGACAGATCGAAGAGGCCCCATTTAACGAAAAGCTGAATAATCAAATCATCATCGCTATCTTCAAAGTCAATCTCTTCTCCCGAAACGACAGGAATATCTCGATGAAGCAACCCGGCCGCCCTCAATCCCGACCAGCTGAAGGGCGCCGATTCCACGGCCGTTTCAAGGTATTCCTCCACCCGAACACTCGAATGCAATCTATCCTCAAAGAGAGCGCTCGCCAAAACCAAGGCTCCATCCGCCCGGGCCACAGAAGGCCATGAATTTCCCCACATCTCATATACAGACTCCAGAAACTTCCAGTCGCCATCTCGTACACAACGATGGATGAATAATTCCAGGCGGTCTTCAAAGCGCTTCGGGTTGTCCCACAATTTGAAAACAGTCGTTAAGGCCGAAAGTCTCTCAGC
>UWYT01000325.1 GCA_900608495.1 Olavius algarvensis spirochete endosymbiont | reverse complement strand
GGCCTGTATCACAGGTAAAACAAAAAACTACTCCCACAAACAAAAAATGTCAAGCACATCAGAAAAAAACCAAAAAAGTACCATTAGTTTTTCGATATAGATTCCGGGACATGGTCTATCGGTGTACGGAAGCATCCAGTTCACAATATTCTGCAGTCTAAATGACACAAAGAAGTAATTGTCAATTAAGATGCGTAATCGCCGGTCTTGGCCGAATAGGCTCGACTCTTCAAAAGGACTCCCTAAGGGAAAAACCCGCGACTCACGCAGAAGCAATCGCTGACAATCCACATACCATTTTGACAGCCGGGGCGGATCCGTCGAAAAAACACCGGAGAGAATTCCAAGCAGATTGGAATTCAGTCCAAATATATGACGATGCAGAGGAAATGGTTCGCAATGAGAATCCCGACATACTTCACATAGCCTCTTGGACCGATACGCATCCAAAACTCCTTGAAATGGGATTTCATTATCGAATTCCCGTGATAGTTTGTGAGAAGCCACTGGCCAATTCAATAGCAGATATCAGGCCGGTAATGGAAATGGCAAAATCTGAATCGACTCGCGTAGTTGTAAATCACGAACGACGTTTCTCACGTGATTATCAATCTATCAGGAAAATTATCAACAGCAATGCCTTGGGAGAGTTGCTGTCCCTAAATTCTCGACTCTACATGGGTGGAAACAAGCCCAGTAGGAAAACAATCTACCACGACGGCACCCATATGATTGATATCGTGCGTTTCCTCTGCGATGCAGATATCGACATTCAACAGGCCTTGGGAAATCCGGAAAAACCAGGTGGGAAGCTTCTAGTCATTGGCAGCATTGGTAAAACCGATATAACCATTGATATCTCGGGTAGTCGGGATCATTTAGTGTTCGAATTGGATTTGAGTTTTACATCGGGAAGGGTTCGCATTGGGAACGGGACGTATGAAATTTGGAAATCGGAAGAATCGCCATACTATAGCGGATTTCGATCGCTGGTACGGGAAAAGGGCGAATGGAACTGCGCCACTGGATACTTTTCCGGAATGATGAATCACGTGGTTTCCTTAAGCCTGAATCCTAGGCAAAAAAGCAAATCCTCATTGAAAGACGGGTATATGGCGCTCAAAACTATTGAGCAAATATTGAAGCTCGCGGAGTGCAGCGAGATTCCCACAGAGCGATCGACGTCACTGTAATATGACAAAATGGAAAGCTTTGCTGCGGTTCACAGCAATTGGATTACCGCCACAATCATTTCGATAACTATCATCGTTTTCGCCTTATTCTGTTTCGACTCCCTGGCTTGTACGCTTGATCAATCAATTCAATCGCTATTCTCAAGCCTCGGGCTCCAAATTAGTCAGTGATACACCGAATGCTTATATCAACATCAGAATTCCAAGCCAGGGAATTTCTCTGCTCTGGCCATCAGAAGTTTCCTGTGATGAATACTCAAAACGACTGATTAGTTCTATTATTAAGTTTGGTTTTGATGTGTTTGATAGATGGAGAATCCACATATCCCAACCGGCTTCACGCTTTTAGTTCCAAAACTCCAAGACTGAAAAAAGCAAGCTCAGCTACCCTCCTTAGCGTCAGATTCTGCGGAATATAATCGTCCTCCAGCGCAATATCTCACACCCGGAAATGGTTTGACTTTGATACAGTTTTATCTTAAAATGAAGTTGAACGGAAATTAGCGATCCGAATGATATTCACTTGTGCCAATCTGCAATGCATGCATGAAGGTAAATTTTGTTTCCAGGCTGTGCCCAGTCATCTAAGCAGCTGCAAAATAGAGTGTTTCGAAGTCAGCATACTGAACGAATTTTGTCGAGTGGGAACGTTGGAATCAAAATGATCCGCCGGCTCTAGTGAGAGATCTGCAGACTCGCTACAAATTCTGAATCTCGTATCCAGAAGGAATTGAAAGTGAAAATGCTATTCCTTGGCCCCCCGGGGAGCGGTAAGGGCACTATGGCAGCTCGACTAAGTGCTTTGCTGGGCATTCCACATGTGTCAACCGGCGATCTTTTTCGAGAGAACATCAACAAGCAAACGCCGTTGGGGATGAAGGTGAAAAAAACTTTGGACTCCGGCGGATTGGTATCGGACGAAATAACAGTTGAGATACTTAGAACTCGGCTTGGGTTGAATGATGCCATCCGTGGATTTATACTTGACGGTTTCCCAAGAACCATTCATCAGGCTGACTCCCTCTCGAAAATCGACAATATCGACCATGCAATCGAACTTCGATGCACTCGGGAAGTTCTAATCAGACGTCTAACCGGACGCAGATCCTGCCCTGTATGCAGACGCATTTACCATGTGGATTCGATGCCGTCACTAGTGGAAAATATATGCGACGACGACGGCGCACAGCTCTATACTCGGAAAGATGATAATCTGGAATCAGTTAATAGGCGGCTCGCTCTCTATGAGAAGGAAACTCGGCCGCTAAGTGACTGGTACGGGGCAAAGGGGCTGCTTAGGTTTGTGAATGGTTCAAGAGAAGCAGATGTGGTTTTCGAAGAGATACGAGAAATAGTGGATATCTGATATACCTATGGATTGTGTTTGCAGCCTTATTTCTCAAGTTTGGTTTCGAAGGCTTTTCTAATTGTTTCTCCTACAGCTACCGGGGTTTCCCGTGCTAATTCCTCTATAAGCTCTTTATCGGCAAAGCCCTTGTTCAGAGCCTGCTCTAATGCCTCAAATCCCTTTTCATAGTCGTAAATCTTAGCCAATCTCAAGCGGGCTATATGCCACCAGTTCTCAGTCGAGTTCTCGCCGACATCCAATAATCTGATTCTATACCCCACGGATTCCCGATACAGGCCCAATTCCTCGGAAATTTCGGCCGCACCCTCAAGCGCCTGTATACTCTCGCCATAAAAAAGAGCATCGTCGTATAGTTTCAGAGCCTCTTGCTTATTCCCCAGCAATGCGGTGGTTTTCGCCAGGTTAATCCTGCTCTCGGCATTATTCGCCAGTTTCACAAGGAGTTTCCGATTTTTGAGGGCCTTTTCCGGTTCATGCATGGTTTCGTAGATTTCACATATGGCCCTGAGTACGATTTCATCGGCGGGAAAAACCGCCAATACAGCCTGATAGTATTCCAGAGCCACATCCAACTGATTGCTCTTCCAGCTCACCCATCCCAGGGCGCGCAATACAGTAAGGTTTTGGGGATCACGGCGAAGAAGCGATCTAAGCAATTCCAAGGATTCCTCGACATTCTTTTTCGAAAGCGAGGTGTTCCTGTCCGATGAATCCGCATGACTATCGGAAGCGGCTGCCAGAACAAGCGCCAAGTTGTAGGCGGCGGCAGCCATTTCCGGCTCATACTCAAGAGCCTGTTTATAGTAAGAAATCGAATCCAGAGTTCTGCCAGCCTCGCGAAGTTTGTTTCCTTGATTGTAGGCTTCGATTGCCCGCTCCTTCCTGGTACTCCATGTCTGACAAGCAAAAAGCATAAGAATAGACAAGACTACGAAACCTAAGTTAATTGCACGCCATCCTTTTATAATGCCCACATTGCTCCAGGTAATCTGAGTAATGGTGGACTTACTTCCTGCGGGGACGGCAGCGCTCCCCAAGCTATCTTCACAAACCGTCATCATCCTCCCAAAACTGTCCGCTCAATCTCTCTAACCTGCGATCGATAAAGAGAGGCCAGATTCGCGCCGTAGTCAGCAACTAATTGAATCATGCTCCGGGGAAAACCATCGTCCGGACCATTTATCCTGTCCCCCGCATCTCCAAGTCCCGGGAGGATATATGCCGAATCGTTGAGCATTGGATCCATCCACAGCATATAAACATTTATGTTTTCGATCGATCTAACAAATTGCAACGAACCCTGAAGGGCAGCCACCACATTGAGTGCCTTTATAGACCTGGGCCGAATTCCTTGATTGAGAAGATACTTCACTATTGTAACCATCGATCCCCCCGTTGCATTCATCGGATCGGCAAACACCAAATTCTTGTTTTCAAGGTTTTCGAGGTCGAAATAAGACATACTCAAATCTAGAACATATTCCATATTATCCTTCGACTTTGAATCGTCCCTTTTAATCCTGAAAAGTGCAAAAGGCGTAACCATTCCTGTGGAACTATATTCCTGAATTTCCTTACTCAAAATCATTGATGGGAGTAAGGAACCTCGAAGCATCACACACATCACCGTATCCTTGATTAGCTCATCAACATCGGGAATCTTGTGTACTGCAAAATTCTGAACCGGTATCATAACCGGAGTTTTAACTACCAGATAGTTTTTCTGCCTCTTTCCGGAACCGCCCCAGGCAAGATTGAACAACAGTTCATAGGCCCGCTGGATGTAATAAACAAACTCCTCTTTGCCAGTTCTCGAGTCTCTCAGTTTCGCTATCAAACGCGACACTTCGCCGTGTTGAATCGGCGGTGTTTTAAAACTGTAGACATGTAAATTGGGTTCGTCCGCAATAATCTTCTGCATGAACTTCCCCATCTTATCATAAAGACCTATAATTTTGTCCGTTTCGTTTTTTACCAACGATGGATTGGATCCACCCGCAGAAAGCTTCCGGAAGCAGCGCATTGATTCATCGTAGTATCGATGAAGCTGTGCGATATTTTCACGATCCACCTCGCTTAGATGACCATCCAAATCTGCGGTCTTCAGAGTTATTCTATCGTTCAAATGGCAAGAATCCTCTAAAAGTATTTTGACTATTGTACATTTCCATCCACATTTGTCGACTGTGCATTCTCACTATTTCAATCTCATATCCACCCAGTTGATTCCATAGCGTGACAAATTCTATATATGCCACAATTCAGATTCGCACAGTTCCGCTTCCACCACAAAGATACGAGAAGACTGGCGCCAAAGATCTCTCAAGAAAGGCGGACGCCCGGCATAAGCAGTTCTATACGAAGAGTTGCCGAAGTCAATTTGCTTGTAAGCGAGTATCTTTAGCGTTCCGGAATCGACTCCACTGTCATCTGCGCGGTCGGCACCTATAATAGCGTAGTTATCCGCCATCGCAAGTCCGGCACCAAAACCATCTCCTGCAGCACCATTTTCCTGCACATACTGGATGCTGGTATTCCAGCTATTGATATCTGTCCTAGCAAAAATGTAAGTAGAGCCAGAATCAATTCCCAACTCCAAATCGTCATGTCCATATGCACCCACCATTACATAGTCTCCAAAAATCGAAACAGAATGGCCGAATTTGTCTCCTGCTGCGGCATTGGAAGCGACAATTTTGGTACCAATATCCCAAGAATTAGATGCTGTTCGATGAAACACATAGGCAGCCCCTGAATCCTGGATACTGCCATCATCGCATCCCAACGCACCCACAATTGCGTAATCCCCAGAAATTGAGACAGAATGACCGAAATTGTCTCCTACTGTGCCATCGGGAGCGATAATTTTAGTACCGCTATCCCAGATGTTTTCTCCTATTCTTCGGAAAATATAGGCCGAGCCAGATCTAGGGCCATTCACGGCATCGAAAAAAGAACCCACAATTACATAGTCTCCAGAAATCGAAACAGCATTCCCAAAGAAATCGAAGTAACCTCCATCCGGGGCCGAGATTTCAAAGCCATCATCCCAGCTGTTGACTCCGATTCTGTGAAAGATGTAGGCCGAACCCGGGCTGGTTCCCGTATCAGTGTTGGTGAGGGCACTCACAACTGCATAATCTCCGGAAATTGCAACCGACCAGCCAAAATGATCATTTATTGCAGGGTTTTGCGGTTTTAACTTGGTTATGCTGTCCCAACCACTGGCTGTCTTCTTAAAGATATATGCCGCCCCGGAATCAATGGCATCATCATCGTCCAAATAGGCACCTACAATTGCATAATCCCCGAAAATTGAAACAGAATGCCCGAAATTATCCTCTGCCTCCGCATCCGGAGCCACAATCTTGGTTCCGGTATCCCAAGTATTAGGACCGGTATTGCTAAAAACATAGGCTGCGCCGGCATCATAACCTTTGCTTCCATCTCTTGGAACCCCGGCAATGAAATAATTTCCGGAAATAGAAACCGCCTTACCCAATTGATCATCTGCATTTAATCCGGAAACTATAGGTGATGAACTGATTGGGCCTAGATATTCTGATTGATTTACTAACAACTCTAAAAGGTTGTTGCAACCAGTCAATGTCACATTCAAAATAAACAATCCAAATAACCACCTCATCGGTTAACTCCTTGCAGTCCCTGATAGTCTTCTTAGACGCATATTTCAGGCCAACGGAGCTTATTTTGTTTATGAATAAGTAATTACAATCAGATACGTTCATGATGTCAAATTAGTCAGTTGCTATGAAAAAATCATAGTAGGAAGATCAATTATACGGGTAATTTACTTATATATAAAAGATTTATGACAGTAAAAGCATATCATGAGTTTTGCATTAAGCAGGTGGCAAAGGGGGAATCTCAAGAGATGAGAATAGTTATTGTTTTTGAAAATCCAGACATCTCCAGGGGGAATTGAACCCCCGTTGCCGGGATGAAAACCCGGTGTCCTAACCACTAGACGATGGAGACAAACACTCCGGCGGGATCGGATTTGAGCCGCAAAGGATTCGAACCTTTGACCCACGCCTTAAAAGGGCGTTGCTCTACCTAGCTGAGCTAGCGGCCCCACGGGCTAAGAATCTATACAGGACACTTTTTTGTGTCAACGTCTCCCCCTACAAAGTTCTGATGCAGGATGAGGGGGGCGGTGCTGGGGAATAAAATGATGCGATTGGAGCAGGGGCACATGAGGCTATCTGGTCTATGCTACTGGAAGGACGGCCGGTTTGATTCGTTCACAAAAGCGTGAGCAGACTAACCTTGTATACGTTCCAGTCCAACCTTGGCTTCCTCGAGTGAGGGAAGCAATTCCAAAGCCCGAGTATAGGCCTGGGCTGCCCCTTCTATATCTAGATTTTGTTCTTTGGCGTATCCAAGTCGAGCCCACCACCTGGCAACCTGGGGACTGTAGTAAAGAGCCGTCGAAAAAGCTATATCGGCACGACTAAATTCAGCGAGACGAAGAAACAATTCTCCCATGAAATAGTAGACCACATCAATTCGATTTCCCGTCGAATTCAAGGACACATACTCCTCAAAAAGGGCGAGCGACTCAAGATTCCGTCCCAGGTAGAAAAGAGCCTCCGCTTCGATTTCAACTATTCTGGGATCGCCACGAACTTCATTTCGCGCCTCCCTTGCGTAGTTCAGGGCGTTCTGATACTCGCCCATTCGAATATAAGACCACCCAAGAACCGAGTAAGCGTCCATTCTGCTCCTAAAATCATCCACACCATATTGCTCCAGCTCCCTCAAACAAGTCTCCACTGCTTCTGCATATCTGCCCTCGCGATAAAGCACTAACGCGTCTTGCTTCTGCTGCCCGTGAAGGGACCTGACAAGGCCAATAATGCAGAGGGCGATTGCTCCCCAATGCGAGTATCTCATTTCACGCCTTCCTCATACGGACTTCATGTGGCTTACACCGTCAAATCGGCAGCCAGTATCCATCACTATCTTTGGTGCGGTGATATCGCCAATCACCTCGGCTTCGTCTTGCAGTTCCACTCTCGAATTTGCTTTGATACTGCCTTTCACTCTGCCACGCACATAAACCGAAGCCGCCTCAATTTCCGCCTCGACATCGGCTCGCGGACCTATGTAAAGATCGCCACTTGCCCGAATCTTACCATTAAAACGACCCTTAATCATCAATTCTTTAGTGAACGAAATCTCTCCCACGAAGCTTAAATCCTCGGCAAGGATTGTATCGAGTTTGCTCTCATTAATATATTTTTCGTGTATCTCGGCCATCAAATGTCCTCCGGAAGCTCAATGGATTCGAATTTATCAAGCATCAAGTTAATCGCAACCTGAAGTCTGCCTCTCATCGCCGCAGTGTTTGGATTGAAACGCTGTAAATCGACAAATAAATCCCAAGGATCGTTGCAGGTTTGCTGCACAATGTCCAAGAGTTTTTTATAAGCAGCTGTTCCTATAATGCTTGAGTTCAAATCCAATTCACCCAGAACTCTCCCTATGAAATGCGTTATCCCCTGTGAAAAAGCCATCTCCTCATCGTGTTGCTTAGGACTCATATCTATCACCTTCAAACCCATAGCTTCGAAATTGCTACTCCAGAGCTGAGCAATCCTTTCATCCACCCGCATGGGTGAGAATACCATCGGCAGTCCCGTGATACCATCCACTCCAGAGTCCGGGCCAAACATCGGATGCGTGGCAATTATTTCAATTTCTGGAGGAAGCAACCTGAGCATTAGATTTGCCGGATATACCTTAACAGAACAGGTATCCATAACGAGTGTGCCCGGAGCCAGGAGTTTAGCAATTTTTTCAAGCACCTCTTCCATCGCGGAAATTGTTACACAAAGAATCACTACTGGAGCTGCCAAACACTCGTTTTCCGAAACCCGGCGGACACCGGCAGGGGTGGATCTATTCTCGTTTCGCGACCATCCAAGCACAGTGTGGAAGGCAGCAAGCTGTGAAGCCCAAAAACCTCCAAATCTACCAAGTCCATAAACACCTATTTCCATACTCGCACCAATCATAGCATTCACGATGGTTCATGGAGAAGCAAGATGCTTTTTGAAAGGGAAAGAACGCTCTGGCTCGTTTGCACCTTATACCCGAAATGAATCGCGACATAGCCCTTATCCGTCCGGGAGGTTTAACTCAACAAGCGGGCAACATGGTTTTGGCGTGAAACCTGATAAGGTCATTGCGGGTTCGGCCTTGTGAACGTATTCTCAATAGCTTATTTCTTTGATTACTTCTCGCTATATCGCTACCCCCCTCCCCCTAGTTACGCCAAATGCGATAGAATACAGAAAGAATTGGAGCCGCGTATGACTTTCACCGAAAAAATCAGCGAGAAGGCGCGTAGACTGTCTAAGAGCCTGGTGTTGCCGGAATCTACAGAACTCCGCACTTTAAAAGCCGCAAGTATTGTTGTCGACGAAAAAATTGCCAGAGAGGTTTTTCTGGTGGGAGAGCCAGCAAAAGTGAAAGAGACTGCTGAAAGAGGTGGAGTAAGCCTCTACGGTATGAGAATTGTATGCCCTGAGGAATCGCCAAAACTTGATACCTATGCCGAACATTACTATCAATTGAGGGCACACAAGGGAATGAGTCTGGATGAGGCTCGCAAAAAGATTGTCGAACCATTACACTGGGGCATGATGATGGTGACGCGGGAGGATGCTGATGCCATCGTGGCCGGTACGGAAAATGCTACCGCCAAAGTGCTGATTGCGGGCTTCACTATTATCAAAACGGCTCCGGGAGTGAAATCGGCATCTTCCTGCCTGGTTATGGATTTCCCAGACAAAAAGTGGGGCCACGATGGCCTGATGATTTTCTCAGACTGCGCAACCATACCCAATCCAAATCCTGAGCAGTTGGCCGAAATAACCCTGGCTTCAGCAAAATCCTGTAGAACCTACTTGGGTGTCGATCCTATAATCGCTATGCTTTCATTTTCCACGAAGGGGTCTGCATCGCATCAACTAGTTGATAAAGTGCTACAAGCTCTGAAAATAGTCAAAGAACGAGAACCTGAACTTGAGGTTGATGGCGAAATGCAGGTTGATGCCGCTATTGATATGGCTACGGCACAAAAAAAAGCTCCATCGTCCACGGTAGCCGGGCGAGCAAACACTCTGATATTTCCGGATTTGCAGGCTGGCAATATAGGCTATAAGATTGCCCAAAGATTTGCAGGTGCCGGCGCATATGGCCCCTTCCTCCAAGGTTTCGCGAAGCCGGTTAGTGATTTATCGCGCGGTGCATCGGTAAGCGACATAGTGAACACCTGCGCGGTTACATTGACTCAATGAACGTCGCTATTGTTGGCTATGGAGGCATGGGCCGAGAAATCGAATTCGTCCTTTCGAAGCGGGAACATGAAGTGAAAATTCGAATTGATGCCGAAGGCAATGGTGATACCAAACTCCTAAGCAAAAAAACTCTCTCCGGCGTGGATGGCATCATTGAGTTCGCGCTTGCGCCGGGCATACTAAAACGAATCACCATTTATGCCGAGCTTGGTATCCCGGTGGTAATAGGTACCACCGGTTGGGACAATCTGATTGGGGCGGCAAAAGAGACATATCGCAACGCAAAGGGACCACTTCTGCGGGGAAGCAACTTCTCCGTGGGCGCACATATCTTCTTCCGTCTTTGTGGCCATGCGGCTGCACTCATCAACAATGCCGATGAATACGATGTCGCCCTAACCGAATACCATCACAACAAAAAGGCCGACCACCCATCGGGAACCGCCCTAACCGCCGCCGATAAGATTCTCTCCCAACTCGAAAGGAAAACTCATGCACTTACAGAACTTCCTGAAAATACCCCAATTCCGCAGGACGCGCTTCAAATGACATCGATTCGAATTGGATCCACCCCGGGAACACACGAAATGAGGATGGACTCAGAGGCAGATTTCATTACAATCTCACACCAGGCACGCAATCGCAGCGGCTTCGCCCTCGGAGCGGTTCGTGCCCTTGAATGGCTCGAGGGCAAAAATGGCTGGTTTGAGGTTGAGGCATACATCAATACCCTACTGGAAGGAGGCAAATAGTGATTTCCGGAGTTTTGACCGCCCTAATCACCCCCTTTGACGCCAATGGCAAGCTGGATATGAACGCCTTGGGCCGCATCGTCGATTTTCAAATAGAACACGGTGTGGATGGCCTTGTCCCCGTAGGCACCACGGGCGAAAGTCCTACGGTGAGCCACGAAGAAAACATGGAAATCGTTGAACACGTTATACGACGCGCCGCGAACCGAATCCCGATAATCGCAGGCACCGGCTCCAACAGCACGCAAGAGGCAATCAAAATGACTAAGATAGCAAAGTCTCTGGGAGCCTATGCGAGCCTCCAAGTAGCCCCCTATTACAACAAGCCCACCCAGGAAGGACTCTACCGTCATTTTACCACCATCGCGGACAGCGTCGATCTGCCCATGATTATCTACAACATCGCCGGTCGTACTGCAGTGAATATCGAAACTCCAACTTTGATGCGCATCGCCAAGCATCCAAATACCATCGGAGTAAAGGAAGCTTCGGGGGATCTATCTCAAATGATGGATGTAATCAGCTCCAAACCCAGGGATTTCACGGTGTTCGCCGGCGATGATGGCATTGCCTTGCCACTCACACTACTCGGCGGTTCGGGAGTAATCTCAGTTGCCTCTAACATAGTTCCCCGCTATATGTGTCAGATGATAGGCGCCGCACGCAAGGGCAATATCGAAAAGGCGCGAACCATGCACTATGAGTTACTGCCTCTCTTTAAAGGACTATTTCTTGAAACCAACCCCATACCCGTTAAGGCCTGTCTAGCTCAAATAGGTCTGATAAAACCAGTGTGGCGCCTCCCCCTCTGTCCTCCCAGCGATGCAACCACCGAAAGACTAAGAGATATACTCAAGGGACAGGGTTTGTTGTAAAAGCTTTCGTCGCTTTTACGGCTATTAGATACTGCGGCAAACAACTGACAGGAATATGGAGCAGATAGGACTAACTTGGACAAATACAAAGCGATTCCCTGCAAGACTGCTCTGGTATAGCCGCATTACAAACCAGAAGTGACAGGAGTGACTTAGCAGACAGACGATTCACACCCGTCTCCGGCACAAATATCCCCTCGGAATTAACTCAGAAAGGTCTTTGAAACTGTCGCCATTTGAAGTTATACATTTTTTATCGTATGGACAAATGCGGACTCTTTATGGTTTATTCCCTCTCAAACTAGGAACTTCGGTTTTATACCTATGAAACAATTTGTTAAATATGATATCATGATTGTAAGGGTAAGGAGAAATATTGGCTGTTAAAGAAATGCGGATTAACGGAGAGATCCGAGAACGGGAAATCCGGCTAATCGACCAGAATGGCGACCAGGCCGGAATAGTTGCAACTATTGAAGCAATCAATATGGCGCGGGATTTGGGATTGGATTTGGTTGAAGTATCTCCCCAGGCTCGCCCACCGGTTTGCAAGCTGCTTAATTATGGCAAGTATAAATATGAACTTGAGAAAAAATCCAGGGAACAGAGGAAAAATGCTAATCAGGTTCGCTTGAAGGAAGTGCGAATGCAGCCAAAAATCGAACGGCATGATATGGATTTCAAAACAAGACATGTACAGGAGTTTTTGGAACAAGGGAACAAGGTTAAGGTGACTGTCAGATTTCGCGGCAGGGAGTTTGCGCACACCGAACTTGGCAAGACAAAACTGGATAAGGTACTGGAACAACTTAGCGAAGGTAGCTATAAAATAGATAATCCCCCTAAGATGGAAGGAAGATTCATGTCCATGTTGCTTTCACCGAAGTCAAAAACCGTGAAAAAGGAACAGTGAACAGCAGCGTGATTTGAAGGATGGTAAGATGCCTAAGATGAAGACGAGGAAAAGTGCAAACAAAAGGTTTAAGAAAACCGCGAGCGGCAAATTCAAATACAAAAGCCAAGGTACCAGGCACATCCTCACCAAGAAATCACCCAAAAGGAAAAGAAACCTTCGTCATCGAGTGGTGGTTAGCAAAACTGAAACACCTCGATTAAAACGAATGTTGCCGTACGCGGGGAGTTGATGAGATGCCTAAAGCTGTAGACGGTACAAGACGAAAAGCTCGTCGGAAGGGGATATTGAGCCGCGCGAAGGGTTATTGGGGTCGGCGCAGTAAGCTCACTCGAGTCGCCAAGGACGCAGTACGTAGAGCCGGACAATATGCCTATCGGGATCGTAGAGTTAGAAAACGAAACTTTCGCCAATTGTGGATTGCCCGTGTTTCCGCTGCAACTCGTGCAGAAGGGTTGAGCTACTCTCGGTTCATAAATGGCTTAAACAAATCAAGGGTGAAAATCAATAGGAAGGCTCTCTCAAACATGGCTGTTGAGGATCCAACATCTTTCAAAACCCTGCTCGATACCGCAAGGAAGGGCTTGGAAATTTAATCTCGATAATCTTGACTTTTTCTGTCTGGCGCGGGAGGGTGGAGAACTAGGAGGCCTTAAGTGATTAGTCTTGCACAGGTGAAAGAACTTGAGCTGCGAGTAAGGGAAGTGGTGGATGTCTTGAGGATTCAAAACGCCGAAAATGCCAGTTTGAAGCAGCGTGTTAGTGAGCTTGAAACACGATTAGACGAGCTTGGAAACGAGCTCTCGAGCCAAAAGGCCGATGAGGAACAGATAGAGGCCGGACTTCAGGGTGTTTTTGATATGCTCGATCAAATTGACACGTCGAACGATTCTAATGAGAACGGCAGCTTGGAATCTGAGAATACCCCCGACGTGAATGAAAACAACTCCGATACAGAGTCCTCCGTTGAGAACGCTGGAAGTAACTATGGTGCTCAAACCAGCGATGATAATCCATCCCCTGATTCTGACAAATCAGACGTGGAACCCATTCCCAACGATGAGATAAATCATCCAAACAAATCCGAGGATCCCAGCCCCGACGATGCCCATACCGACGATGATCGCTTCCAGAGCGAATTCGATATCTTCTAATGCCTGGAGGTAGCCGACTTAACATTGAAGTATTAGGCACCTCATTCACCGTTCGCACCGACGAAGATGAGGCCTATCTGAAGCGCATACTGTGGTATTTCAAGCACAAGGTGGAAGAAACCAAGCGAAACATCCATATCTCAGACCCCATGAAAATCTCCATACTAACAAGTTTCTATATAATAGATGAGCTTCTCAAGGAGAAGAGCTGGGGTGGAAGGAACACCGCACTGCCCGAAGAATCCGAAGAGATGGAACGTATTACCCTCAGACTGATTGCCGAAATGGACGAAGTTATCGGGAAAATCGGATAGTTTTGCACTATAGGGAGTATTTTGACATCCATTTCTGGTTTGGCGGAACAGGTATTTCGAACCCGGGTGGTGTTAATGCATATCTGGGAGATTGATTCAATTGACTTAGTAAACCCCCAGTCTTAAAGTCGGGTATACATGGCGTTTGTAACTAGCCAGCAGCTAGATGCTTATTACGATAAGTATAAGGAAATAGATGTCACTTTTACCAAGGATGTCGCTAAGTCTCTGCGTATGATACAGAATCAAACCCATCTTAAGTATAAAGGTGGTCAAAGGTCGTGTGTTATCTACTCCTCATCCTTATGTGGATCTAAAATAATAATCGCCTTACCCAATAAACTCTTGGCAAAACTGCAAACAGCGAAATTGGTTTATTTACGATATTGTTTTCAAAAAGAAGATAGCAACGATATAATCAGTTTCATTGTTCACAGCCGGGTAATTGGTTTCACACAGTATGGGGACAATAAGGAAATTTACTTTGCGCAGTTGGAATACACTCACCGTCCGCCAGATGCTTTGATTGAAATCATTGGCGCTATGCTGGATGCCAATGTCAATGCCAAACGCCGTAAGGAAGAAAGGATTATCATCGATACGAACAATATGCGTCGACTCAGCCTGGTATCCAACACTCATATAGTTCGGATCGACAAAGCGTCAAGAAATGGATTGCTCCGGGACATCTCATTCTCCGGGCTTAAAATCATAATCCTTGGTGATCAGGTATCATTAATCGGTAAGAAGGTGGAAGTTCAGCTTAGTCTGACTTTTGGCAGAAGTATTGAACTGGCCGGCGAAATAGTTCGCCATGAAACTGTCGAGAATCACAACAATCTTGTGGCTATCGCACTACATTTTGAGCCGGAAAACACACCACTTGAATACAGAATACTTATTAACGACTGTTTGAAACACCCGAGCGTGGCGCGTGTTCGTTCCTCAGACGAGGTGGAGAACGAGAAACTCGAAGCCCTTCATTCCCAGAATAACTCGATCAATCGGTGCAATGCTTTGCAAGCCGGCTAGCATTTCTTCATATTTGAATGCGTTTCCACTAAAGTTCATACCTTGGAATCCGACTAGTCGGTAAAACTCATTGTCACTTTAGAAATTTCGAAGTTTTACCTCAAGTTTTGGGAGATTAGACACCGATTATTGGCGTAAGGTGATTTCTACAATTCGGACGAACTCTGTCGATAGAGCTTGAATTTCGTTTGAATCTCAAGGAACTCTGAACAACTGGGCACGGATGCCCACAGATTATTAATTCATGGAGGATTATATGATCATTAATCACAACATGAGCGCCTTAAACGCTCAGCGGAACCTGAAAGTAGCCAATGAGTCAACCATCAAAGCGATGGAAAAACTCTCCAGCGGCCTTCGAATCTCGAGAGCTGGAGACGACGCATCGGGTTTGGCGGTTTCCGAAAAAATGAGGGCCCAAATTCGAGGTTTACAACAGGCAAGTCGCAATGGCTCGGACGGTGTTTCGTTTATCCAAACTACAGAGGGCTATTTGCAGGAGTCTTCGGATGTGCTAATCCGAATTCGAGAGCTGGCTGTTCAAGCGGCTAACGGCATTTATTCCGCTGAGGACAGAATGCAAATTCAGGTAGAGGTGTCACAACTGATAGATGAAATTGACCGCATCGCATCTCATGCCCAGTTTAACGGTATGAATATGCTCACCGGCCGCTTTGCCAGCTTCACAGGCCTTAACGCGCCAACAGCTTCGATGTGGTTGCATATTGGGGCGAACATGGATCAAAGGGAGCAGGTGTACATTGGAACAATGACAGCCACAGCCCTGGGTTTGCGACAATTTGGCAACGGCGCCTTTATTTCCCTCAGCACTCCCGATCAGGCCAATCGAAACATTGGCGTGTTAGATGATGCCTTGAAACAAGTAAATAAACAGCGCGCTGATTTGGGTGCCTATCAGAATCGTCTGGAAATGGCCATTAAAGGAATTGACGTGGGTGCCGAAAATCTCCAGGCATCTGAAAGCCGAATAAGAGATTTGAATATGGCCTCAGGCATGGTTGATTATACACGAAATCAGATTCTAACGCAGGCCAGCACTGCAATGCTCGCGCAAGCGAACGTAAGAGGACAGAGCGTATTGCAGCTGCTTCAGTAATTCAAAAAAACAGCTTGCTTGAGACCCCTGCAGGTATTATAGTTATTTAAAGAGGCTCACTCGGCTGTTTTGGGCTGACACTGGAGTCCGGTTGATCTTTGAAAAAGCATTTTCTTGAATATGCCACGGGCGGTGTGCCATTCTCGCTCAGGGCGGGAATGGCTCCTCGTTCCAGTGGAATTTAGCCGACTTGGAGCGACGCGCTTGGCTTCCTTTTTGGCGATAATCCGTGGTTTTGAGGAGAACGAGGAGCATGGATGCTCCTCAATATCCATTTCAAGGAGAGAACATGGTTATAAATCACAACATGAGCGCCATAAATGCGAATCGACAGCTTGGTATTGTGAACAGGCAGGCCATGAAGTCAATGGAGAAGTTGGCGAGTGGTCTTCGAATCAATCGAGCTGGTGATGATGCATCGGGGCTGGCGGTTAGTGAAAAGATGCGCAGTCAGATCCGCGGCTTGAATCAGGCAGTGCGGAATATTGAAGATGGCGTATCTTTCATACAAACCACCGAAGGCTATCTGCAGGAGTCCCAAGACATACTGCACAGACTTAGGGAACTGTCAGTTCAAGCTGCGAATGGCATCTATTCAAATGAGGATAGAATGCAGATTCAGGTGGAAGTTTCCCAACTTGTCGACGAGGTGAATCGTATAGCCTCGCATGCGCAGTTCAATGGCATGAATGTTCTTACTGGTAGATTTGCAACAGACTCTGCCAATGGCGAAATTATGCAGCTTCAGGTTGGTGCTAACATGGACCAAAATGAGAGAATCCAGATCGGAACTATGACTGCCTTGGCCCTGGGCCTCGAAAGCAGTCAAAATCCTGGCAGTTTTGTATCTATTTCATCCGTGCAGGAAGCGAATCGAACTATAGGAATCGTGGATAACGCACTAAAAATAGTAAACAAACAAAGAGCCGATCTTGGCGCTTACCAGAATCGGTTTGAGATGGCTGCCAAAGGTGTTGCTATTGCCGCCGAGAATCTCCAGGCAGCCGAATCCCAGATTAGAGATGCAGATATGGCGACACAGATTGTCGATTATACGAAGAATTCTATTCTGACGCAGGCTAGCACTTCGATGCTTGCCCAGGCCAATCTGCGAACACAGTCTGTACTCCAACTGATGGGATAGTCTTAAAGGAAGTAGAAGAGATTTCTGGATGTCATCTTTTCTACTAGGAAATACGGGGAATACGCGTCGCTCCCCGTGATTTCCTTTATCATTTGAATGTAACGGAGGACTGCCATGGATGTAGTACACCTCACAACTGCCATTAGAAATGTAGGAGTTCTAAAAAGTGGAACAGCGGGGAGATTTCCTGTAACCAGGAGGCCCCCAGTCTTTAGAATAAATAAGGAGCAGCTTAAGGTTGCGCTCGATAAGATAATCCGAAATACTCGTTTCCAATACGTCTTGAAGGGCGAACTTTTCAACTTGGCAGTTAGAATCATTGATAAAGATACCGATAAAGTCATCAGGGAAATCCCGTCACGAGAATTGCAGAAAATGCACGAAAATGTTGAACGGGCCTTGGGAATTTTGTTCGACGAGTTAATTTGAACAACATGACGGAATTTTTGAGTTTCTGAAGCTGAACCGCATCGGTGGTTTAAGACCATTGATACCTGGTTCATTTTTCCGGCCACTGGATGGCTGGTGGGAGCGTCAAAGTGGCCGAAATCAACATTCCCGGCGTCTCATCCAAGTATAACACTGCAAGTTTAATAGAAGATCTCGTTGCGGCTGAGCGCATTAAGCTCAGCAGGATGGAGAAAAATCTATCGAGACTCGAAGAGAACAAGACAATCTGGCATCAGGTTAATCGCGAGTTTGGCAGTCTCCAACGCACCGTGAAAAGCCTATATGGCTTCGAAAATCCATTTTCCGATAAGTTGGCAAGTAGCTCGGATGAGCGAATTCTAACGGCACTTGCCAGCAGAAACGCCCCTATAGACAACTATTCTTTGACAGTTAAACAAATTGCAACCTCTGATCGCTTCAAATCGCTTTCGCTCGATAAGGCTTTTCGCATCGATGCAGGTGATTACGGGTTTAGAGTTGGCTCAAAATCGCTAAGTCTCGATTACCGGGGAGGCACGCTTGAAGATTTTTCACGCCGCCTAACTGATAAGGGAGAGGGACTAATCAGAGCGATTACTGTTCGTGATACCCCCGATACACGAATTATGATAATTGAAGCCATACCTACCGGAACCGAAAACAGGCTGGTATTCGAGGCTGATGCAGTGAATTTGGGGTTGAGAACCGGGATGCTGCAGAAGGCAGAGTTATGGGAAGTATCGCTCGAAAGCGTATTCAAAAATCTAGAAAACGATACAACTTCTTCCAAAAATCGACTGGCGCTCTCTGATAAAGGTATGATAGTTGGTCCCAACACCATCGTGCGTTTACCCTTCGAGGAGGAAATAGAAATAAAGCCGGGTTTGGTGTTAGAGTATGAGTACCGGGTTATAAAACCTGATGATACAGTGAAGCTTTTAGATCCGCCGTGGGCTAACGCGCCAAAACCTCAATCAAAGACAACTGTTCCGAATTTCACTGAAGAAAATTCTGTCACAGAGCAAGGAATCAGGGAAATACCGGGCGTAAAGAACAGCTTCGGTGTTTTCAACCTTCCATCCGTTGATTTTGATAAGAACTCAGACGAGGGCTTCGAAGTTGTCAGAGTGGAAGCATCCAGCTTACCCACGAATATCAGAACCATCGTGCTGGAGAACAGTGATATCGAACGATCAGTGGAAATCGCGAATATTCGTATTTACAATCCAAAACAACTGGGAGGCTTTGAGCCTGTCAATCCAAGCAGCCAAGCGGAAGATGCAATAATCGAATTTATGGGAATTGAAATCCAGCGTCCTGACAACTCGATCGATGATCTAATCGACGGACTAACACTCAACATCAAACGTTCTTCGTCTAAACCAGTTGAATTATCCATCATTCCTGATGTGGAAACTGCAAAAGAAGCTATTATCAGATTTGTATTCAATTACAACCAATTGATAACACGCATATTGGTTCTGACAAACGACGATCAGGGGATAATTGACGAGCTGGAGTATCTGGACGATGCTGAACGCGAGGATTTGGAAAACCAATTGGGATATATGCGAGGAGAAAATGCCTTGGCTCAAGTGAAGAGTCAACTTCAAAGCATTGTTTCTAATCCATATCCCACCAGCGCGGGAGTCGAACTTTCATTGCTTGCTCATATTGGCATTTCAACCAATGCTTCATCCGGAAACACGAGCGCAGCCAATTTTTCAAAGCTCAGGGGCTACCTCGAAATAGATGAAGAGAAACTGGAGAAGGCTTTAGAGACGAATGTCGATGCAATTAAGGAACTTTTCGGGAAAGACACGAGTGGCGATTTAGTAATCGATAGCGGTGTTGCAAACGCTGTTGACAGCTACCTCACTCCGTATGTGCGCAGTACTGGTTTCGTCAGCAACCGGATAGCGAGAATAGGTGGACAAATTGATGATGTCGAAGAAGATATTTCGAACTACGAGCAATACCTTGAAGACTACGAAGCGAACTTAAGACGTCAGTATGGAAACATGGAAGCAATCCTGAATCAACTGGAGAATAGCTCAAGGGAACTTGAAAATTTTGCCCGCCAGCAGAGCGATGAACGCTAGAGGAAAAGCTTATATGACAATAACTATCAACGGTGATGCTATCGATTTCACATTGGAAAACGAGAAAACAATCGGAGATGTAATTGCTGAGCTTAAAACCTGGCTCGGCAATACTGGAATGCTGTTAGACGGCATTGAAATTGACAATCAAAAAATGGCACTCGATAAAAATGAATTATTCAAGAAACCAATTGAGGAGGTGGGACAACTATCGATTGAAGCGCTTAGCATCCGAGAAAGCCGAATGAGGCAATTGGAAATCGCAAGAGATTTGTTTGCCCTACTTAAAGAGTCCGCCGAAACGGGCAATAGCGACACCCTTGCGGAGCTGGAATCAAGCTACCAGGATCTTAGAAAAATCCTTCCCAGACTGCTGGATGAGAAGCCAAACTCTTCCGTCATATCCGAATTAGGAAAAACTCTGGAACAAAACCGCCTGACATTGATTTCAAGTTCGACAACTATGCTTGCATTACTGGACGATCGATTGAAAGAGATTACCGATCCAATTGGCGAGGCAAAATCCGCGATGACGACGCTTTCTCAACTTGCAAATAACCTCGATGTTGTTGCAGTTAACCTTCAGACAGGTAAGGGTAAGCAAGCAATGGATTCAATCGCCGAGCTTTGCAAAATTCTTCAGAAATTTATTAGATGTTTGACTTGGGGCGCCGGCAATGTTGGCAGGAGTGGCATCGTGGATGACATGAACAAAATGTTCTCCGAACTTGAGGAAGCTCTAATAGCCAACGATACGGTTCGAATCGGAGACCTGCTGGAATATGAATTTAAGCCGCGACTTATGGAACTGCCAGACAAGATGACTTGGGATGTGAACTCGACCCAATAATGCAATTAGCTCCGAGCCATTTTTATCAAAACGTTCTCGATTTGAAAACGGCGATAGCAATGGGAATAATAGTTCTCGCGATAATTATGGCGATACTGCGGTACTCTGCCCCTGAAGTTGGTGGCAAGAGAATCAGTAGGAGAGCTTTTCGGCGTAGGGCGATGGCGATTGGATTGACAAAAAACCAAGCTCGCCTGTTGGTGAGCTTCATGAAAGAGGTTCAGCAGCCGGCAAGTTTGTTGGCAAATACCAGAGAACTAAATAGAGTCCTTGCCGAAGCTCTAAGAGATTGTTCTGACGCCGAAAACCCTATGGTTAAGAATAGGCAACTGGAAATCTACAAAATTAAACAACACATTGATAAAGTATTTGTGGATAGAGGCAACGTGACCTCATCCAAACAGCTCCGAATAAATCAAAAAATAACCTTTCAACAGGAAGACGGCAAACGTTTTTCGTCGTGGATTACTGCGAACCTCAAGGAATTCTATTGTGTCAGAGTTCCGAAAGAACTTGAGGAGAAATCAACAAAGTGGCGTAGAGGAAGCAAGATTAGGCATTTTATCTTGAGTATCGATGGCGAGGAAGTTGTCTTTGAATCCAAGGTGCTTGGATACACGAACATCATGAGAGAGCCCAGTATAATACTGGGACACACGGCAAAAGAGAATCGATCATTGCTGCGGAAACACCGTAGGCGCGCGATTAGTGGCCACGTGGCTATATATCTTGTTCGCATCGTTGAAAAAAGAAGAAAGCAGGTGCTATCCTCCAATAATCTGGCAGGAACCTTAATCGACCTCTCACCTGGGGGATGCTCTATTTCATCGCGCAATCCGCTCGATCTGGGAGAATTGGTAAAACTGGTTTTCGAGTATAAAACCGGGGAGAGTGTTGTCGTTTTCGGGGAAATTGTGAATACTCGCGCAATTGATCGTACCAGAAGCATTGCCCACGTTATGTTCACCAAGGCAAGCGTTGAGGATATGAATTTGATTAACAGCTATGTATACAATCTTGGCTAAGGCTGATTCTCAACCCTTGAGATATTTTCCATCCGCGCATTGCGTTAAAAACTTGCTTGATTCTTGACTCAATATGAACAGGAATAGTCAACTGACAAGTCAAAGTGCCTTGCAGACTCGGAGTTTAGGCAGGGTATTTGGAAAAACTCTTGGGCCGGGCGATGTTGTGGCGATTACCGGCCCGCTTGGAGTGGGGAAAACAGTGTTCGCTCAGGGAATAGCCGATTCTTTTGACATCGACGATAATGTGACTAGTCCCACATTCACGATTATGAATGAATACTCGGGTAAGCTACCATTTTATCATCTGGATTTCTACCGACTTAACTCTCCAAGTGAATTTATTTGGCTGGACTTCAAGGAAATGCTAGATGGTGAGGGAGTAAGCATAATCGAGTGGGGTGAGCGAGCGGGAGATGAGTTGCCGAAACGGACTTTGAGAGTGATAATGGAATTCATCGACAACGATCGGCGAAGTATCACGATAACCAGGATTGGGGTCCAGAAATGAATATTCTTGCCATGGAGACCTCGGGACGTGTTCTAACAGTTGCTCTAAGCAGCAAAGGACATTGCATCGAGCTGATTATCAACAATGAGCTTGATTACGCTCAATCACTGATGTTGGCAGTTGCATCAGTGTTCAAGCAGTCCGAAATCGAGCCTGTAGATTTAAACCTTGTTGCCTGCTCTGCCGGACCGGGTTCCTTTACGAGTTTGCGAATTGGCATGGCAACGGCGAAGGGTATTGCCAAGGGGGCAGCCTGCCATTTGAAGGCGGTGCCTACTCTAACCTTATTGGCGGCTAGACGGGAAAACTGGCCTGGAATCGTGGTACCCATAATCGATGCCAGGAAGAGACGAGTCTACACGGCCGCATTCCAAAATGGGAAGCGAATTAGAGATGATCAGGATATTGCTCTGAATGAGTTCCTAAACTCCTTGTCGAAGAAGTCCGCGATTCTGGCCACTGGTCCCAATGCTGAAATTGCGGAGGGCTATGAACGTGTCACAATCGACCGGCTTAGTACTTACGGCAGGGGAGCAGCAATGATCGATATGGCGAAAACCGCCTATGAAAGGGATGGTCCGGATCCTTTGGATATAGGGCCAATATATCTTAGGGCAAGTGAACCCGAGATTGTTTCGATGTCAAAAGGGTTTTCATCGAGAAAATTTCCCGTGTAACCTGAAGCAAAACGAGAATGCCTATTTATTTTCTGGAAGCTCAAGGGTTGGAAGATCTACCGGCGCGGCTGCAGCAGCCCGATTCTCGGCCTGAATTGCCTGGAATACCTCATTTCGATAGACTTTCACGTTTTTCGGCGCCTTGATTCCCAGTTTAACCTGGTCGCCCCTGATGTCGACGACAGAAATCTCGATGCCATCATCAATAATTACACTCTCATCCTTTCTCCTGGAGAGTATCAGCATGCTCGATTCTCGTTAGCTTTCATCTCCTCGATGATGTTGTGTTGCACATGCCACTCATTATCGCGAGAGATGCACTGTCGTCCTTCTTGAATGTCCTTGTTGATAATTAACGGTCCTTGAAGATTGACCGTCATTCCCCGACCATCAGCGGGAATCGTAACAACGACAAATTGCAAAAATCTATCATCTTCGGGGCCAGTCAATTTCAAAGCTTCATAATCCTGAGGGTCGATATCGGCATTGTAATCAGGGCGAACGATAAGCGGATCGATTAGAACAAATGCAGTTTCCTTAACGTTAAGGGATTGAAGCCAATAAAAAGGACTTTGGCGTGCATCCAGGAGAACATAATCAGAGAGTCCTTCAAAACCATAGAGCCCCTGAGGGAATTCTATTTTCTGCCTTACATCTACCTCAAGAAAACCATAGGCCTTAGTGTCAATTCTCATATTGACCTCACCTGAGAAAATCCATCAATGTTGGCTGAAGGATACGACCGGCTATATGGTAAGCGGCCCTCTGAGTATATTCAAGCATGCTCATCTCGGTAATCGCTTCCGTTAAATCTGCATCGGCAAGTCGCGATTTCCATTCGGTAAGCGTCAAGAATTCATCGGCTAAGCGATTCACAGCGAATTCCAGACGTTCGCCCTTTGCCCCTAGGTCTGCTAGATTGCGAAGCAGCGTATCAAGACCCTTATCGAGACCGCCAATCACTACTCCCCCCACTCGCTCTTGATCGCCATCGATAAGGGCATCCCTCAGAGTCAGTCCTTGATCGAGAATACTGCCTCCCGCAACTACAGCGTCAGGGTGCCAGTTCATCGGGGGGCTTGTTCCACCCCGGTCGGTAAGGAGCCCCATGTCGATTAGCGCCCTGCCCTCTGCTGGTTCAAGCCATATCTGATGAGGAACGGTTGTTTCCAGATTCAGAGAACCGGTTACAGGATCGATCGAGGCTTTAACTGGTGCCCCCGAGTCGTTAATTTTTCTGACAACGGTGTGAATGTTGTCACCAATCTCCAAGACAACTTCTTTTTCGTCAATAATAAACCTGTTTTGCTCGCTTACCATAAAACCTTCGGTATCACTTGCTCCAAAAATCTGCTGGTTTTCAGCCCAAAAGATTTCGTTCCCCTTAAGATTGGATTTCACTGTCTGCCCATCGGTGATTTCCACACGACTTCGATTAATATCTCCTTCGTAGATTATGCTGGTAATCGAAGGTCGCCTTATGCCCGGCACACGGCCGATGTTAATCAGGAAGGGAGGCGTGGAAACTTCATCACCCGCGAAAAGATATTGGCCATCGCCCCCCTTGGCATTTATTATTAACGATAATTCCGATATGAGCGCATCCACCTCAATGGCCATATTGTTCATCGATTCTCGACTGTAAATACCGTTCGCACCCTGTATCGAAAGCTCCCTTAGGCGATGCACTATGGTGAGCGCTTCGTTCATATAGCCCTCGGCCTGCAACCACCTGCCCCGGATATAGTCGATATTCTTCATATACTTTTCCAGTCGCTTTCCGGAGGAATCCAGTCTAGTAACATGAGCGGCATCAACAGGCGCATCTCTAAGTTCTCCTATTGCCTGACTGGAAGCAACGGCACGCTGTACCTGACTCATTCTGAAATCTCGTTCAGACATGCGGAAGCGACTATCTTGCATCGACATATATGTGCTGATTCGCATACTAAACCCCCAATCTGTTGATTATAGTTTCAAGCATTTTATCGATGGTTGTAATAAATCTGGCGGCGGCATTATATCCATGCTGGAATTTAATCATCTCGGAGAATTCCTCGTCCAGATTCACTCCGGAAATCGACTGTCTTAGGTCTTCAAGCTCTTTTATCACCAAGTCCTGACTTTCTTTTGTCTGGGCGGCTATTTCACCCTTTAAACCGATATTCGCCGCAGCTAAGGCAAACCAATCATCGAAGGTGCCGTTCTGATCTTCAAGTACAGGATGATGTCGAAGCTGGGCGATAGCGAGTGCGGCCCTGTTGTCGCCTCCCGATGGGGTGTATCCCGTTTCGCTGAGCGAGGCGACAATCTTTGAAGGATCGACAACTAGTTCCTCATTCACCCTAAGCCAACCTGAGGGATGGCTTAAAGGCGAAATTGAGAATGCAGTTTCACCAGGTTGCAGGCTTAGGGCAGCATCCGGAACCTGCCAGTCGTATGCCGCCAGAGGCCCGCTCCCCCCGAGCAGACCTGCATAACCTGTTAAAAACTGCCCTGAATCTTCAACGTGCCTGATTACAAAGTCAGGATTATCAATTTCTTCGGCTGTCCCTGCGCGAAGTTCCAACCTTCCATTCCAGTTCAATCTGGCGCTAATCTCGCTTACCGAAGAATTGATTCTGTCCAAAACCATTTCTACAGTATCGACAGCTGTATACGGGATATCCACTGGTCCTTCAATCCCATCGATAGTGATTGTTCCAGCAAAACCAATTACTGCCCTGAGATTCAATTCGTTGCTTCCCGACAGACGATAGATGTAAGTTGAATCCAGCACACCGTCGCCGTCCCGGTCATAGTTTCCCGAAACATTGTCTACAAAAGGATACTCTCGGAAAAAAATCGTGTCGGTGATCCCTTTGGCAGACCAGGCCTCTCGATGTATTTCATTAACCAGGTCTGCAAAAGCCATTGTCATTTCATCGAGCGACTGAATTTCGTCGCGGATATCTATGTCTCGCAACTCAAGCAATGAACCGAATTTGCCGTATCGCGGTATCAGAAGTTCGCCGTCAGTCTCCCAACGAATATCGTGATAACCTTCATTATCGGGATTCGGATCGGTCGTTATATAGGAAACCTGAGCTCCCTGTATTAAATGAAAACCTCCCGTGTGAACAAGGAATTCATCGGGATCTCGATTATCCACGGTAATAGTTAGATAGTCGGCCAGTTTATTAACCAGCAAATCGCGCCTGTCGTACAGGTCGTTCGGGTTATCGTCCATGGCTTCGGACTTAACTATTTCTTCATTGAGTTCCTTGATATCAGTTAGTATTCCATTCACTTCGCCCACAGAAACAACTAAGTCCTCGTCTATCATGTTTCGGACTTCCTTGAGCCTGCTGTAACGTCGGTTGACGCCGTCCATGAGCGATTCTCCTCGCCTTAGAACTGCTTGTCGTTCCGCTTCTCCGTCGGGATGAACAGAAAGTTCTTGCCATCCCTGCCAGAATGCATCCATCAAAGCTCGTACGGAATTGTCGTAGGGTTCAAGGTGAATCTGTTCAACCTGAAGTAGATAAGTATCCCGCGTGCGCCAATATCCCACATCATCAATCTGAGCCAATATCCTATTCTCTAGAAGCTTATCTCTAACACGTTCAATACTTGCGGCTTCCACGCCCTGTCCAATTTGCCCGGCTCTTTCCTCTCGGTTTAACTGTGGACGATAAAGGGCATCGACTGAGCGCATGATTACTCTTTGACGAGAATATCCCTCCACAGATGCATTCGAGAGATTATGCCCGACAGTGTTCAGAGCCAACTGATGTGTATTCAGACTTCGTTTGCCAATTTCTATTCCACTAAAGCTATTAGACATGTTAGTAATCCTCTACAATTTATGGGAAACAACTAGTGGATTCCCGCTGGTTGAAACTGCCTGCCCCTGCTTGTTGTATACACGGCCTTGAGCAGATGGAATCAAAACCTCCATCAGCTCACGCACTAACCCCTCCCGTGATTCCGTGTAGGCAGCTATACCGCTGACGCGACTTCCAACCTTGAGTAAGCTGGCCTTCAGCTCAAATTTCAAGTAATGGAAACGCTTGCGAAGTTCATCCGGCAATTCCATTACTTTTTTTTCGATGAACTTGTCGCCCAAATTTTCGCTGAGAGTTAATCTCTTGCTCTCAATGTCTTCCAAGTCCCTGGCCAAAATATCCAAACGTTTTAGTGCTGGTTCCAGTGCCGGCCAATTTCTCGCGTGAAGACTCGCTCGTATGTCAATTGATAACTCGTTGCAGCTTTCGAGTATTCCCCGTTCCATTTCCATCAAGTCTACGAGGTTTTCCCACTGCCTTTGATCGTTCACACACATCCCAAGCTTAAACCACCCTTCTTCCATCCTCGGCAGTTTTCGTAGGTGAATTTAGGAAAAGCTATTGCTGCTCTGCAAGTAATTTCTTGTCGGCAATCAAAATGGAAGAATCGGGAAATAGCTCAAGTCCCTCGTTTAGAATTCTGTTAGCCGTATCGATACGTCTCTGCCTCAGGGCTGTGACAAAACGATTATGATAAGTGATGGTGGCGTTGTATTCGTACGTGGCTTCCAGGGAATCCCATCCTGAAATTACTCGGACGGATTCTGGCGCAGTTTCCAGAAATAACCAGCCGGCCAACCAATCCCCATCAACAGCTTTGCGCTGGGTTTCCTTAGTCCAAAGAAACACGGTTAGCTCCTCCCATCTTTTGACATCTATGACATCAGTCGCCAGCGCCTTATTCACTTCAGTCAGTGAGACATGAAATGAGAGATCATCTTTGACGCCTTTAACAGTTATTTCAAGTTCGTGCCTCATGATTTCTTTTCGACGTGCGGTCAAAAAATCTTCCGATACAAGTACCCTTAGTCTTTCATCCTCAAGAATCGCGCGGGCCTCCTCAATCTGATTTCCTCTTAAATTGAGAATAACCGCATTCCCTAGCAGCATCGACGCGATATCCTCAAGTCCATGATTTCTGCCCAGAGTCTTTGCTACTTCACCCAAGAAGTGCAGAGCTTCCACCTGACGTTTTTGTTCATTGAGGTAGATGGCATAATTTCTAACTGACAACAGATAGTATTCCATTACAGCCTGACTTCTCGTTAGAGCCCATCTATCAAGCGATAGACCTACCGCCTCGTTCCAGCCACCGGATTTCTGCAACATAGATATTCGGTTTTGATAAATCAGGGAGATGAGCTCCTTTTCTCCGATATCCCTGCGTTGTTTCCCGGCCGGAATATAGGTGAAACCTGTGCGTCTAGTAAACGAATCCCGTGCAAGTTTACGCGAACCAACATCAAAGCCATGTATCGTCGTAGTCTCCACATCGATCCCGATAGCTCCACCCGCCACAGGAATATGACAAAATGCATGATCTTCAGTTAGAACACCGTGAATTGGTATTCCAATCCCCCTGGCCAGCAACATATATAGAATGGCCGAAGATACGCAGTTATAAGTTCCTTTTTCCAGCAAAACAATTAAGGAGGTTTGAAGTTCCACATAGCGTGTCAACAAATTTTCGTGAATCCACTCCAGCAGTGCCTCGCCCTTACTTGTCATTTCAAGCGAGGCAAGGGGGCCAAGTGAATCGATTATTTCCAGTATTGCTTCTATTCTCCCATTTAGCTCTTCATGTTTCGCTCCCGAGGCCAAAAATGCGGCACGTATCAATGCTTCCAGGGGCAAAGGCTCGTTTGCTTCTCCAATGGCGAGCACAGCTTCATCTGGAACTATTCGAACCTCGGAATACAAAGGCTCTCCCCCCGTGAACACCCATATACAAACCACGAACAACCAACAGCAATGCCGCGAACGAGCAGACAATTTGCCGAATGTGCGAAGCTTGATAAATGACATCATGCATATATTATACATCAATCCTAGGGAAGTTCTGATTCTGTCTTTCGCAAAAAGGGCGAAAATAAGCTATTAAGGGCAGAAGAGTGAAACATTATGGCTCTCAAAAAAGCTAAATGATGGTCTACCTACACGACAAATCATTGATTCATTCATCCATATTGTACTAGTCTTCGAAAAGGACATATGGATGAAGAAAATACAACCTGAATGGGATTTAATTGTAGTCGGCGGAGGCCCTGCCGGGCTGAGTGCGGCCCAGTATGGGTCTCGTGCCAATTTACGCACATTGGTTATAGAGGAATTGGCGCCCGGCGGAACGGCTCTTCTTATCAATGAAATGGAAAACTATCCGGGCTTCCCAAAGGCGATAAACGGCTATGAATTCAGCGAGCTTATGCGACAGCAGACAGAGCAATTTGGAGCAATGATTAAATCTGCCACCGTGACAGCGATAAAAAAAACGCAAGATGTTTTCACCGTTGAAACCTTTGATGAAAGCTTCAGCAGCTGGACCGTTGTTTTGTCCACTGGAGCAAAGCACAAACACCTGGGTATACCTGGAGAGGAAACATTTTCAGGCCGAGGAGTTTCTTATTGCGCCACCTGCGATGGACCATTCTTTAAAAACAAAAAAATTCTGGTTGTCGGCGGAGGTGATGCTGCCTGTGATGAGGCCGCGTATCTTGCGAATCTCAGCGATAAAATCACGCTAATACACCGGCGCGATCGCTTCAGAGCACAGAAATCCCTGGCTGACAGGGTGTTGAAAAATCCGAATATCGAGGTGCGTTTCAATCACGTTTTAGAAAAAATTCTGGGCGAGGACAAAGTACGCAGAGTAAGACTAAGGCGAACCATTGAAAATAAGGTATATGAAGAGAATTTCGATGCCGTGTTCATTTTCGTGGGTGCCATACCACAAACCGCGTTGGTGCCGAAACTGAAAAAGGACGAGGCGGGTTATATTGTAACGAACCAAAACATGGAAACAACGCAGCCAGGACTTTACACGATTGGAGATGTACGCTCCACACCCTTCCGTCAAGTGGTGGTGGCATGCGGCGAGGGCGCAATATCCGCCCATATGGCTGCTGCCTACATTGATGCGATTAAGGGTGAAATCTACGGCGGAGCCGCTTGATTTTGAGCCGATTTATCTGCCTTCTTCTATTTTTTCTAACCTCTGGAACGGTGTTTGACACAGGACACTTTTCTTCGGAACTTCTTTCGGAACTGAAGAACAAGGCTGTCAAGATGCCACCCGTCTTGTCTGGTAAAATGGGCTCCAGGAATCCGATAGAACCTATTGATCGATTGCCTCATTTTTCCGACAAACTGGCTCCAAAACAGCTTGCTACTCGTATTGTGAACGTGATGAGCAACAGGGAGGCTCTAGGACAAGTTCTGATGTTTGGCTACCCGGGCAAAGCACCTGAGAGGGAACTTCTTCACTGGATAGAATGGGAAGGAATTGGAGGAGTAAAGGTGTATGGCTGGAACGCCAACGACCTATCGGAATTGGCTGGAGCTGTTGGGAAGTATCAAAGCAAGGCCATCGCATCAAAGTTTGGCATACCACTGTTAATCGCTACCGACCAGGAGGGTGGTTGGGTTCGTCATGTCAAAGGAAGCACTTCTATAACCCCCGGCAACATGGCCCTGGGAGCAGATAAGCTTCCCATAGATGCCTGGAAAACCGGTTTGATTCTGGG
The DNA here is from genome assembly GCA_900608495.1 of Olavius algarvensis spirochete endosymbiont. Classification (GTDB taxonomy): domain Bacteria; phylum Spirochaetota; class Spirochaetia; order DSM-2461; family DSM-2461; genus UBA2779. The sequence goes on along the minus strand of UWYT01000325.1, from coordinate 41,464 downwards.
AGAGGAGTTAGCCGCTGTTGGAATCAATACAAATTTTGCCCCCTTAGTGGACATCTTCATCAATCCGAAAGCAGACGTTATCGGACCGCGTGCTTTCATGTCCGATCCACAGTGGACCGCCATTTTAGGGCTTTCATTCTTTCGAGGGCACAAGGAGGTGGGTATCATCAGTGTGGCAAAACACTTCCCGGGCCATGGGGATACCCAAGACGATTCTCATGGAACCCTCCCAAAGGTTTATGCGGATTTGGATACACTGAGAAACCGCGATCTGATTCCCTACAAAATCATGATAGCTGCCGGCATTCCAGCGATAATGGTGGGGCACCTAGCCTTCCCCAAAATAACTGGAGACGAAATTCCCTCAACGCTTTCATACTCAATATCGACCGAGTTACTGAGGGATGAACTTGGTTTCGAGGGCGTTACGATAACCGATGATATGTTTATGTACGGTGCAAGAAACAACGGAATGCCCATCGCCAAAATTTGTTATCAGGCGATGGTTGCCGGCGCCGATATACTTCTTGCATCCAGCAGCGTGGCATATCGTCGCAGTATACACCAATATCTGCTTGAGCAGATGAGAGAAGATGAATTCAATCGCCGTGTTCGCGAGGCAGCCAGGCGCGTTATTGCGCTCAAGGCAGAGTATCTCAAGTCGTCGAACGCTATCCCACTGCTCCCCGATGCCTCAAAAGCCGATAGATCCGTACCCGGAGCAGCTACATTCTTTTTGGAACAGGCTGCTCGAAGTATCACACTGCTTCGCTCCGAACTTCTCCCCCTCAAGCCAGAGCAGGCTGGAAGCGTGCTGTTGGCCGGAACTTATGCCAACTTCTTCACCGAAGGAATCAAACGCTATCCGGACGCGTATCAGTGGTTTTTGGATTATGCTGAGAGCAGAGCGGATTTGCGCCGCGAGGGGAGAGAGCTTCTGCGAGTTGCCCGTAACTTTGATTCAGTAATTGTGCTACTTCCGGATGCGGAGATGGGAATCCTGCTCAATGAACTTGAACCGATAGCTGAGAAGGTTATTGTCATTTCCGTTCTCTCTCCCATCCATTTAAATTCACTGGATTGGGTTCAAACCTCACTGGCGGCCTACGGCACCGGCAGGGAGAGTTTTCGGGCAGCTTTTGCCGCCCTTATCGGAGATTTCACACCGGAGGGTGAATTGCCAATCCCAATGAAGTAAGCATCCATCTATGAGAAATGTGAAGTGAAAATATTGATGATTAGCAGCGAGGTGGCACCCTTGGCAAAAGTTGGCGGCCTGGCCGATGCTGTCCCCGCGCTCTGCAAAGCCCTATATCAGAGAGGCCACGATGTCAGAATTTTGATCCCCATGTATTCCGGCATTGATGAAAATACATTTAAACGGTTCACTAAGCCGCTGGGTGTTCCAATGGGACCGGGCGAGATGTGGTGTGCGGTTCACGCCGGCAAACTCGTGGGAACTGAAATTCCCCTGTATGCTCTCGAGAGACGAGATCTTTATGATCGGGAGGGTATTTATGGGCCAGACGGCTCTAATTCCTGGCCGGACAATGCACTTCGCTACGGTTTTCTCTGCGCCGCCGCATTGCAGTTGTGTCGGAGCCTGAATTGGATTCCTGATATATTCCATGTACACGACTGGCCCACGGCCCCATTAGCTTGGCTATTGAAAAATTCGGAGAGAAATGGGGATTTTGAGAGGAGCTCGTCAATTCTAACCATTCATAATATTGAACACCAGGGAGTTTTTCCGTCCAACAACCTTTTGATTTTCTCACCCAGACAAATTGAAGCAGTGGAAAGAAATCAGGAAAATTCTGTCTTATTCATGAACTCCCTCAATTTTCTTGTTCTGGGATTGAAATCAGCTGATGAGATAACAACGGTTTCACCAAGCTATGCAAGAGAAATTTTGAGCCCTGAACTGGCCGGGGGTCTGGATGAGATTTTGATAAGTCGTAAAGAAAACATCACGGGCATACTAAATGGAATGGACTACCACTTATGGGATCCTGCGAATGACGAAGTGTTAAAGCCGGATAATTATGATCGCAATAAGCTCTATGGCAAGGTTCGGTTGAAAGCGCGACTCCAAAAAGAAGCCGGACTGGACAGTAACCCCGATATCCCTGTTTTTGGTATGGTTACCAGATTGACTAGTCAAAAGGGAGTGGAACTCCTCACCGAAATTCACGGAGCCGCAATGAAACCTTTTCGAGATGACAGAGCTCAACTGGTAGTTCTAGGCACCGGCGAGACTGTTTACGAGAATGCTTTTCGCGCGATTGGTGAAATATTCAAGAATCATTGTTCTGTGAGAATTGCATTCGACGATCGCTTCTCGAGACTGATTGAGGCCGGATCGGATTTCTTCCTTATGCCAAGTCGTTATGAACCATGTGGGTTGAATCAGATGTATTCTATGCGTTATGGAACTCTGCCAATTGTAAGACGAACTGGCGGTCTCGCGGATACTGTTATTGATATCAGTGAATCCCCACGCAAGGGGGATGGTTTTGTGTTCGATAAATACAGCAACGCCGATTTAGCCAACGCAATTAATCGAGCCATCGCTTTCCACCGTGACAAACGTTCGATGCATGGCGCGATTAGGCGCGGAATGAAACGGCGCTTCAATTGGAAGACTTCGGTGCGGTTTTATTTGAAAGTTTACAAACGGTCTCAAGCGCTCCGCAGAACAGAGGCTCGCCGAGCTCTACTTACCCTGTAGACAGTCTCGCCCGCGCAATTTTTCGATTCAGGCGATTTTTGCGATAGGCAAGATGCTTTCGCTCTTTGATACCTGGAGCAATATCCTCTAATCCATCAAGCACGCTGAGTGCCGTTTCGGGATTTTTCATCTGGTGTTCGAGCTGTTTGGACAATTCGATGGCTGACACAAAATTCTTTTCGCTCTCGTATAAATCTTTCCAAATTGAATAGGAAGCATGGTAATGCCGTTCTCTCTTCAATCGTCTGGCTAATTCGCGACCGCAGTTTTTTTCCTTGGCGGCCCAGCCAAGCTCCAGAGATTTCCGTTCCTTCGAGACATCGCTCAGAGCCCACTGACGCGCAATTCCCCAATATGAAGGCATTTTCCACTCCGGGAGTTTGGGCATCATCAGTTTGTACTCCAAAGAACTTCTCACCGAGGGGTCTCGATAAATCCTCTCCGGCAACTCGTTTGGCAGGCTTTGGAGTTTCTCCTGGACATGCAGCTGCCGACTCAAACTGTGTTTGGGAGTCGAATTCTCCGTTACTTCCACACCTAACATCCCGCATTGCTCCAAAAGAACTAACAATCTGGCCAATGAAATCATATCGTTGACATTGTGTTGAAATACTTCTTCAATTCGATTTGGATTTCCTCTAAGCCAGGCGAACCAGGCATCAGGCACTTCTCTTCCAGGAAGATCGTTAATCCGATTAATTCCCAGGAGCTCTCTCTCAACCGTTCCAAGAGTGAAGTTATCAAGTATAGTCTTCCATAAGCGGCGCGTTGGATGTAGCAAGTCTATTTGCTTCCTATGCAATGCGGGCATTCGGTTTATCAAGAAGCGCGTCTTCAACACCTGATAGTCAAAAGAAAGACCGTTATAGGAAATCTGCGGATAGTCCCTGGGGCTTAATTCCTGATATCGCCGTAGTAAGATCTGTTCGCCCGGATAATCGGCAAGAAACAGCTGAGCAATCGTGAAACAGTCGCCCTCTTGCCAGGCGATGCCAATTAGAAAGGCCGTGTTGCCGGAACCTCCGGATAGGCCCGTGGTCTCCAAGTCGTAGAAAAGTATATTCTCGGTGCTAAGCTCTCCGGGCAATATAAACGTGGTGTTGAATTTTTTTGGCAGTATTGGCGAAAGCTCTATTCTACGTTCCCACACGAACTCACCGTATTTACTCCACTCGGGCCCAGGCGAAATATCTCTTGACTTTGTTGGCATCGCAGGCTTGCGGTCGCGCAGGTGGGCCAATCGCTGAGTCAAGCTGCTCATCTACACTTCTTTCTTCAAGTTGCGCATCCACGCATCGAGGAACTTCCCGGTAAATTCCTTAGGGTTAAGTGTGTGAATCTCACGTTCATCTTTGGGGCCAACGCAGGAAGGACAACCTGTTTGGCAGGGGCAGACTAATACCAAATCCAACGCTGCAGCCAAAATTCTGGGAAGCTGTTCAATGAGTGATTCAGCAAGACCAATTCCACCGGGAAAATTGTCGAAAACATATATGCCGCTCAATTCATGATGAGGATCGCGTATTCGTTCGGAAACACCTATATCTCTGATACTGCAAAGAAGGAAAATTGGGGCCGCCACCTGAATCAATGTGGCAATTCGGCCGAGTACCGGTATTTTCATCGACTCTGGAACCCCTTCCCACGCAAGTCTCGATGCCGAATCCGAGTTAAACGCCAGAAAAGCCCCTTGAGTATGCATTTCATATTCGGGGAGATGAACATTCCCGTAGCCTATGTTCTCATGAGAACCGAAGCGTATTTTCTTGTATTTGGAAATCTCGCTGCGAATTAGAAGATCTCCCAGTCTTTCCTGTAATCCAGCTACATCTCTGCGAAGATCTTCGGAGAGTACCTTGATATCGCGCTTCACAATGGCGTCAGTAAAGTAGTTAACCTTGCATGACTCGACATAGGCGTGGCGTCCGGCCAAATCCAATCTATTTACCTGATACTGCTCGCCTCTATGCAGATAGATTGCTTCATTATGAAGCATTTCTCTGGCTGAATAGCTATCCATTTCGCCGATTACAAGATTGGCGCCCTTTGTTTCATCGATGATTGCAACATTTTCATCTGCTCCGCCACGCATGGAAATGTGCTCGGAAGGATAGGATCGGTCAGACCAGAACCAGCGTCCTGATGTATGTCTAAGAACCCCCTGCTCTTCGAGGTATGCCAGCAGGTCCCTGGTATCGCCTCCGAAATTCTCACTTTCCTCAAAGGGTATTTCGAAGCTTGCGCATTTCAGATGATCTCCGAGGATATATAAATTCGACGGATCGATAAACGCAGATTCAACCGAACGAGAGAAAAAGTAATCCGGGTGGCGCACTAGATACTGGTCTGTCGGGCTGGAGGAAGCCATCATTATTGCAACAGATACATCGTTCGAGCGACCAGCACGACCTGCACGCTGCCATGCCGAAGCCACCGAAGAAGGAAAACCGGCTAAAATAGCAGCATCCAGCCCTCCGATATCAATGCCCAATTCTAATGCATTTGTTGACACAACACCCTGAATGTTTCCATCGCGAAGACCCTTTTCCACGTTCCGCCGTTCCCTGGGCAGATGCCCACCACGATAGGACTCTACTTTGATTCTTTGGTTTTCATTATATACGTTCGCGAACCTGTCATTGATATAACTCGCTATCAATTCAGCATTGATACGGCTACGAGCGAACACTATCGTCTTAACTCCCGCCTTAAGAAAAGTCATCGCGAGGTGTTGAGATTCCAAAATCACGCTGCGGCGTATGCCCTGAACCGCATCCACCAGTGGTGGATTGTATAGAATAAGATGCTTCTCGCCTGATGGAGCGCCGTTGTTCTCGATTACTGTAAAGGAGCGACCAGCAAGTGATTGTGCCAATTCTCCCGGATTCCCGATACTTGCACTGGCGGCTGTTATAACCGGGTTTGAACCGTAAAACTTACAAACCCTAAGAAGGCGACGTAACAAATTCGCCATGTGAGAGCCAAATACTCCCGTGTAGATATGTAACTCGTCTAGCACGATGAAACTCAGATTTTTGAAAAAGTGGGTCCATTTGGTATGATTAGGTAGAACCCCGGAGTGGAGCATATCCGGATTGGAAATTATGATGCGTCCGCCCTGCCTTGCGGCCATGCGAATTGAAGAAGGCGTATCACCGTCGTAAGTGTATATCAGCATCTTTGTATCCGATACAAGTTCATCCAATGCCGCCTGCTGATCCTGGCTCAAAGCCTTTGTAGGAAATAGATAAAGTGCCCGGGCAGCGGGATTTTCAAGTAAGCTTTGCAGTATGGGAAGATTGTAGCAAAGTGATTTGCCAGACGCCGTCGGGGTTACAATAACCGTATCGCTGCCGGCACGTATGCAACTCCAGCTCTCCGCCTGATGAGAATAAAGTTTCTCTATCCCCTGAGAGGCCAATCCCGAGGTTAACTTCGGAGAAATATCGGATGGCAGGTCGCTATAGATTCCTTTTTTCGGCGGCATCACCAACCATTGGGTAATATGTTCATTGAATGAGCGATTTCTCTTTAATTCTTGTAGTAGTTCTTGCAGAGGCATAGGTTATTATGTATGTGTTGCTAAGATTAGCGCAATTGGCGATAAATTAAGCTTAAACTGGAGGTGCCATGAATAAAACGCTGACAATAATACTGGGGGGGGGTAAGGGAACCAGACTTTATCCGCTAACGAAGGACAGGGCAAAGCCATCATGCCCCTTTGGAGGCAAATACAGGCTGGTGGATATCCCGATTAGCAACAGTATTAATTCAGGGTTTCGTAAAATCTATGTGCTAACCCAATTCAACTCAGCAAGCCTCCATCTCCATATTGGAAGAACTTATAATTTCGATCCCTTCAGTAGAGATTTTTGTGAAATCCTGGCTGCGGAACAAACTTTTCATCACGAAAGCTGGTATGGTGGCACCGCCGATGCCGTTCGGAAAAATCTCGATCACTTCAGGATCCAAAAACCGAGTCATTACATTGTACTCTCCGGGGATCAACTCTACAGGATGAACCTCCACGAATACATGTCACAGCATATCGAATCCGGCGCTCAGGTTACCATAGCCGCAACGCCTGTTTCGCAGTCTGCTGCTAAAGAACTAGGCATCCTTCAGATTGATGCAGGAAATCACATCAATGCATTCCTGGAAAAACCAAATCCAGAGCAAGATATCAGCGCTTATAAAATCCCCGAAAAAAGCATAACAGATGGCGACAGGAAAGAGAGACGCGAATACCTTGCTTCCATGGGTATTTATATTTTTGACGCCGAAGTTATGGAAAAGGCGCTAGACTGCGTCAGTACTGATTTTGGCAGAGAAATAATTCCTGATTCCATAGAGAATTTCAATGTAATGGCATACATCTATCGCGGATACTGGGAAGACATAGGTTCTATACGAAGCTTTTACGAAGCCAATATAAACCTTGGCTCGCCTTTCCCGCACTTCAATCTTTACGATCAGGAAAGTCCTCTCTATACGCACCGGCGGGATTTGCCACCGACAAAAATAAACTCAAGCACGTTGAGAAACAGCATTGCCTCTGAAGGTTCAATCATCACCGACGCCCATATTGATCGCAGTCTAATCGGGATTAGAACCATTATTGATTCCAAAGCGACTCTCGAGGAAGTGTATGCTATGGGGGCTGATTTCTATGAAACCGAAGAAGAAAAAATATCGAATGTAAGGAATAAAATTCCACATATCGGCATCGGCGCCGACTCAATGATCCGCGGCGCTATAATTGACAAGAACGCTCGAATCGGCAGAGGTTGTAGAATAGGAATAGATACATTAATGCGTGAAGATGGAGACTTCAATGGATATGCCATACGAGATGGCATTATCATCATATTGAAGGGAGCCGTAATTGCCGATGGGACTACCATATGAGTGATTGATGAGTAAGTGGAATATTATCCGGGAAGAACTTAAATATAAGATGCATTACACCATTTATTGGTCACCGTGGGGGGTGATGGATCGCTGGGTGATCAACCGACTGATACCCTCTGAAGCCGGCATTTTTCAGCTTTGGATTCTCAAAACAAAAAACTTGCTGCTACTCAAAACAGAAACTGCATATTTCGGAGGGGTGCGCAACGGTCTGCGAGAAATCGTTGATAACCTCGCAATAGCGGGAGAGCGGTTGAGGAAGCTTATAAACGGCCGTGAATGTTGGTTCAGGTTCAGTATTTCACCAGTTCGTGAATACTTGGAAGATTTGAATTCGTGGTTTTCGCAGGGATTCCATGAAGACAATGAACGGGAAATATACGTTAGGGAAATAGAGGAATTTAAGAAATTCGCGACACCCCCGCTAGATATCCAATCATCTTCCAAAAAAAGGCTGAAGGATTTGTTCGGACCACCTATCTCCAAACCCGGTAAATAGCGCCCAGCAAGCCCTTATCCCCGATTTCACAAGTGACGGATCTCGGAGCCTATCAATCCCTAGTCCAGTCACATGCATAGTTTTCCCGAAGGATGGGGACGGATGTCGAATTCATGATTTCGACATTGAACGCGATGGACATTGAACGCGATGAGTGTGTATTGCTCGTTTTCATGAAAAAAACTACCCCGCTCGTCTCAACAGCAATCGCCCTGTCTCCTCAAGCCCAGCTACAGAGCGTCCTTCGGATTTTCACGGCTTTAGTTTCCCCACCGGAAAACTCCCACAAACCTATCTCTCAGAGGGTATTCGGCGCATCATGAAAACCGTATCTCCATCGCAGGCCTTACGACGGAGGTATGCATTAAAGTAGTGGAGCCTTCGGGAACACCGCGTGCAGAATGCCGATAATCACAGAACCGATACCGACAATACTCAGATAGGGGGCGGAGTTTTGCTCAACTTCTTCGGCAATTTCAGTGGTTTCTGTTTTCGCAATGCGGTTTCGAAGATAGTCCACTAACAGCAAAATCCCAGCGACAATTCCTGCTAAACTCGGCAATAAATCTCCTAATACGGCAATATCCTCCGGATAAATGGAAAAGAGATTGATAAAACCAATCAGAATGCTTGCTGCAACAAGTACTATCCGGTAGAGACCATTGTTCATAAAATTAGTGTGTTCGGAGAATCGCTCAAAGCGTGCGCTTATAAATTCCCTCGCCAATGCGAACCCCACCAAGATATTTGTAAGCACAGTCAATAGATATAATTGAAACACAGTCCTAACTCCTTATGACAAAACTACACCTATTCAAATTCGTTGTCAACTCTTCATATATACTCTTTTATCCCGCATATACACCATTCGGCTAAATGGTTTCGCCTAAGCAGCGGCAACCCGTGTCCGATGAAAATGCGATCGCATCTATTGCCTTTTTTTCAGAATTTCATCCAAACGCCACCATGAAATCATAGCCCTGGAATTGCCAAAGAATATGCCTGTTAGAAGACCGTTATTCTGAATTTTGAAGCGACGATAAATCTTTGAATCATCGACTATCTCGAGTCGACTGTTATGAGTGACACGACCTTGTGCATCTATCATGGAAATTCGATAAGTATTCGAACCTTCCGGATATAACATCGCATGGCTTCCATTCAATGTCGTCCCCAGGTATTCAGGGAGGCCAAGAGGATAGCCCAAATCTGTAAATCCCTCGGTATAAGGAAGGCTTATCGATTCGGTATATTCAAGAGTGGATAAGCTCAAGGTGTAGAGTCTTGCCTTCAGTTCCCTGCCCGGCTCCATTTTGTTATAAAAATCTGCCTTCAAGTGCAAAGCCCACTGCTTCGGATCGGGTCTGACAGCCTGGATGATGACATCCTTGTCATCCATAACATCTGGCAATTGATTCTTTCTGATTTGAATCGTTGTAACAGGGAAACCATCTTCAGTATACCAGTAGCTAATCCAAGTTCCAGAGATTAAGAGATGGCAAGTAACAACTATGTCACCATTCTGGCGAATATCAATGGCGAATATGTCAGGGAAAGGCGATCCGCCAAGGCCTTCTCTACCCAGATGCCCTAGATATTTCCCTTCCCTGTCAAATCGCAGAACAACTTGATTAAACATTGTGAACTGTCCGTTATCTGCAGGTTCCTCTCGAGGTCTATCCTCAATCCTATCTCCGACTAGGAATCCTTCATTGAAGGCGGTAATTATTTGGGGTGAATTAAATGACCAACTAGAAACTGAGCTGTTGAGTCCGCCAGCTTTGTCTGGAACGGGATTTCTCGACGGATCATAAACAATGGTTAGAAGATCGCCATAGGAGTTGAATATCATTACCTTGCCTCTGCGGCTACTGGAAATGTATATAAGTCCATCTCTCGTGTGAATATCCACCATGCCGGCGGCACTACCGCGATAGAACCAATCCAGTTCACCGGGCAATGTGCCAAGAGAGATATCGAATAGGTCGTGGCGTTCCAATCCTAACTCAGCGCCAACAGTACATGAGGCGAGCAGAGTAATCAGTGTCAAGCCCACTAACACAAAGCTCATCGAAACTCGCAGCTTAATCATCCAGCCTCCAACTTGCATGCTATCCTAGCGAGAGCCAGCCACGGCTGTCAATTTTAGCTGTCAGCTTGACTGGTTATCCAACACGGAAGTATCTTGACAATAATGAGTAATCACTTCCTTGCCGCCCTCTTCGGAACGAAACACGATAGGGATTTAAAGAGATTGATGCCGATACTGCACAGGGTAAACAGTCTGGAATCATGGGCCCTGAGCCTTGCGGATGAGGATTTCTCGAGACAAACCAAAATTCTGAAATCGCGCCTCAAAAAAGGCGAAAATGGTGATGATCTGTTGCCCGAAGCATTCGCGCTTGCCAGAGAAGCAGCCCGCCGCACGCTTGGAGAGAGGCCCTATGATGTACAGATGCTCGGAGCAATCGTATTGCACCAAGGGAAAATTGTTGAAATGAAAACTGGCGAGGGCAAGACTCTCGCCAGTATAGCCGCAGCATATCTGAACAGTCTCCCGGGTTTCGGAGTTCATATCGTCACCGTCAATGACTACCTGGCCGAACGCGATGCCAACTGGATGAAACCAGCATATACCCTTCTTGGGGTAAGTGTGGGTTCAGTTCTTTCCAATATGGACCCGGAAAATCGCCTGATTGAATACTCCAAAGATATCACTTATGGGACGAATAATGAATTGGGATTCGACTACCTTCGCGATAACATGAAATGGGATGAGGGTTCCAAGGTTCAGAAACACCACTATTATGCGATAATTGATGAGATAGATTCAATCCTGATTGACGAGGCAAGAACCCCGCTTATTATTTCCGGGCCCATTGAAGAAGATGTCGCCAAGTATATCAAGGTTAACAAATTAGCAACAAAATTGCAGGAATGCGAAAAGGACCCGGCCACTGGCAACTATCCACACGATGATCCCATCACCGGAACCCAGGCCGTGGGTGATTATAAACTCGATGAGAAAAGTAAACGGGTAGTCTTTACCAACGAAGGAATGAATAGCATCGAAACCATTCTGACAACAGAGAGATTACTTCGAAAGGGCAGTCTTTTCGACGAGGAAAACTTCGAATTCATTCACTATTTCACCCAGGCATTGAGAGCTCGTCGACTATTCGGAAGAGATAGGGATTATGTAGTTCAAGGAGGTAAGGTTCAAATTGTGGATGAGTTTACCGGACGCATTCTGCATGGTAGACGGTATTCCGATGGACTTCACCAGGCGATTGAGGCAAAAGAAAGCATAAGACCAGCTCGACAGAACAAAACACTGGCTACTATTACCTTTCAAAACTATTTTCGAATGTACAGGAAGCTTTCTGGGATGACAGGCACCGCCGACACCGAGGCTCGTGAATTCGGTAAAATTTACAACCTCGATGTGGTGGTGATTCCGACAAATCTCCCAGTAAACAGAATGGATGAAGATGACATTATATTCTTAAACGACGACTATAAATTCAAAGCAATCTGCGATGAGATTGTTGCGATTCATGAAAAGGGGCAGCCAATACTAGTAGGGACAGTGAGCGTTGAAAAATCTGAGAAACTCGCAAAATTCCTGGAAAGACGAGGAATAAAACATGAAATTCTCAATGCGAAAAATCATCATCGGGAGGCGTTGATTATAGCCGAAGCAGGTGCAAAGAGCGCTGTAACAATCGCAACCAACATGGCGGGGCGTGGCACTGATATCAAACTCGGAGGGAATGCCGAATTCAGGGCCAAAAGGCGCTGCGGAGAAGATTGCAGCAAAGAGGAATACAGAAAAATTCTCGATGAGGAATACATGAAGTGGCAGATTCAAAACAGGGAAGTTATTGAGTTGGGAGGCCTCTATGTCTTGGGCACGGAGCGGCACGAATCTCGGCGCATAGACAACCAGCTGCGAGGGCGCTCAGGTCGTCAGGGTGATCCGGGGTATTCCAGATTCTATATTTCTCTCGAAGATGACTTAATGCGGCTATTTGGAGGTGAAAGCTTCCGAACAACTATGGCTCGTCTGGGGATGGGTGGCGGCGAGGCTCTTTACCATCCCCTTATCAACAAATCCCTCGAAAGGGCTCAGAAACGCGTAGAAGACAGGAATTACGAAATACGGAAGCACCTGCTTGAATATGACAATGTTGTAAGTAAACAAAGAACCGCAATCTATTCCATTAGAAACAAAATTCTGTACGGTGAGAACCTTGATAAAATGTTACTCGATACTGGCAAAGAAATACTCCAGGTGCTAATCGACGATTACATAGAGGACAGACGCAGCGAACCGAAAACTGCCTTGGCCAGGTTGGGTGAACGACTCCTTCAGAATTTCAACTTCCGTGGCTCTCCCGATGAGGAAATAACTGTTCACACAAATCCCGAAAGAATTCAGGAAATCGTCAGGTTTTATTTACAAAACGATATCGAGGAGAAAAAATCCGCTATTGGCGCGCGGCAGATTAAATTGTTCATACGATATGAATACTTAAGGCAGATTGACAAGCGTTGGCAAGATCACCTCGAGGAACTAACTGCGCTTGGTGAATCGGTTCGCCTCCGAACCTATGCACAGAAAAACCCCCTCACCGAGTATAAGAACGAAGGTTTTGAATTATTCGACACCATGCTGGAAAACCTACATATCGATATCGCCCGCAAAATATTCAGGGTACACATGCAACACGGTGAAAATCGCGAGATTCCCGAACACATGGCTGTGGTGGCATCGCATAAATCAATGTCGTCCTTGATAAATCCCAGCGCCGCGATAAGAATTGGAGAGCGTCATGAGGCTAGTGCAAAGGGCACTCAGATTAAGCGAGTTGCACCCAAGATTGGAAGAAATGAACCCTGCCCCTGCGGAAGTGGGAAAAAGCATAAACAGTGCTGCGGCGCCTGAGTTTACAATGCAATTAGTAGAGATAATCCAGAGGGTCCACGGATTTTTCACCAGATATAAGAACGAAAAGAAGCTGGGGACCGCGAGCAGTTCCTGAAGAACCTGAATAGCCTAAAAGCTCTCCAGCATCGAGTTTGTCTCCAATGGAAACTTGAATACTGTCAAGGTGACCATAAAAGCTTTTCCATTCTCCGGCATGGGACATAATCACATACAATCCGTAGGCTGAATGATAGCCTGTCAGGATAACCTTGCCCTCTTTTGAGGAATTCACAGCTGTTCCGTTTTTTGCCGAAATACCAATGCCCTCGGAAATATAGCTTATATCGGTGAGATCGTCCACGCTTTCACCATACGCAGTCAGTATTCTGCCAGATACGGGGTACAGAAAACGCTCTCGAATTGTACTGGATGACGAGGTTGCATCAGAAATTCTCCCGTATATGAAACAATCCCCAGTTCCTGGAATTAATTGAACCCGATCAATCGTAGTGCCAAAACGAGTTGCGATTTCCATGATGCTTTCACTTTCGAGGCGTTGAATTCTCTGTCCATCAATGTAGGGAATCATCAAATCACTGTCTTCTTCAAGAATTTCTGAACTGTCCAATTTGTTGATGCTCGCGACGGTTGCCGGTGAAATCCCATACTTGTAAGCGATGCGTGAAATGGTTTCGCCCCTACTCACCTTGTGCCTGGTAAACACCAGTTCCGAGGAACTTGTCTTGGGCTTTGTCACCGTTATTGAGCTTTTATTGACTTCTTGGATTAGTTGCTCAGCCTTGTTCGGATTAAGTCCAGGGTTGGATTGCTTCACATCAAGCAAAAAATTGTCAAAAAAACCCATCCCCAAGGCCGTCAGAAGTGCAATAAAAGCAGTAATGAGTGGCAATACTTTCGTTTCTGCCAAGTCCTTAGAGGATCGCCTAAGCACAGCATGCTGTTCTGAAATCCGCGAAGCGGATCGGTTTTCTTTTGCGTTTTCGCAGCGCGCTACTTTTGAACAACTCTTTCCCAGGTGCACAAAGTCCTTTCTTGTTCCTTGCACTCGCAGCGACACAAATTCCTCTCTCTCACTCATATCGACAAAACACCCCCGCCGTATTACCCTCAAGGCACATGTTCCATCACTACGAAAGGACAACCAGACCCGCACAAATCATCCCAATTGCTCTAGTCGCGTCTATTGTTTTCACAGCATCAAGTTTTTTCATGCTTGTAAGAATTCAAGAGGACTCGATGGCCCCAATGCTTTTGAATGGACAAGTAGTGCTTGTCTTGCGAGGTTCCAGAAGAATTTACCCAGGCGATATCGCGGTTTACTACAGCCCGGTATCAGACAATTTGGTTGTGAAACGCTGTGTTCTAAACAGCGATGTGGAACCCCATATTGAGAATGGATGGCTGATTACGCCCTGGGGACGCTGGTATCTTGCGGGAACGCAGTGGGAACAGTTAGATGAAAATCAACCCGAAGATTCTCTATTTATGGTTGGAGATAATCAGTTTAAATCGTTTGACAGCAGAAATTACGGCTTTGTGCCCAGGGAAAGCTTCATCGGTCGAGTTTTGAACTGGAGGGGCAATGACTAGGCGCCCAAGCAGTGTTAGAATGAAAATTCTGATGGTGACAAGTATAGCCGTAGCCCTGGTTATATTTATTCGTTTCGCCTTTATCATGCTTTCTCCCAATAAAAAAGCGTCTGTGAGTAATCGTGCACCGGCGGTCGCAGAGCGGGGTTCAATTGTCGATAGGAATGGTAGATTGATTGCTCTGCAAACTCGCTTATATTCGGTGGCGGCATGGAAGCCAGAGATTGAAGACTCTGTCAAAATCGGCAATCTATTGGGTGCGATTCTCGATATGGAGCCTGGCTCAATCTCACAAATGCTGGCTGACAATAGAACATCCCGCTTCGTTTTCATCAAGCGACAGGTTACGCCAACCCAGTCCGATAAGATTAGAGAGCTGATTGAAGAGGGACAAATACCCGGAATTAGTCTACAAGAGGAGTTTGGAAGGCATTATCCCATGAAGGAATTAGCTGCTCCTTTGATAGGTTACGTTGGGACAGACAATATCGGCCTAGCTGGACTTGAGTACTCGTTTAATCGAATTCTGGCCCCAGGCAGCGTAACGGCTGCGGTGGATAGAATTTACGGGAACTCTCTTCACTTGACTCTGGATATGAATGTGCAATTCCTGGTTGAAAACATAGCACAGGAGGCCTGGGAAGATTTCAGTCCGGATTCCATGATGATTTTGATTTTGGACGCAAAAACGGCCGAAATTTTAGCCTGGGTGTCCAGACCCTCTTACGATCCAAACACCTTTGCCCAATCGAACCAGAATCAGCGTATTAATCGACCCCTGGCGATAGCTTATGAACCGGGTTCAGTGTTTAAGGTTTTTTCCTGGTCTGTCCTATTGGATATTGGAGCTGCAGGTTCTGATGACACATTTCACACGGCGAGCGGTTATGAGCCGGAAGCTTTTACAAAATACGGAATACCGCCCATAACAGACATTCACAATTATGGAATACTGAGCCTAAGTGAAGCCATCATTCTCTCTAGCAATGTTGCGGTTGCAAGCGCTTCAGAGAATATCTCAGATACCGATTTCTACAGGAGTTTGAAAAACTTCGGCTTTGGAAATTCCACTGGACTTCCTTTATCGGGGGAATCTCAAGGACTTCTAAACCCCGTGTCAAACTGGTCGGCTCGCAGCAAACCTACAATTGCCATTGGACAGGAAGTTGGGGTATCGGCAATTCAAGTGGCTGCTGCGGCCACGACTCTGGCGAATGGAGGCATCCTATTAAACCCTCGGATAGTAAGCAAGGTAGTGGCGGCAGACGGGAGTCTTGTTAAGGAATACCCCCGAAATCCTGTCAGAGAGGTTATTTCTCCAAAAACGGCCAAGTTGATGTTGAATTTAATGGAACAAACGGTTATTTCGCCGTTGGGCACTTCCCGCAAAGCGGCTGTTCCAGGTCTCCGGATTTCTGCCAAATCTGGTACGGCCCAGATTACAGATCCGAAGACTGGGCAATATAGTTCGGACCGTTTCTTGAGTTCCGTTTTAGGACTCTTCCCAACTGATGATCCGCAACTAATTGTTTATATCGTTTTGGAGAATTCCAGAAGTGTTAGCATTTTTGGAGCCCAGACGGCGGCTCCGATGCTGAAGGAAATTGCCCAAACTCTGGCTCCATTTTATGGAATTCCTCTAGCGGGTAATACCGTACTCGAGCATTCTGGGCAGGTTCGTATCGATAATCCAAAGCCCCTTCCGCTCGGTAAGGAGCTACACGATTTGACGGGCTATTCAAAGCGAATGCTGCTGCCATACCTTGAACGAGATGATATCAATCTGATTATCAGCGGCAATGGGTGGGTTGTATTTCAGTTTCCCCCCCCTGGAACTTCGATTGAAAATGGGATGAATATATACCTGGAGCTTAAATAGCGTGAATTCCGAGAGTGAATGGCATACCGAGCCTACTCGCAGCGGGATGATAACGGCTTTTTCGAATGGTATTGCGCTCCATTCACGTTTTAATCCGGTGCGCGAAGCAGAAAAAGTTGCCGCTTCACTGCCGACGGATTCGGCAATCGTGGTGCTCGGTGGTTTCGGCCTCGGTTATGTGGCAGAAGCCTTGCTTAAGGAGGCGCCGAATCGACCTCTGGTTATAGCCGAAGCGGATGAGAAGGTACTCGAACGCGCCGCCACTGTACGAAATATTGAGTCCACAATCAGCAATCCTTCGGTAAAATTCGTCTTGGGAGACGACCTGAAAAATATAGACAACCATTTAACAGGCGGTCCTGTTGGTTCGAAGATTTCCTTGATTATCTGGCGCCCGTCCGAACGCACCAATCCTCATTGGTACAACGCTCTGAAGCAAATCGTTGTAAGTATTCAAAAGCGGCGGGAGATAAACTCTGGAACGCTGGAACGCTTTGGTGGTCTGTGGGTTAGAAATCTTGCCTCAAATGTGTCTATTTTACCCAGAGCCCTGTCACTTCCAACATGGGAAGGAAAGTTTGAAGATATCCCGGCCCTAGTGGTTGCGGGTGGACCATCTGTAGAATCCGTGCTCCCCGAACTCAGCGATATTGCCAGAAGTCACTTAGTAATAGTGGTGGATACAGCTGTTCCGGCAGTTATTAGGGCCGGAGTGAAGCCTGATTTGATAGCGGCAGTGGACCCGCAGTATTGGAATACCAGGCATCTGGATTGGTGCGCTGAGCAGGCGGGTAATTGCCCTATTCTTGCCGAAGCTGCAACACATCCGGCCGTATTTCGCATGCTTTCTGGTCGCCCGCTGTTAATTAGAACCAAATTCCCCTTGGGAACTCTGTTGGAGGATGCAGCGAGAATCCACGGTGAACTCAAAGCCGGAGGTTCAGTGGCAACGGCAGCCTGGGAACTAGCCCGCTTCCTCGGATGCAAACCTCTAAGCATTGTTGGATTGGATTTGGGCTTCCCTGACGGTCGAACCCATTTTTCCGGCAGTCTTTCGAGCGAATGGCCACATCTCCACTCAGGTAGAGTCCTGCCCGCCGAGCAATTCTTCTTTCACAGCCTATACGATGCCTCACCATATTATGCAAAGTCTTACAAGGATGAGAACGTACTCACCAATTTGCGAATGGATATTTATGCCAGCTGGTTTGCCGAGAGTATCGCTATGTCAACTCGGGATAAATCACCTCGAATAATTGGCGATTCAGGCCGTCGCATCGAGGGTATGATGAGTGTCAATGTTTCTGAAATAAGGAAACTGCCGGATGTGCGCGACAAGATTGATTCAACAATGGTTGCATTGTTGGACACACCGATAAATCCGGACTGTGGCTCGAATGTCATCAGGGTGATTAGAGAAATATCAAAGGCACTTGATGATATCTCCTTACTGGCAAAAAAAGGAATAGAACTCGCCATAAAGGCCGAGCGGTCGATTGCGTCAAAGCAGGATCCGAATCCACATCTTGCGGAGATGGAAGCTGTCGATAAACGCTTACTTGCAATGAAGGGCCGTGAGATAGTCTCCTTTTTGATACAGCCAATCATATTGGAACTCAGTTCATCAAAGGTGGGTGACAAGCCCTTGGAAAATTCTAAGCGCCTATACTCCGAAATTGCTAAATCGGCAAACTACCACCGCAGCTGTTTGAATCCGGCCGGTTGCAGTATTCAATGAAGTAACAAAAAAATAAGACTTGGAAGGATATTGGCCGATAGTGGAAATGTCGGCGAGATGCCGTTACTACCCGCGGGAAATCGATATCCAGACCCGCGGGTTTTTCATTTATATCACGTCGATCCTGAAATATCTCTTCTTCCCGGCCTTTAACATCACTTCGCCTTTTTTGACATCCGAAAAATCGATAATGGCATCTATGCTATCCATCTTCGCTCCGTTTACTCTTGCTCCTCCCTGAAGGATAAGACGCCGAGCTTCACTTTTTGAGCTACATAGATTTGTTCTGGAAAACAAATCAGCTACATTTATTCCAGTTTCAAAATCGGATCTTGATATGATGCAGGAAGGAACACCGGTTCTATCCTTCCCGTTGGAAAAAACTGCCTTGCCAGCTTCCCTCGCATTCGTTGCCTCAACTTCTCCATGAAGCAGACTAGTCACCTCATAGGCTAACCGCTCTTTGGAAAAGTTGATTCTGGCTCCCTCCGCCGATCCGAGTTCACGACATTCCTCCTTCGAAAGGAAGGTGAAAACCAGAAGAAAATTCTCTACATCCTGGTCTGGCACATTGCGCCAGTATTGATAGAATTCATATACTGAGGTGATAGTCGGATCAAGAAACAACGCACCCGCCTCGGTTTTACCCATTTTTTTCCCGTCCGACCGCGTAATCAGGGGAAATGTAAGACCATAGACCTCCACCCCCATAACTCTGCGAATAAGCTCCACACCTGCCACTATGTTACCCCATTGATCGTTGCCTCCGATTTGAAGCAAGCATTTTTCTCTCCGATATAACTCAAGAAAATCATAGGATTGGAGTAATTGGTAGTTAAACTCGAGGAAAGAAAGACCCTCCGCCATGCGCTGCTTATATGTCTCAAAGCCGAGCATCCGATTTACGCTGAAATGTCGTCCAATATCCCTAAGAAAATCAATATAATTCAACGACGAGAGCCAATCGGCGTTATTGGCCAACAATACTTCGGCTTTGTCAAAATCAATAATCCTCGCGATTTGTGGGACGAGCTTCTCAATATTTTCATCGATTTGTTGATAACTAATCAATTTGCGCATTTTAGTCTTGCCCGACGGATCGCCGATGCGAGCAGTACCACCCCCCATAAGTATTATGGGCTGATGACCCTCATTTTGAAGGTGAGCCGACGCATAAAGAGGCACAAGGTGGCCTATGTGCAAGGAAGATGCCGTGGGATCAATTCCGACATAGAACTTCACCGGACTGTCGATCATCTTATTCCTCAAAGCAATCTCATCCGTGCACTGCTTATAGAATCCTCTGTCAATCAACTTGTCCAACGCGTGTACTTGTTTTTTGGCATCAACCTGAATTTTGCTCATATTGGCTCGCGATAATCTGAATCGAATAGCAACATAGGAGGGATTAGGAGCGCTTATATGAGAGTGTTTCTCTGCGTATCAAATCCGCAATTCCCTCAATAGGAACTCGAATCTGCTCCATTGAATCACGCAATCTAAGCGTTACGGAACGATTATCCATGGTTTCATAATCAATTGTAACGCAAAAGGGGGTACCGATTTCGTCCATCCTGCGATAACGACGGCCAATCGCACCTCCTTGATCGTAGAAGGTAGCAAAATCCTCTCTTAAACCCTCCTCAATCCGCCGGGCCATTTCGGAAAGGCCGTCCTTTTTCACCAATGGAAAGACGGCAACCTTAATTGGAGCTATTTGAGGATGCAGATGAAGAACTGTGCGCATCTCATCCTTACCATCCAATTTCTCCTCGTGGTAGGCGTCCATCAGTGTTACCAGCACGCTGCGGGTAAGCCCGGAAGAAGTTTCGATTACATACGGTATGTAGCGAGCGTTTGTTTCGGCATCGAGGTAGTTGATTTCCTTTCCGCAGAATTGTCCATGCCTCTTTAAGTCGTAATCTGTTCTTGAGTGAATTCCCTCCAGCTCCTGCCAACCGAAAGGATAACTGTATTCAATATCGAAAGCAGCTTTGGCATAGTGAGCAAGCTCCTTTTGTCCGTGCTCGTTAAGGCGAAGGCGTTCGGGTTTAATGCCAATGTGTTCAACATACCAAGCCATGCGCTTGGTTTTCCACTCTTCGAAAGCCACATCTTCGCTGCCAGGCCTTACAAAATACTGCATCTCCATCTGCTCGAACTCAGAAGTTCGAAATATGAAATTCTTAGTGGTGATTTCATTACGAAAGGCCTTACCCACTTGCGCAATTCCAAATGGAATTTTAACCCTGGAGGTGTCAACCACATTTTTGAAATTTACGAAGATACCCTGCGCGGTTTCCGGCCGCAGATAGATTAGATTGCCAGCATCTTCTACCGGCCCCAATTGGGTGGTGAACATCAGATTGAATCGCCTGGCCTCTGTCAATTCGCCCCCACATTCCGGACACACTCCATTATCAATACTTTTTTCAAACCAGATTTTCTGAAGGGCATCTTCACGAAATCTGCTTTTACACTTCTTGCAATCAACTAGAGGATCCGAAAAATTATCAACATGACCAGAGGCTTCCCAGGTTCGAGGATGCATCATAACAGCAGCATCTAGGCCTACAATGTTCTCATGCCGACGCACCATCTCCTTCCACCAAGCATTCTGAATATTCTGCTTAATTTCAACTCCCAAAGGCCCGTAGTCCCAAGTGGCTGACAGACCTCCATATATCTCGCTTGACGGATATATAAATCCGCGACTTTTACAGAGAGAAACCACTTTCCCCATTGAAGCACCATGTTCATTGATTCTCTCGCCTTTTCCTTCATTTCCATAGGTAGCCATTGGGAGGTTTTCCTTCAAGTGTCAGTAACGTAGCACTTGGCAGTGCTAAAATACAAGCAACTTCATCCATCTCTTACATCTTCCAAGGTGAGAATTAGCCGTCTTATTCTTCTAAGCGACTCGCTCAAGCCAAGTAGACGAATAACAGGAATCAGTGGAGGACTAATCGAACTCGCGGTAAGTGCAATCCGAAGCAGACCAAACACCACGCCGATCTTCCAATTCCTTGATGCCGCCATATCACGAAACTCATGCTCTATAGCCTCATCCCACTTCGTACAAGTTACACCAATGCCAGGCGGTTTGGGCGCCGAACTTAGTAAATCAACGGCAGAGGTTAGTACATCCAAAGCACCATGCACATCCATTCCCTTTGGCACCGCTTCCTCAGCACTAACGCAACCAGGATCAAGAAATAGAAAGCGGATTAAAGAAGTTATGTCATTCAACCGCTTCAGGCGTTCGGTGACAATTGGCATAAAACCATCAATGATATTCAACTGATTGGCAGTGGGTGGGTTCTGAACAAGCCCATCGGCAACTAGAACTGGAATAAGCTGAGATTTAAGGAAATCTGAACTCATTGATCGAATATAATATCCGTTGAACCAATCCAGTTTCCGATAATCAAAAACCGCTGGAGATTTATTGATTTTTTCAAGGCTAAATAGTTCGCAAAGCTCATCCATGGTGAACAACTCTCTTGAATCATCGTAGCTCCAACCCAAGAGCGAAATAAAATTGATCAAGGCTTTGGAAAGATAGCCAGCCTTGCGAAAATCTCTCAAAGCCATCGATCCATGGCGTTTGGATAGCTTCTGACCGTCTTTACTCATCACCATCGGCAGATGGCAATAAATTGGAGGCGTCCAACCGAAGGCCCGATAGATGTTGATATGAAGCGGCCCCGAAGGAATCCATTCTTGGGCGCGGAGAACGTGCGTGATTCCCATCTCATGATCGTCAATTACATTCGCAAGATGATAAGTGGGAAAACCGTCAGATTTCATTATCACAGGATCGGGGCTGATATCCCTGTTCTTTTTGTTTATTTCTCCCAACAAGAAATCATTGAATACGGTTCTGCCCTCCGTGGGCATTTTTAAACGGATAACGTATTTTTCACCCAGATTGATTCGTGATTTAGCCTCATCGATAGAGATATTTCGGCAATGCCGATCGTAACCGATATTTTTCTTAGCCAACTTCTGTTCATCTCTAATCAAGTCAAGACGCTCGGTACTGCAAAAACAATGATAAGCATTGCCTGAGTTAAGCAAGCTTCCGGTTAGTTCAGCATAAATCAATTTTCGCTCGGACTGTACATAGGGTCCACAAGCTCCATCTTTGCCAGGCCCTTCGTCATAATGGATATTTAGCCATTCAAGAGAACTGAATAAATCCTCGAGAGCCTCAGGATTGAAGCGAGTTCGATCGGTATCCTCAACCCTAAGAATAAAACTGCCCTTATTAGCCTTGGCAAAAAAGTAATTGAACAAGGCCGTTCGTATGCCGCCGATGTGCTGCATCCCTGTCGGAGAAGGCGCGTAACGGACTCGAACGCTCATAATATCATCTCTCAAAACTGTTCAAAAAACGCTAGCTCGCTAGCAAATCTGATTTCACTCTATCTACCTGAGAAGACAAGACAAGTGAAATCAGATAATTTTCCCTCGATTTCCGTAGCATTTTATCCCCCCTGGATTCGTTTAGCAGATTTTTCAATTCCACCCTGGATTTAGCTAGCACATCGAGCTCTGCGTCAGATAGATATCGCGAACGTTGTTTCAAAATCTCCCACGAAAGCAATCGCAGCGAGATATCCCGACTACCAAGAAGTCTCATAAGCTGGTCTATTTTCCCCCTCCCCAGAGTTGCGGCTCGACACCAGATGGCCCAATCTCGTTGTTTTGTTTTAGGATCGTCAGCCAGTGGTCCATAATACCTCGCGATTGCCTCCCGGTCTTGTTCCAGAAGTATCGGAATGCCCAGGGCAACTCCCAAAGATCTTCGAAGCTTTGGCCGTTTCTGTCGAATCTCAACCTCCAACTTCTTAATCGCATCGAGTTTTGAAACAGAAAGCGCAGTACTGATGAGAAGACTCGAATATACTCGATTCAACCTCCGCTTCACGTGTAAACGATTCTCCAGCCAAGCTAGAAGGCCTGGCCAGTTCTCGGCCTCGAGCAGAGAAAGAAGTCTCCAATTCTGAATGAAATAAAAGTCTAAAATCCCAACACTCAACACAAGGAGAATAATCCATACATTGCCCACAGCGACTATTTCGCTTCGATTTGGAATAAAAGAAGATACGATGAGAACAAAAAACAAGAGAAGGATCATCAGTACATTGAACAGAAGGAAAATCGCTCTAAGTTTCACCTCCCCATCCTCACTTAAAAAAACTACCACCCTTTTTAATCATCCAGGTTTACCTTTATAATTGGCGAAAGTCTAAAAACTAGATCTAAATCACTGAAAAGATCATCAGAAGGAGATACCCAGAATGAGAAGCATATCAATAACCAACCTCAAAGCCAACACCTACTACAGCGAACCTCTGTGGATCGACGAGAGGTTTATGCTTCTTCCGGCTGACTCGCCGGTAACAGAGGGGCTAATTGAAAATTTAAAAAAGTGGGGGTATAAAAGCATACTAAGCCATGGAATTCTCCGTCCAACGCCCTCTGGAAACATCGACATCGAACTAAACAACAAAACAGAAGAATCCGAAGCCCGTCGCGTCATCCTCGACTTCCTCTTCAGCTTCACAAAATTTATTCGAAAAACCTACGAAATGTTCGATAGCAATGGATATCTCAATCTAGACTCCATAACAGAACAAGTTAAATCGACCATTTTAATGCTAAAAAGCTACCGCGCCTTCATCCTCCGTGACTTCACTCTCCATGCTTTGAACCCTCGATTGCTCAACCTGGAAGCAGAGGAAACCAATTACCTCTACACCCACTCGGCCCGAACAACCATAATCACCCTCACCATCGGCAGTAATCTCAAGCTAACCAACTTCCGTCTAATCGAACTTGGCATCGCGGCCATACTCCACGAAGTTGGAATGATGAAAATGCCAAGCAGCATAGTCAACAAAACTGGTGGCCTCACTGAAAGAGAGAAAAAAATCATAAGCACCCACCCGCTTATTGGTTTGAAAATGCTTCAAAACTACTCACATAAACACTCCAATCCAATCGCCCAGGAGATACTCCATGCAATCTCCCAGCATCATGAACGCCTCAACGGATCAGGCTATCCCCAAGGCATCAGGGGCGAGTCCACCACCCCGTTCGCCAAAATACTTGCTGTCGCTTGTTCATACGATGCTCAGATATCCAACCGTCCCTTCCGTGAAAGTGGCGAGGCTCATACAGTTATTCTAAAAATGCTGAAAGAGACACATAGCCTCTACGACGAAGGTGTTATAACAGCCCTGCTCAATTCAATTTCAGTCTTTGCACTCGGAAGCTACGTTCAATTAAAAAACGCTTCTATTGGAATCATAATCGATATCGGCGACAACCCAAAATACCCCATAATAAAACTCTGTCTGGACGAAAATCTTCAACCCTACAGTGAACAATCCATAATCAGAACTAGCGAAAAGGAAACTAAGTTCATAATCAGCCGAGTACTCGGCAAGCGCGAGATTCAAAAACTAATCGCCCGCAAACTCCTTCCGGAATCACCTCTAAACAAAGCCGGCATAGAACCTTAACTTGACACTTTGTCGAACGCGATTTCCCGATATTGTTCGAGAACTTATGAACCGAAGTGATTTCCACTACCGAGCAATGCTCTCGCGAATCTTATCTGCCTCTTCAAGCCTTCCCACCTCGCGAAAAAGTTTCTCTGCCTCCCTTAATGCATTATTCACCAAATCTTGCTGATTTGGAAAAAGATAGAGTATCGCCATATAAGCCTCGGCAGCCTCATCTAGATTCCCCTCCGCAAAATAACTTCGAGCTAGGCCCTCTTGCGCTTCGGCTCCAATCCTACCTGGAATATCCCGAACCAGCACCTCATATATTTCTCTGGAACGATCAGTTCCCCCCTCTCTCAGATATGAATGAGCTATCAGCAATAAAGATTCTGAACGGTCTGCTTGCGGAAGCGACTCATCTTTGGCAATAGTCTCCAAAAGCACAGTGGAATCGGGTGGAACCAATCTAGCCCAAGCAAGAATAATCGGAGCGCTAAGTTTCAGATTATTGCCCAGGCTGTCTATAATTTTATTTTTCGCATCGACGGCAAGGCTTGAATTACCGCTGTTTCTAAGCATTTGAGCCCAGGAGCGAATAGCCGCGGATGTGCTGGGGTTTTCGAGGTGGTTTATTACCCAGGCACCGTAGCGTTTGGATGCATCTACCACATCACCATTCTCCTTGGCCGCCAGGGCAGCTCGAAGCTCCGCTCGAATGGCCGTTTCCGTACCCGGATATTGCACTCGAGTGCGATCATACCAGCGAATTGCCTCGATAAATCGCCCGTCTCGCATGGCATTTTCGCCCATCCTGAACGGCAAATCCGCCATCAAATTGCTATTGGGGAATTCCTCGCTCATCATCCTGGCAGTTCTATTGGCCTCTTCAATTCGATTCAGATTCAACAAGGCCCAGGCTTTCTGATATAAGGCCTCCTCCCGCCATTGCTGCTCTCCAATAAGCAAAGCACTATCATATGAAACCAGCGCCTCTTCCCATTTTCTCCCCGATGCCAAACTCATGCCAACTCGGAACTGCGCCTTAGCCTTCTGTCTGGCGTCAAGCGCCGACTTTGCCGCATCTTCAAATGCCTTCGCCGCGTTATCCCATTCAAACTGACGAAACCAAGTCCATCCGGTTTCATAAAGCGCATCAAATAAGAACTCACCGCTGGCATGGCGAATCGCGCTCTGATATGCCTTTCTCGCTTCTACATATCTTCCCTCGTCGTAGTGGACTTTTCCAAGATGATAGGCCGATTCAACACTCCAGGATCCTTCAGGATTAGATTTTACAATCGAATTCAGCAATGCTATCGCTTCCGCATTCATACCGCCATTTAGATACGCAACAGCCGCTGAATAAACAGCTCTGCGTCCTGCCTCTCCTCCCTTAATCCCGCCACTCGCCTCAATCGCCCGGGCGTAATAGTCAGCAGCGCGAATATATTCCTTGCGCTCCGAATAAATAAATCCGATGCGAGAATTTGCCTCAATAGCCACGGGCGACTTACTGTGGTTTTTCACTATAATTCCATAGTCGCGCAGAGCCGCGCTGGAATCTCCCATACTCAGGGCGAGTTCACCTCGCAAAAAGAGATAGGAAGGAAGCTCGGCGCTCTTGGGATAATCATGGATTAACGTTTCAATCATGGTTTCGGCGCGGCCCGGCATACCTCCTTTGCGATAGGAGGCAAAGGCCAGGCGAAGAGCTTCCTCGCGCCTTTCATCCTCTGGATTTTGGTTTGCGAAACTCTCCAACAGTTTTGCGCCACGCTCATCCTGATTAGAAACAAGAATGTTTCCGGCAAGAAACGCAGCATCGGCAGCTATCCTCTTATCGGGCCCGATAGTCGCCTTTTCAAGATACGGAACGGCCTGAATTGTTTCCTCGGTTCCCAACCAGGTTTGAGCCAAGTTGAAGGCAACAATCTGCTCCTCATCCTCGTTTCCAGGAGTTATGGACAAGTACGCAGTTTGCGCGTCTTCAATGCGGCCCATGCGCAAGTATATGGCCGTTCTAATTCTAAGAACCGTTTCGGCCTCCTCATCGATACCCGATTTAAATTTTCTATCCCACATATCAAGATAGTGTAAGGCCTCCTCGTTCAGCCGCGCATCGTAAGCCAGACGAGCCGCTTCCAGTAATGCAAAAGACATGTAGGGTGATTCTTCATCGGTCATTATATAGTCGCGATAGGACTTCAATGCCTTTTCTCTCTCCCCCATTTTCTTCCACGCTTCGGCAATCCAGTAACTGCTCTGTGGCGTTAAGGGGAATTCCGGATACTCGGAAACCAATCTGCCAAACGCGTCGATGGCATCTTCGGATCTGCCATCCAGAAGTTGAACCTGCCCCAGACGGAAAATAGTTCTTGCCACCAAATCCTCAGACTCACTCCTATCCATTAATCTCAAATACACTGCCTCCGCGCCCTTCCAATCTTCCAGATTTTCCAGAGATGCCCCTAAATAGAACATTGACTGCTCCAAATAAGCACTCTCGTCGCTGAATTCAATTTGGCGTTCGAAAGATACGAGAGCCCCTGTCCAATCCTCCAATGCGTAGCGGGACAGGCCGTCCCAGTAGCTAACGCGCTTAAGCCATTGCGATTTGGGATATCTCTTGTCGAAGCCACTTAGAGCTTTAAGGCAACGTTGAAAATCCTTCGCCTTGTAGTAGGCAACAGCACCAAAATAGGTAGCGGAATCAGCACGTGGATCTTCCGGATACTCACGTATAAACTGCGCAAAATGCGATGAAGCGGTTTTCCACAGGCTTGCTGCAAATGCCTTGTAACCTTGAATGTAGAGCTGATCGGATGAAAGTCCAAAAACTGCATTGCATACCAACAAGAACACGAAACTAAGCTTTCTACACGCCCTCACTGTTTTCAATGGCATATCACTATTTATCTAGTATTTTCTCTTGGTTCCCTCGTTCTTCCGAGTGTATATCGGGAAGCAAACACTCGTTAAGTTCAGCTTTCACAAGAGAGCTGGGTGTTTTTTGGGTGCTTAGGCTTCCCCGACTTTTACGTCTGAAACTTATTCTACCTGAACGCACTTCGACGCGAACCGTATCCCCAGCCTTGAATCGGCCTTGCAGAATAGCAGTAGATAGAGGGTCTTCTATTTCTTTTTGGATGGTACGCCTTAGCGGCCGGGCGCCATAAATCACATCATAGCCCATTTGCACCAAGGATTTTCGAGCTTTTTCGTTCACTTCCAACCCTATTGATAAATCAGATAATCGTTCTTCAACTTCCTTCAGCATTATGTCCACAATTTTCATAATGTGTTCGTATTCAAGATTGTGAAAAACAACAATCTCATCAATCCGATTAAGGAATTCGGGGCGGAAATTCTTTTTCAGGTCCGCGAGTGCTGTGCTTTTGATATCGGCATGCGCCATAGCACCTTTGCCAATTTGGAAACCCAAACCTCCGCGATTGATTTCCCTCGCACCCGCGTTAGAGGTTAATATCAAGACTGAATTTCTAAAAGAAACCTTGTGGCCGAAATTGTCATATAACTCGCCTTCTTCCAGTACTTGCAACAGTAAATTAAAAACATCCGAATGAGCTTTTTCAATTTCATCAAATAACACCACTGAATAGGGTCTCTTCCGTATTTTTTCGGTTAGAAGTCCACCTTCCTCATAACCAACATAGCCAGGCGGTGCGCCGATTAATCGCGAGGCATTGTGTTTTTCCATGAAATCGGACATATCCATCCGGATAAGCGCCTCGGTATCACCAAAAAGGTACTTGGCAAGAGTTTTTGCGAGGAGGGTTTTACCCACTCCCGTTGGTCCAAGAAAGACAAACGAACCTAAGGGTCGAGAAGGAGAATTCAACCCAGTCCTCGAACGGCGCACTGCAGCCGCGACTGATGCAATGGCCTCATCCTGACCTATCACCTTGGAGTGCAATTCATTCTCTATTTGGAGTAACTTGTCCGATTCGCTCCTGATGATGCGTACCATGGGTATGCCTGTATTCTCCGAAACTATAGCCTGGATATCTTCGGTACCTATCAGGTTTTTCTCTTCCTTGAGCATTTTCTCCCACTGTGATTTTAGTTCGTCCATTTCATTGCGCATCTCACGAATCTTATCGCGAATCCTGGCGGCATTTTCATAATCCTGAGAGTTAACAAAAGAAATCTTTTCTTCAGTCAATACTCGAGTCTTGTTTTCAAGTTCGTTAATTGCCTCAGGTCGACTGGTGTTCAGCATTCGCTTGCTGGAACCGGCCTCGTCTATAAGGTCAATGGCCTTGTCTGGAAGATGGCGATCGGTTACGTAACGATCAGCAAGCTCGGCGGCAGATTTCAAGGCTTCATCGATATAGGTAACATTGTGGTGAACTTCATAACGACTTCTTATTCCAAGTAGAATCTGATAAGTTTCCTCGATACTCGGTTCATCGATGATCACAGATTGAAATCGACGCTCAAGGGCTGCGTCCTTCTCAATATACTTCTTGTACTCGTTCATAGTCGTAGCCCCTATGCATTGAAGTTCTCCCCTGCTAAGGGCCGGCTTCAGCATATTCGACGCGTCGATAGCTCCCTCGGCGCCGCCGGCCCCGATAATGGTATGTAACTCATCGATGAATAGGATAGTATTACCAGCCTTATCAATCTCCTTTAACACTTTTTTGAGCCTCTCTTCAAATTCACCCCTGTACTTTGTTCCCGCAACCAAGGCTGCCAAATCAAGTCCGACAAGCCGTTTACCCGCAAAAATATCCGGGGCGATACCATTAACTATTTTCTGCGCCAATCCCTCTACTACAGCCGTTTTGCCCACACCTGGTTCACCAATCAGAACCGGATTATTCTTTGTTCGGCGAGCAAGGATTCTCATTACTCGAGCAATCTCTCGCTCGCGCCCCACCACGGGATCAAGTTGTTCTTTCCGCGCCATTGCGGTTAAATCTCTCGAAAACTCATCAAGCATGCTTGTGGAAGCTTTAGCCCCGTTCATTGTCTCTTTTTTAGAAACCCCCGGTTTCTCGAGTTTTCGCTGGAGTCCTCTTAAACTGTCTAACTCACCGCTAATCTCGTAGACAACGCCGCGAAGAATATCCACTGTAATTCTATATAAGGAAAGATAAGCGCTGGTTGCGCTGCTGGGTTCGCCGGCTGCCGCAAGTAGAAAGTGTTCGGTACCGATGTATTCATGATTTAGAGTGATTGCCTCGTTAGCCGCGTTTTCAAGCAAATTTTTCACTCGATTCGAAGGTGGAATTTCATCGATATTCGCCTTTTTGTCATTTATCGGAAGCTCCTTCTCAATCCCCAACGACATTTCAGCAGTATTGATTCCTAGACGTTGGAGACATCTGAAAGCTACTCCGTTTCTTTCGCGAAGAATGGCAAGTACAATATGTTCGTTCGATAGCCTACTTGCGTTAAAACGCTTTGCCTCTTCCTTGGCAAGAACTGTCAGAATTCGCTGAGCTCGTTGAGTTAAACCCTTTATCATCCCCATTCTCCTAACATAACACTAAGAATAGTGGATTTTTGCCTTTTTTGCCATCACTCTCAAAAAACTGTCTTGTTAAAACAGCCTAAATACCCCATATAGTATCGACCACAATTGTCTACATGGCAAAAATGAGTGCCAAGTGGAAAATTCCAATTATCGGAATTGTCTCAACCCTCAGGTTCGTTTGAAAACTAATGCTTTCTAAGAACATCCAGGGGCTTCAGTTTAGCAGCTCTGAAAGCCGGCATTGCACTGGCGCCGAGTGAAAGTAAAAAAGTCACAAATCCAATCAATACAGTTGACTCCCAACGAATTTGAATTGGTATATGCTGAAGATAATACCCTTCCGTCAGGAGTTCCAGTTCCGTAACTCCCGTAGTGAACACTCCCAGCAATCCTTCGATTCCAGCTATTATCTCATTGATGAACCTGGCCACCAGGAGACCGCATCCGATACCGACCAGAATCCCAAGCGCCGAAGCTATAGCTCCAGCGAAAATGAAGATTCCAGTTGTTTTGGAGGGGGAACATCCGGCGCATTTCAGAATACCAATTTCTCTCTGCCGTTCCAAGGCTAGCATCATCAAAGATGATGTAACGTTGAATACTGCAACCAATACTATTAGCGTCATAATAAGCAGCAAGATACGCCTTGTTGTCTCCAGATTACTAAGCAGATAGTCATTGAGTTCTCTCCAGTTATACACATTCCACTTACCGGGAAGAGAGGGAGGCATGATATCCAAATCCCCATTTGAACTCTGGAACTTGCCGCCAATGAAAGTCAAGGAATTCTCCGAGGATAGAATCGACCAACCCGTTTCCAGCGGTATGAAAGCCCAAGTCCTGTCAAGATCCTGATAACCACTGGAAAACACGCCCCGCACAATGAATCTACTTACCCTGGGAACATAGCTTCCGCCGAATACTCTTCGAACTGTGAGGACTCGGACTTCGTCACCCACATCCGCCCCAAGTTTTCTCGAGGACTCACGCCCAAGCAGTATTGAGTCCAATGTTGATAAATCCCATAACCCTGAATCAAACTCTATAAATGATGCAAAAGCCCTGTCCCTTTCGGCCAAATCTGAAGGGAGAGAGCGAAGAGTCAATCCCTCTCGAGAGCCACCTGCTCTGGCTAAACCAAAGCCCTGTCTTTCGATCCAGGCATCTGATACTGTGTCGATAGTTAGGGTTTCCTCCACAGCCCTTCTCCATTCATCACGTTCACCCTCACCCCAATAATGTATCTGAAAATGAAAGGTTGATGTTTCACGGTATCGGGCGACAATGCTTTCAATCATCGCATCAACAACATGATCGACGGTAATAAGAGGAATAAGAGACAAGGCAATCCCCAAGGAGGCTCCAATTAACGGATGCCCATGACCACGCTCTCGGTGCTGTCGAAAAAAAAACCGTTTGGCGACAAATACGGGGCCACTCATATCTGAACCAGTCGTCCCTCACTCAAACGCAGGCAACGATCCGCCCTCGATGCCAGGTCTTGTGAATGAGTAACCAGTATCAACATCTTCCCAGATTCCGCTGTTTCTGAAAAAAGCAAATTTGAAACAATGCTTTTGTGATACTCGTCCAGATTGCCAGTGGGTTCATCCGCAAGCACCAGACTGGGATTATTGATTAAAGCTCTCGCGAGTGCAACTCTCTGTCGCTCTCCACCGGAAAGCTGTGCCGGAAAATGGGGAGCACGATCGCCCATTCTAACCCGTTCCAATAACACCTCTGCATCCTTTTTGGCTTCTCGATTCGCAATACCCGCCATAAGTGCGGGTAGCATAACATTTTCCAGAGCCGTAAAATCTTTTAGTAAGTAGTGAAACTGGAATACAAAACCCACTCCTTTGGATCGATAAGCAGTTAGTCCCTTTTCGTTTAGCTTATCCACTTCGTAGCCGCAAGCGCGTATAAATCCCGAATCCAACCTGTCCAGGCCGCCGATAAGATTTAAGAGAGTACTTTTCCCGCAGCCGGATGCCCCTACAACCGCAACGCTCTCCCCTATCGAAGCCCGCAGATTTGCATTTCTCAAAACCTTGATTTCCTCCGAACCCGAAAGGTAGGTTTTGTAAACACTTTCAACCCAAATTCCCTGCTCACTCACTTCGCAGCACCTCCGCCGGTTTCCTTGAAGCCGCTTGAGACGCCGCGCGAATCGCCGCGAGTAATGACATCAGTACTGCAGTAGAAAGTATAGTAAGCACATCCCGAATCATCACCTCAGAACTCTTGAAAAAAGCTCCCACTGTGGGTGGTGTAACACCTTCCAAGGCAAAAAAAGCCGAGAAGAAAAATGTAATTTGCTCAGCCGCGGATATGATGTGGTCGACGTTGGCGCCGATTAACACACCTAGAATGCTTCCGATGATTCCTCCAAAACCGCCGATAATCAGGCCCTGTCTCAAAAATATGTTTCTGATATCTTGCGGACTTGCACCCATTGCCTTGATGATGGAAATATCTTCAATTCTTTCGGTGGCCATACGTCGCAATGAATGATCGATGTTTACCGCAACGACAACGAAAATCAGTGTCAGCAAGAGAAGCATCAGCAACTTCTCAGTACGCAAGGCTCCAAAAAACGAGCGATTGCTATCGCGCCAAGAGCTAAGTGTCTCGCCATGTTCGCCCAGAGCAGTCTTCAGACTACTCATCACCACCCTATCCCGCTCAGGCCGCTTGAGTTTGATGCCAAGTTCGGGAATCGCATATCCAAACAATTTTTCAGCAGTCTCCAATGAGACAAAGGCCATCGATGCCTCATATTCTCTATAAGCACATTTAAATATTCCCCTAACTTCAAGCACAATCTCTCCAGGAGACATTCCCGCTTCGCCGAGATCTAGCGCAAGCACCTCGCCGCCGGGCATCAAGCCCAGTTTTCGCGCCAACCCTAAGCCGATTACAATCCCATTACCAGCTAAGTCGAAATCGCCAGCTACGATATCCATCAATTTCGCGAGAGCCAAATCATCTTCATACAAAGAATACGGCACACCTCGAATCAGTGAACCCGATGGATTTGAGCGTATCCCGGTAAGCATCGTCTGCCCCTCGCGAAATTCAACAGCCAGGAGTACTTCTTCGTTATTTGAAATCGTGTTTGCCACATCGAGCAGTTCCATGGATTCATAGTTAACCCCGGGTTTCGGCGACCAGCGCAAGTGATAGGAGCCAATCTCCAGAATGCTTCGAATATAACCCTGCTGAAGCCCATTCATCACGGCAAGCACCGTATTGAGTGTTGCTACGCCCACTCCTATCAGAGTGACCGAAAAAATAAACACCACTCGACCTCTACCGCCGTGACGACCGGTAAGAAATCTTCTGGATATCCAAAATCGCCAACCTGATAAGAGCGTCACAAATCTTCTTCTCGTTCACGAATGACTCCGTGATCGCCTATGAACTCCTCCTTGATTTTGCGGCCATCTTCCCAATGCACACGGACGAAGGGTTTCCCATTCCTATACAGAGTTTCAACTTTTTCGTTTGGATTTTTCCAAACAAGTTCCACGCTTATCACGCCATTGATTGTGGTAGTTTCTTCAATGATTCGATCACCCAACCAAACACTGTCCTTAATTTCAACTGCGCCGTTACCTCGTTCCTCCACTCGAACAAGGTTATCTCCTTCCCAAAAATAGTTGCGCAGCAATACTGGCGCGCCATTGTCCAGAATTTCCTCTTTCGTCATTCTGGCCTTGGAATCGTATTGTATGCGATGTTCCTTCGTATCCCTTATAATGAGCTCTTCCAAAAGATTTCCCGCTGAGTCACGAATCCATTTTGTCTCTCCAACTATTTCATCGGAGTCTATGATTCTCAGCGTGCTTCGTCTTCCATTTGAGTCCATGCTTGTTATACGCCAACTATCCTCAAAACCTTCCAAATGGCGTCTGTTCTCGTAATCGGTGGTTAAAACCATATCAGAAATCACATGGGGGATAGATTTCGTATCTTCACTAAAGTAAATAGCGCGCGGACTTCCATCGACATCATAGACATATACAGACTTGTTTAGCAGATTTCCCTGTGCATCAAACTCTTCGCTGTTAATAAGCTTCCCATTTTTCCGCATTAATACGCGGGATGATTGTTCCACGCCGTTTAGATACAGAGTTTGCGTTTCGGTATCATCAGCGTATTCAATCGACAAAGTCCAACCCTCGACAGCAAGTCCATCGGTGGGGGATTCCGGCATCCCGCTTGGAGAACTTTCATACCACTCTAATCCACCTATACTAGATGCCGGCACTGCAAACACAACTATTCCGCATAACTTCGTTAACGAAATTCGTAAACAGAAAATCGAGTTAAACACTGCAATTATTTTCTTGAACATAACTCATCAGCAAACAGTTCATCAAAATATGAGTTTGGATCGAATGCAACCAAATCATTCAATTTCTCTTCCTTTCCAAGTTATGCGAACGGAAGGTTCAAACCTTGACTAATCGCAGCTATCACGCCTCCCTTGGCCGAAGAATCATACTTTGTCATAATCACTGTGTCTATGCTGATTGCTTCGCAAAATATTTCGGACTGACGCGTCCCATTTTATCTGGTAACTGCGTTGATTGCCAGTATTTTTTGTACACATCGTCATTGCCGAGTTTTGTCTTGCAAATTCTATCGATTAGTTCTCTGAACTAGCCTTTTTTGTGCATTCGTTTCGCCGCGCAGGCTATTAAGAGTCTCTCGTGTCATACCGTGCCAGAAATCGACCCATGGCTTCGCTTCACACAGCCATCAACCAGATGTTTCACATCCCAATTTGAGATTCCACTCAATATCCCCTGGTTCGTCTGCCAGGCCCGCGGCTTTAAAGGCTCCAAAACCACCCTGCAATTTGTCCATCGTAGAACCTATTCGCAGATCCAACGTCCTCGAGCGAAGAGATCCATCAACTTCCTCCCCAGACTCGGCATGAGTTTCCTGTTTCTACTTTCCACCGATTTCTTGTACATACAGCGTTATAGCTTATTTGGTTGGGATGGTTTGTCCATTACTGAAAACAGATACCCAACTACTGCTCTTTCCAACACACATTTTTTCCGGAGCATAGGCAATCCGCATTAGTAGGGAAGGGATTCCACTGTTTTGAAGTATCGTGCAATCTTGATAAGGACATTGCTTAGCAGCACAACGTTTATGGTGATTGAACCCCACATGAAACCATAGGCATAGAGATACTGCTCATAGGCCCTGTGATAGTTTTCAGTCCCTGAACTGTATAAGACAGTTTCATTTGCATAATTTCTAGAGACGCCAATAAGGATTACAGTCGGAGCAAGCGAAAATGAAAACAACGCGATTGAGTTATAGAGTTTCTTCTTGGCATTGTCGAGTTCCTCCATTGGATCGGCAACAGCCAAATCAAGAGGAATGGTGAGGCTTCCCATGTCGGGATACAAGGGGATTATTCTCTTTTTGTACCCATCTTTCTCGACTGTTAAGACAAGGGTTTCGCTTGGGGCGTCTATCGCCACAGGAGTTTTCCCAATCCAAATATTGCCAAGTCTTAAATTTGCGCCTGTGGGTATAGTTCTAATCAGTATTTGGGGCGAGTCGGATTGCTCCAGCTCTATTTCTATAAATCTAGTTTCGTTAGCTCTCAGAGTATCGTTTATGATTTTCGGCTTATAACCAATGGCGGAGATTTCAAGTGAGAAATCACCGGGCAGTAAGCTGGAATCCGACCAATAACCAATGGCGCTTCCACTTCGGTTGACAGTGATAATGGCATCCGATGGCTCAGTTTGAACCGTTAGAGATGCCCATTGCCGCCCCAGTATAAGCTCCCTCAAACGCGCAGAAATTTCTTTGGATACCTTCACAAAATCTTCATCCGTGCTTGCTCCCTCCCAAACCACTGACTCCCCGGAACGTTCAAGAACGGAAACTCTAATCCCATAATAGTCACCCACCCTAGTTACAGTGCCAAATATCAGTATATCCAACTTGTTGGATTGGCGGTACATTCTTGGCGAGACAGTATTCATATCCCATAGCAATTCCTTATTTGGTGCCTCAGGAAACACTATGGGAATACTGTCAGGCATACTGATTTGACGAGGAGGATACGTGCGCCAATAAGAGAGTTCAGTATTTTTGGTCTGAATTTTCTTTTCAAGTTCATTCAAAGTAACAAGGCTGCGATTCAGATCGAACAATAAATCATCTCTACTTTGAAGGAGCTTTGAAAGTTCAAATAAAACCTCCGATTCCTTTATATCGAGGATTTCCCTCGCGATTAGGTTTTGCTCTGTTTTGCTGATTACGTGTTGTTTCAAGGTTGAAATCTCGTCATATACCAGACGCGGGATAAGAGTAGAGATTTCCTCCTCTCCATTTTCGATCTCGAATGAGCTTATGGCCACCCTCCAATCTTCCTGGGTAAACTGTGCTTCTCTCTTGCTGGCAGTCTCATCAGCGAACGCAAAGCTAGCTAGCAGAATTAGTGGGATTGAAAACCGAAACTCAAGCATCATCCGTTTTGCCTATTCGCCAACGAAGATAAGACTCGATAAAAGGATTCAAATTACCATCCATCACAGCCTGTACATTTCTGTTCTCGTGACGTGTTCTTAGGTCTTTCACCATTGTATAGGGGTGAAAAACATAAGATCTTATCTGATTGCCCCAGCCAATGTCCATTTTCTTTGCCGCACTTGAAGCCCGCTTTTCGTCTCGTTTTTGACGGTAGTACTCGTAGAGTCTCGATTTCAAAACCTTAATTGCAGTCGCACGATTTTTCAGTTGACTCCGTTCATTTTGGCACTGCGCTATAATACCTGTTTTCAGGTGCGTCATCCTCACCGCGCTGGAAGTTTTGTTCACATGCTGTCCTCCTGCACCGGAAGCCCTGTAGGTGTCCACCCTGATATCCTCACTCTTCACTTCAATTTCGATGTCATCCTCGAAAACAGGTGAAATATAAACAGAGGCGAAAGAAGTGTGTCGCCGCCTCGAAGAATCAAAAGGACTAATCCGAACCAAGCGGTGTATTCCGCCTTCGCCCTTTAAGAGTCCGTGAGCAAAATCGCCATCGATTTGAACATCTACTGACTTGATACCTCCATCAGCTTCTTGTATGTCCAGCATTGTCATTTTGAAACCCCGGTCAACAACCCAGCGTCCATACATACGGTAAAGCATGGCCGCCCAGTCGCAGGATTCGGTGCCTCCGGCACCAGCATGTATGGTAACGAATGCTGATGCTGAATCATTTTCTTCGCCTAGCAACTGCAAAGTTTTCAGTTTCTCATACGACTCATTTAGGCTGCCAATTGTCTCGCGAAGTTCGACTTCCATGCTCTCGTCTCCCGCTTCTTGGACCAAGGACAGGAGAGCCTGGGCATCTTCCTCTTGTCTTATCAGTTCCTCCCATGGCTCATATTTGTTCTTTATTTGCTTGATTTGCGCCATCGTTTTCTCAGCCTCATCATGGTTATCCCAGAATCCTGGCTGAGTGCTCGCAGTTTCAAGTTTTTGAACTTGATTCCTCAAGCTGGAGGAGTCAAAGCTCCCTCCAAATTTCAAGTATATCCTTCTTGAGGGATTTAAGTATCGGACCCCAATCACTAATCAATTCATCTTCCTCCTAAACTGAATTCCTTGTTTTTTCGTAAAGCCTGCACAATCTTTTGAAGGGAACACCCCACGAATAGGATGCTGAGAGCATCTAAAACAAAGTTCTCAGAATTATCCAGCTCCACCATGCTTGTTTCAAGTCAATATTGCTAAAACTCCGAAAAGCCGCTTGATTTACGCCTCAGCGCTTTCTCAAACAGGCGCTGTCTCACAGAATCAAAGGGGTCTCCTGAGGCTTTCGTCGAACTTAAGCGGCGTTATATCAAGAAGTTCCCCATTCCCTGGTGCTCTCTGCCGGCCAGCCAAGCTTGCATCTGGTGCAAGTATTGACGTGGAAACCTTATAAGGGAGTGTTAGCTGCAGGCCTCGATGAATTTAATTTTCTCGCGGCGGAGATGTTTCATCGGAATTACCGGCTCTCATCGACTTCCGCCTCAGTTTTTTTCGTCTATTACTCCTTCTCCACCTCGAAACCGCGCTAATCAAGGTTCGAAAAATCAACGCGAGGCCGAGAAAAAAAAGAGTCCAGACAAGGATTTGCTGCATACTTCTACTAGGAATAATGATCCTTTTTGCTTAAGTCAATACACTGTGTTCGACCCTGGAAACGAGAATATATAGCTCAAGGGGGCAGCAAGTTTTAAAAAATATTGTATCACAAGAATGGTTCCGGAGCATACATATATTGCAATAGAATTATAAACAAAGCGAATACATCCTTATATCTTGCCTTCCATCCTTGTCTATCCTTCATGAGAATGGCTACTGTGATTTCGGAAATTTACTAAATTGAGATTCTTGCCGCAATACTTACAAGAATGATTGGATCTGAATACGCATTGAAATGGACTGGGTGCCAGTGAAGTACGAAAGCTAAAGCAGCTTGAAGAAGAAAATCGCAAACTGAAACCAATGGCTTGAGCATCTGGGCCTGGGCAAACAGATGCTGCAGGATGTCCTTAAAAAAAAGGTTTGAAGACGAAGCAGAAGCGGATTCTCGTGGATCATTTGCGCGACTCTTACCAGGTCAGTGTCCGGCGAATCTGCCAAGTAGTGGGAATCAGCCGATCAACCTATTACTACCAATTCGCAACAATCGGGACGATACAGCACTGATTATACAGATGATAGGAAATCGTAGAGACCCGTGTTGGATATGGCTCACACACGCGCGCGCGTCTACACACTGCTTCGCCACCCGAAGACTACTACTACTCTCTGCGGAACAAGCACCTCAGGCGTCGAGTCAACCCTGAACATCGCTCACCGGAAAGAGAAGGCACTGAGTTAAACGAGGTGTGGGCATGAATTTAGACTTGGATGCGCTCTTCATGGATGCCGAATCGGGCCTTAACTGTAGTGGATACTTCTAGTCGAGAAGTCCTGACGATTAAGGTCGGGACAAAACTCACAGGACTTGATGTCATCGATACCCTGAAAGAAATCGAAAAGGAAAGAGGCTGCCAGATAAGGATTAAACAGATAAGGGAATTATCGAAAGATTCAACGGATCACTTCGGGATGATGCCTGAATGTGAATTGGTTCTTGTCCTTGGAAGATGCGTGTTGAGAAGATCGAATTGTGGCTCCAGAATTACAATCGATATAGGCCGCCGCAAAAGCCTTAATGACCAGACGCGACACGACTTTGCGCCACTCTGGAGAGGCGAGAAAATTCTACTGTTCGCCGGTCCAGAATTCGGGTGAAGGGCAGTAAACCCAGCCTCTTTGAGCCGATGAAGATATGCCTGGAGTAACGATAATCAATCCCATCCTCAGGTGGCGGTAAACCAGGAGTCGAAATGGATCACAGTACTGCCCCTGCTTCAATCCCTGACTCCTGCGACTAGTCTGTCCATCTCGCCTGGGAGTTATTCTCAGCCAGGTGAACACTGGGTTATTTTTGCCTAAGTTGAAGCTGGAAGGTGAGGATGGCTGCTGCAAATAATCCAGTGTTCTTTTAAGACCGGAGCCAGGGGATGGGCGGGATCTTGGGAAGCACAATTCGAAAACGATGGGGGTGTTCTTCAGAACTCCGGGTGGCCGGGCTTCCGCATTTGAATCGGGTATTCAGGAAGATGCAGTGGGAACGCGCACTCACGCATTTTTCGGACCGGTTTTCAATTCCGAAGGGGGTGGTAGAAATCGTGGAGTCTCGGGACCCCACACACAGCTTCAACTGGCCAACCGAACGTGGACGCTATGCTGCTGAAACCCGTCCTCGCAATAGAACCTTCCGCATCTGGGAAAGAACAGCTTGATGGAAACAAGAATGAATATGAAAGGAATTAGCTATGTATGCAGTAACAAGTAACAACGCTGTCACAAGAATCCTCATCCTGTGCAGAACAGGATAAGCCTGATAATTCGATTGAATATCCGGATGAAGCACAGATCCATGCAGGATGTGCCTCAGGTGCAAGACTGGCTGTAGCGGAGGCGGCAGCTAATCTCATAAGCGCAGGTGACAATCGGCGCTATGGGAGAACGGTAAATACTTGGTAAAGGGTGACTATATCAACACGCCGGCATGGGAGAAGTCCACGGGAAATCTTAGGAAACTGGCTCTCGGGGAAAGCCTGGATTCAACTCTCAATCACTTAAGATGCGCCAGACTCTGAGGCCGTGTGGCAGTCGAATGGATGGGTTGTTCCGAGCGCGGTGATAAGAAAACGAGCAAGATGAGAAGAGGGATGAACTGCTTATGAAGAGTGACTGCGCAATGCTGCCGGACTATCCGTCGACAACAGAACTGCATGGAAAACCTATCGTCAAACGCTGCGAGATGTGCCACAACAAACTGATTTTCCTGAAAACACCACCTGACCGACTTCACCGGCTGAAAGTCCTCTGGGGGGGAAAGGAATGACGGCTTCTAAAAACCGGTTTCTAACAGAACGAAAATACCAGGCAAATTGCGCCGATTTTAGTGGGTGATGCTCCCGTTTTTCTCATTTTGCGTGCAAAAAATTCCCATTTTGCGTGCAAAGTTACAATGAGCCTTATGGCCATGGATGGCCTAAGACGGGCCTGCCGGGGATGAAGAGCTTTGCATTTCAACTTGAGTAGTGAAACATCTGAGCTAGCAGTTCTCTAGCCATAAGGTTCTCTGGATGTAGACTTTTCGTTAATACCATCTTTGGTCAAAGATATCTGGACTCAATCCTAGAAGTTCATGAAATGTATCGAGAATTTTCTCACTCAATACCTTGTCACCGTATATACCTAAATAATAACTGGATATACCTACTGAACAAACTATGACATCATCGGAAATAACATCGATCAGCATTCTTACATCTTCATAATACTTTTTTCGATATTTTGACTTTCGTTCATGGTCAAACTTCCGAGCTGCAAAAATCAATCCCGACATTTTGTTAACGGCGGAATGTTTGACTATAAGGAGTTTGCAATCATGATAGTGTTCCCTCACAGCTTCTTCTGTTACAGGAGTGAGAGTCAATACGTTAGGTGCCATGAAGTATACGATCAAGGTTGTATCTCTTTTGCTAAGAATAGCTTTCAAAGTC
>UWYT01000111.1 GCA_900608495.1 Olavius algarvensis spirochete endosymbiont | reverse complement strand
ATATTGAAGAGATGGAGTACGAGGGCTCCATCTCCCAGGGAAAGAAAATCCTCCACCTCCATTCGCGCAGCTATAGAAGCACTGAGGAACTGGAATCTCACGATATTCTAACGTATCAGTACGATGATAAGGGAAGGCTTATCGCTTTTATAGCCAAAAATGCAGGAACGGATCCCACAACTTGGCGTAAAACTCTGGAATACGATGCCAATCAAATCATTGTAAAGTCAGA
>UWYT01000153.1 GCA_900608495.1 Olavius algarvensis spirochete endosymbiont | reverse complement strand
CCGGATAGAGAAGCAAGTTAACTACATGGAGTCGAACCCTGATATTGTTGCCAGTAGCGGGAATGTTGAAGAATTTGATGAGCAGGGTGTGTTCCAAACCCTTACAAGGCCTACCAACCCCGAAGTCTTGGAGTTTCGTCAGCTCCGCGGCATACCCATTTGGCATCCAACGGCAATATTTCGCCACAGCGTGCTGCTAAACAACAACATCAGATACAGCGAAAAATTCACTAACACATGCGAAGACTATAAGCTTGTCTTCGATTTATCCCAGGTCGGGAAGCTGGGCAATATACCGGATGTTCTGCTAGCTTATCGACGTTATCCAGGTCAAACCATATCTAGATACCTCGAAAAACGAAAAAAACACGTTTCTGAAATCAAGGCTGAGATTTACAAATTCCTGTGCAGGAAGTATGCACTAAACCCGGCTATCGACAATCCCGGAGAATGGCGTCGCAAGATTCCTCGAAATCACGATGCAATCTGGACATTCCTATTGGTATACGGTTACGCGCAACACAAACCTGGCAAAACTGAAGAAGCTGAGGCTGGTTTTGTTCACACATCTTAGACTGACAGCGAA
>UWYT01000110.1 GCA_900608495.1 Olavius algarvensis spirochete endosymbiont | reverse complement strand
ACAAGGATTTGATGGCATATGTTAGAAGTACACAATCAGCCGTAACCGGAAAGGTAAGAATGCGTCTTGAAAAGGGCAATATTGTTATGCTGGGTAGAAAATCACATTTATCTATTTATGATCAGAACATTGCATCCTATGAAAAATTCGATGGCTTTGATTCCAACACAGCTATAGGTTTCATTCGATTACACGGCCTTGAAACTCAAGTACAAATTGATAAACAGAAGAATATCATCTTCAATACACCAAAGGGCCTAAAGGGTGTTGAACAATGAAAGATGCTGTGGTTTTCCTGTTTAGAAATGAATCAGCTATCCATCTAGACAATCTGCTACAAGCGATTAACACGATTTTCGCGTTGAAGAATTCATTGATGGCAGCCAATACCGCGTAGAGATGATAGCTAAAAACGGCACTCCCTATTTAAATATACAGGAAATATCTTAAATTACTGTTCAGATTCTGGTGGCAGTGAATTGCGGCCTGATAATCATACTGTATCAGAGTCTTTTATTATATCTTCTTGTAACCAATTGGCCTTCAATACAGCTGAAAGCACCAAAATCTACCATATTGAATTTTATGTAAACGACTCTCAGGATGTTCTTTTCGGAGAGATGGCCGTCCGACCCCCGGGGCTTATATTACGCCTCTAATGAACTATTTACGCAATACACGGTACGTCGATCGATGGTTAAAATCTCTTTTATGAGGAGAGTTGCAAACCTGGCGCTTCTATCCTTGATTCTTCGATTCTGGTAGGCGCGAAAACATGCGGTAGGGGCCTCGTGAACGCAGCACGCTGTTCAGTGCGAGAGAGAGCGATTTCCCCTGAGTTCTCATTTGGAGATAGATGACGCACGAATCATGAACTCCGCTTCTATCAAGATTTCCCGCGGTGCCTGATGGGGGCGCTCCAGTCTGCTCAGCATCGCATCGATCGCCGCATCACCGATTGAATCACAGGGCTGGCGCATCGTAGTTAGGGGCACGCGCACAAGGCGAGCGTATTTCAAATCGTCAAAACCGGTGATGCGAACATCATCGGGCACCGCAATGCCGAGTTCCTCCAGCGAAAGCATAAGGATTGCCGCCGTTTCATCATTGACGCACACGAGGTCGCGGGCGCCCGATTTCAACATAGCTGTCACCTCTTCGTGATTCTCCGGATCGATTGAATGAATCCAGTGTTTCTCTGGCGATATACCGGCCGTCAGGAGACTCAGCCGGTAGCCGTGGATGCGCCGGTCGGCGGTCGTTGCGGTAAATGGACGCGTTACAAAATCGATCCGACTTTTTCCTTGTGAAAGAAGGTGATCGGTGGCAACCCACGCGGCCCTGATGTTGTCGATGCCGACGATATCGAAATCGCCCCGCTCCGGAAAGGGCAGGTAGTCGGCATCGAGAAGAACCACCGGAATCTGGCTCTCTTTGAGGTGCCGAATCATCTTGCGATTCATCTCGGTATGAGTCGATTCGAGCTCGATGGGCTGGAAGAAGATGCCATCAACACGACGCGTCACATGCCCTTCGAGCGTCTTTAACAGCGTTGCCAACGATTCTCCCTCCGTCCGTGAACCTCCCCAATTCAACGAGTAATCCTCCGCTGCGGCCCATTCGGCGATTCGGGCGCAGATTGGCTCCAAAATCTCACCCCTGCCGAGTCCTGGTACAATCAACCCGAACGTCAACTGCTTTTCACTCGACGAACCGAACGTAACAAAACTTCCCGACCCAACGCGACGCTCTACCAGCCCACCGGCCACCAGATCGTTCAGGGCGCGGCCTACCGTGGGCCGGGAAACGCCATAGGCGTCCGCCAGTTCCCGTTCGGCCGCCAATCGCGATCCCGGCGGGAGCAGACCCAAGCGAATCTTTTCACGAAGATCCCTGCTGATGATTAGGTGTTTCTTCATCGACTCGCTGGTCTGATCCGTCATACGCTGCTCCAAGTATTGACAAATGCTTAATCCAATGTATCTAATGATATATCCAATTCAATACATTGGAAAGGGTATTTCATGCGTTTTTCTGGTAGACTCGTACTCGGACTCGACTTAGGCACAACCTCAATATCGCTTGTTGTTGTCAATCTTCAAGATGGATCTAATCACTTCGTTGAATCGACCCCCCACAACGCAGCCCTCCCACCCGATGTTCGCGGCGCAAGTATTCAAAATCCTGCAGTTCTTCTGCAGAAAGCT
The DNA here is from genome assembly GCA_900608495.1 of Olavius algarvensis spirochete endosymbiont. Classification (GTDB taxonomy): domain Bacteria; phylum Spirochaetota; class Spirochaetia; order DSM-2461; family DSM-2461; genus UBA2779. The sequence continues at coordinate 8,808 of UWYT01000110.1, read as the reverse complement.
GACAAGCTTGTAACAGATTTATGCAAGCAATACCCCGAAATAGATGCGATTGGAATCACCGGCCAGATGCACGGCATACTGCCAATTGATTCCGACGGACTCGCTGTCGGTCCCGCCTACACCTGGCTGGATGGCCGCGCCGCCGTGTTCTCCGATCAGATGCAAAACGAGCTGGGCGCCATTGTCCCAGTTGGCTACGGTGCAGGAACGCTCTATGCGCTCTCGAGATCTGGAACACTCACCCCGAATGCCACTGCGATTGCGGACATCCCGGCGTGGATCTCCGCTCGGCTCACCAGGAATGCCACAGTGACAACCGGAAGAGGGCTGGCGCACAGCATTGGATTCTTTCTTTCGACGGAGGGGGAGTTCGATTCGAAGCGCTGGAACATGATTGCCGATATCACACTGCCACAAGTGGGAAAAGATGCGACGTTCGTAGGCAAGACCGCATCGGGAGTTCCGGTGTGTGTCCCCGAGGGCGACAACCAGGCGAGCTTCCTCGCGAGCGTTGCGGACCCGGAACGGGCGATTTCCTTCAACATTGGAACGAGCGGTCAGGTGAGTCTCGTACAGCCCGCGAACACAATCAACACCCGCCACCCTGTGCTGGATGCGCGCCCGTTTCCAGGTGGGAAGATGCTTTTCGTTGGAACGAGTCTGAGCGGCGGCAAGTCTTTCGATCTTCTCGCCGAAATCGTAAACGAAATCGCTAAACGGGCCGATGGTGGCGCGATCAACCCATTCGCAGCACTCAACTCCCTTGAGAGACCCCGACATCCCCTCTCCGTTGATACGCGCTTCGCGGGGACACGGGGAAATCCCGCGATACGCGGTTCGATTATGGGGATTGGGCTGGACAACTTCACTCTCTCCCACCTGTACTGGGGATTTGCGACGGGTGTGATCGACGAATTGATCGAGATGCTGGGTTCCTTCGTTTCCGTGCTGGAGCCTACGGAGAGCTACATTGCCATTTCGGGGAACGCCCTCGAGCGCAGCGTAGCGCTTCGGACGATTCTTGCAGATCGCCTGGGGCGTCCTTTGCGGTGGCCTGACCAGTCGGAGGCGGCAGCTCGAGGCGCCGCGATACTGGCTGCAGCAGCGCTCAACGGCGGAACAGACTGCCTTCCAGAGCTCCAATCGCGGATGATTAACTACCGCAATAATGCCCGCGCGCCGACACTCCGGCGTCGTTTAAAAGAAACGAGGGAAACCTGTCTAGAATAGCCCGTACCCTTTCGCCTTGCCCTCCAGAAACGCGATTCCGTCCCTGATGAGCGCTTCAGGATCCTTCACGATATCGCGCCACATGCAAGTGGCCCGGGCGATGTCGGCGTTGAGCTTAACGAACGATTCCATAACGAGAGGGCCGGCAAACCCAATATCGGATAAGGCGCCAAATACATCGTCCCAGTCGACTGTCCCCTTACCGGGCGTGCCCCGATGACTCTCAGAAAGATGAATGTAGCCGAGACGATCGCCGGCTAGGCGGATGGCCGCCCCGAAGGAGTCTTCCTCGATGTTGACGTGGTAAGTGTCAAGGTGAATAAACACATTGTCGGACTCAATCCGATCCAGGAGTGTGATTGCCTGCTCCGCAGTGTTCACGAGGAAGGTTTCGTACCGGTTTACCGGTTCGATTCCCAGTTTGATGCCGCGATCCTTCGCATAGTCTGCAACAGATCTTAGTACTTGCGCGATCACTTTGTAGTCCTTTTCGTTAGGCGGGCGCCCGGGGAGTTCTCCGAGCGTTCCATACAAAACACCGGTCAGCGTGTCGCCGCCTGCGGATTCGATTGCGTCTATAGCGCTTCGAAGGAACGGTTCAGCGAGATACGGCCGTTCTGGAAGACTCTTGTCACTTGGCAGGCCCAGCGAATAGGTTGCGCCAACAGCGTGTTCGTCGAGAAGCACTTTCGTGGCTGCGCCGTCAAATCTCTCGGGGCGCAGTAACGGGATTTCAACGAAATCCAGCCCAATTCGCGCCGCTTCTGAGATAACGCGCCTGCTCGTCGTGTCGTTCCATTCGGGCTCCCATACAAATGCGTGTGCTCCAAATTTCATTGCTGCATCCTCGCTCTTTGAAGTTGTTTTCGCTTGCGTTCCCATTTCTGGTGCTGGTAGTAGCGGTATGCGATAACACCCACAAGCATCGCACCCCAGATGGCAACCGTCGCAAACGAGCGTACACCCAGAAGGTTCAACCCATTCGTCACCGCCTGGAGGATCACCATGGCCATCACCAGCCCCAATACCTTGCCAAATCCCCCGAAAGGATCGGTCCCCCCAAGCATACAGATGAGAACGGTAGAAAGCAGCAGAGATGACCCCTGCCGCGCGTTTGCCGAATTGAAACGCGCGAGCATGACAACCGCGGCGATTCCCGCAAGAACGCTGGAGATAACATACGTCTTCAATAGTACACGCCGCACGTTCACGCCCGAATACGCCGTTGCGGTCGGGTTGGACCCCACGAAGAAGAGGTGCCTGCCGTAGGGACGTCGGTGGAAGATGATCGCCATAACAAGAGCCACAACGAGAAAGATAATCATATGAATCGGAAGGCCAAGGATTCGAGCGTTCCCTATGAGAAGATACGCCTCCGGCATTGAAGAGATTACAAATCCCCTGGTAATCGCCAGGGTAATCCCCTCGTAGAGAATCATCGTACCCAGGGTAGTCAGAACTGCCGGAACCTCGACGTAGCCGACCAGAAAGCCGTTGAGCAGGCCAAGAACAATGGAAACTATCATTCCAAGGGCAATCGCCCCCACAATGATTATGATTGTCGTGCCGCCACCGGCGCCCTGCGGGAACACCCCTTTCAGGAAGAGCGCCATAATAACGGCGGTCAGATTCGCCGAACTGATGATTGACAGGTTTATACCCGCCGTCACCATCGGAACCATCATCGCGAGGGAAAGCAACCCGAGTTCGGGCATCTGCGCAAGTAGATTGGTAATGTTGTGCGCTCTTAGGAACCTGCCACCGGTCGCCACTGTCATGATAGCCAGAACTACAAACAGGAGCCATGGCAGAGCCGCTATATCCTGGTTTCTGTCGTGCCACGATTGGTAGCGCTTCACGAATTCAGCGAACATCGATTATTCGCTCCTTTCTCCGGGCGAGCAATGCTCGAAGGGAGGTAACACTGATGCTGGCAAGTACAACTGCGCCGATGAATACCTGGTGCCAGTACGCCGGGATTCTCAGCAGTGTGAGCGCGTTGGTGATAACTGTAATCAATAGAACTCCCAGGAGCGTTCCGCCTACCGATCCCGCGCCCCCGAATATGTTCGCTCCCCCAAGAACCACTGCAGCAACAACATCGAACTCCCGTCCCACCAAAGCGTTGGGAGCCACCGTTTGCGTATCGAGCGCCTGAACAATGCCCGCAAGGCCCGCCAGTAGTCCCAGGAACGAATAGGCGAAGAGGCGCAGCCGGAAGAGACTGAGTCCTGAGCGACGCGCAGCCTCGATATTTCCTCCCAACGCAAAGAGATGCCTTCCCAGTTTTGTGTACCGCAATACGACAACCGCAACGATCGCGACCGCTATCCATATCAACGTCAGATACGACAACCCGAAGGTTGCTCCGTTCTCATCTACAAACGCGAAGACAAACCCCTTTCCGACACGATCAAACCAGTCCGGGAAGTTATAGATCCACGTTCCACCGGATATAATCTGGAGCACGCCGTAGTAGATATTCAGATTTGCAATGGCAACTATGATCGAAGGCGCTTTCAACCTGTGGATGAGCACCGCATTGACAGAACCAAGCAACATACCGACAGCAATCGGAATGAGCAGCACCACGAGAATCGGAACGTTTCCCTTCGAAACAAGGGCGAGCGCCATGAGATACTGCGCGACGGTGGCCGTTGCCGTAAAGGAGATGTCCAGTCCGCCCTGAATGAGCACAAAGAGAAAACCGATGGAGAGTATCCCGGTGAACGCCGATGTACGTAAGATTTGAAGTGCGTTGCGTGCGGTGAAGAACCGGGGGCTGATTATCGAAACGACGGCAACAAGGACAAAAAGGATAATGAAGAGGTACGTCTCGCTCCGTGTGAAAGCTCTGGATATCACGTTTCGACGTGAGGTTTTCCTGTTATGCAAGGTTGAATTTCTCCAGTAGCGTAGCCTCGGCGTCGGAGCCGGGCAGAACTTCATCCAGAACTCGACCGCGGTCCATTACGAGAATTCTGTGGCAGTTGTCCAGGACTTCGTGCACTTCGTCGGAAATTAGAACAATCGCGATATCGCCTCGCTCGGCAAGTTGTTTGACAAAACGATGGACGCTGTCCTTCGCGAACACGTCGATACCCACGGTCGGCTCATCGAGAATCAGGATTCGCGGATTGGTAGCCAGCCACTTGGAAAGCACAACTTTCTGCTGGTTGCCGCCGGAAAGCGTTTGCACTGCAGCGTCGAGGGACGGCATCTTGATTGAGAGGCGCTCAATCCACTCTCTGGAAAGTGATTCGCTCCGTGAATGATCCAGCAATCTGAACGCCCCGATCACCTTTTCCAAGATGGTGATTGTGATGTTCGCAAGGATTGACTGGGGCATGATGAGCCCCTGGGTCAACCGGTTTTCGGGTACGTAGGCAATTCCGGCGCGGGTTGCAGCGGCGTTGCTGTGGACCCTGACTCGTTTTCCGGAAATAAATATCGATCCCGACTCGGGGGGATTCATCCCGAAGAGGCTCAGAGCCAACTCGGTCCGCCCTGATCCGAGGCGGCCGGTGATGCCAAGAATCTCCCCGGCTCGCACCGAAAAGGAAATGTCCTTGTAGTTGCCGCCCCTGGAAAGCTTCTCAACCCGGAGAAGCTCCGGCGCGCCGCTTCTCACGGGCTTCGGCGGCTCGCTAACAACCTCTTGACCGGTCATCAGGAACACCAGTTTCTTCTGGTCTAGCTCTTTCGGCTCAAACACGCCTATCTTTGCACCATCGCGAAACACGGTGACGCGCTCCGCGATTTCAAAGATTTCGTTGAGTTTGTGGCTTACGAAAAGCGTTGCGATTCCCCGCTCCTTGAGCGTGCGAATAGTCGCAAAAAGCCGGTCGACTTCTACGCGCGTCAGCGATGCGGTCGGCTCGTCAAGAATCAGCAGCTTAATGTCGCCGATGATCGAACCGGCTATTTCGACCAGTTGCTGTTGGGCGATGGAAAGCGAAGATACGAGGCGATCGAGATCGAGTTCCAACGCGATCGAACGCATGGCCGACACTGCACGGTCTTCAACCGCCTTCCAGTTGACGAACGGTCCCCTCGTGTCGCCGTAGAGACCGAACGCAATGTTTTCTTTGACAGTCAGATTTGGAAAGAGCGAAAGATCTTGGTAGATGACACGCACCCCTCGGTCAATTGCGTCTTTGGCGTGCATAGCGGTGATCCTTGTTCCGTTGATCACCATGGTAGCCCCGGGTTCCGGCTGAATAACTCCGGAGATTATCTTAATCATTGTCGATTTGCCGGAACCATTCTCCCCGACGAGACAATGGATTTCGCCCTTCTCAAAGGCGAAATCCACATTGTTGAGTGCACGAACACCTGGGTAAAACTTACTTACGTTGCGAAAATCTATGAAGCTGTCCATCACACTTCTGTGAACCCGGGATTCGCCCATGCTTCGTTCTTCCCTCATCCTCTCGACTAAAATCCGAACATATCCGCATTTTCGGCGGTAACTTCGGAAGGCGCGTGGAACGTCACCACCGTTCCGTCGATCGCCGGAGTTCCATATTCGGGCAGATCTCCAACATCTGCAATCGTTCCACCGGAGAGCAGATGGCGCACTAGATACGCCGAATCACGGCCGATTCGGTACGGATTGCTGATGTAGTTGGCATCGATAGATCCCTCTTCCAGGTATGACTTCGCCTGGCTCGGTACTGAACCGCCCACGATCGCAATGTCATCACGGTTGAGCGACTTCGTTGCTTGCGAACCACCGATGGCGCCGAGGCTGCCGATGTAAATCATTCCTACGAGGTCGTCGTAGGCTGCGGCCAGTTCAAGTGTCCGGTTCTGAGCGTCCTCGACACTCTCCGAACCTTCGAGGCGACTTGTCACCTGATAGAGCCCCGGATAGTTCTCTTCCTGATGCTTGACTGCCATATCGGCCCTCTGATTGTGCGATGTTACGGTAAGACCACCAACCATGATAGCATACCCGCCTTCGCTTCCCGCTTCACGAACAAACAGTTCCATCATGTCGGCACCGTAGCGTTCCGCGATTAAGAACTCGATGTCCATGTCAGCATTTTGGATACCAGGCGCTTCCTGCGAAACCATGAGGATGCCAGCTTCCCGGCCGCGAGCCATGATTGGCTCGAGTACCGCCGTGTCATTGGGAACGACAACAATCGCATCCGGTTCTTGCGAAATCGCGTCTTCGAGGATGCGTGCCTGGGCGGCGGGGTCGGTATCGGGGGCACCAAGCACGCTGATCTTGAGATCGCCGATCTCGGCCGCGTAATCCTCAAAACCGTTTTCCATGGCAGTGAACCACGGGATTCCTACGAGCTTCGGAATAAACACGATCTCGTAGGCATCATCGTCTCCCCGCGAACACGTCGATAAGCTGAATACAGCCAACAATACCACTACAATTAACAATGTCTTTCTCATGAACACACCTCCTTCTTGAGACTGACTCCAGTCAGTATAGAACAGACTGCATATTTGTCAACTCCAATTGGTCATTCCTTTCTTCACAAGGGATTACCAAATAGATTACCACTTTGTCGATTGGTAATGTCTATTTGTCAGTTTTTTAATTATCACCTTCTTCTTCCACAACCGCCAAATCTGGCTCTGCGGTGATCTCCTGGGGGTTTGTCTCAGGTCACAGCCAACGGAGAGTGTTTACAATCCGGCCTTGCCGACACTACCACCCTGATTACTTCTCTTCTCAAAGATTGGCAACCCAAATAATCCCTTTCGCCTGGATTACCAGTACCTTAAGCGGCGTGGTGGCTGGCTGTGCCCTTGGAAGCGAACGCACTCGAACATGCTCTCTAAATGGTTAACAGTCAGATGATGAAATGGGAAATGCAACTCATTATCGCTAAGCAAAATATATTGATATAAGATGTATAAATCATCCCCATAAGCCCAGACTCAGCATGGAGTGATTATGGCCAAGTCAGATTTTCTCGAAAAGTTTGAGAATATTGAAACAATATTCAATGATATCTACAGCGGCGAAGATGGTAACTTCCACTTAGAACGATGGATCAGACTAACTGAGTTTCACGAAAACCGTTACAACGATTCCTCGCCCAGACTCTTCTCCGCCCCAGGACGCACCGAACTCTCCGGCAATCACACTGATCATAACGGGGGAGTTGTACTAAGCGCAGCGATACAGATGGATACAATAGCCGCGGTTACCCGGGAAAAGGGAGGAGGTGGGAATCTTGTCGAAATAATCTCTGAAGGGTATCCACCGGTAAACGTCAATCTCTCTCAACTAGCAAGGGTGGAGGCCGAAACGGGCACCAGCGACGCTCTTCTTAGAGGAATTGCCGCTTCCATTGTACGCCGAGGCGGGCGCATTGGCGGTTTCAGAGCCAGCACAAGCAGCAGGGTGCCAAAGGGCTCGGGGCTAAGCTCGTCGGCCGCATTGGAAATACTGATTGGCTCAATTTTTAACGAACTCTGCAACGATGGACGTTTCACCCCGGTGGAGCTGGCGCAGATGGGACAGGAGGCAGAGAAAAATTACTTTGGCAAACCCTGCGGTCTTATGGACCAAATTTCTTGCTCCGTGGGCGGCGCTCTTCTTATCGACTTCGCGCAGGCGACTACTCCCGATATTCATCAAGTTAACTTCAATCCTCTAGCCGCGGGTTTCACACTCGCAATACTCGATTCCGGCGGCAACCACGCTGATTTAACTGCCGATTATGCAGCCATACCAGTGGAGATGCGCGCCGTCGCATCGGTTCTCGGAGCCAGATATCTTGGAGAAGTCGATGAAAGGAGATTTATGTCCAGCATTGGAGAAATCAGGAAAAAATGCGGCGATCGAGCCATTTTACGCGCCCTGCACTTCTTTAACGAGAATCGCCGTGTTCATTCCATGGTGAGAAGCTTGGAAAGGGACGATATCGAGGCTTACCTGGAAGGAATGCGCCAATCTGGCAATTCGTCCTTTCGCTTCCTGCAGAATGTGTTTCCGCCTGGCCGCATTGCCAACCAATCGCTCTCTCTGGCGCTGGCCCTGAGCGAGAGTTTTCTAGGCGAATCAGGAGCAGCCAGGGTTCACGGAGGCGGTTTCGCCGGGACGATTCAGGTGCTCATACCAAGCAGCAATTACTCGCAATACAAAAAATTCATAGAGGGATACTTTGGCGAGGGCGCTCTCATTCCACTTTCGATTCGACGGCTTCCAGCCGGTGAGCTGCGGTGAGTTTTGTAAGTTCATTGCATTCGATGGAGGCAGAGACTTGTCTTAAAGGTAGATACCAGAGGTCAACCCTGCTTGACCAACACCCCATTAATCATCCCATTATTGGGTGTATTGAATATCTTATAAGGAACTTCCAGAATGCCCAGTCTACTCCAAAAAGCGCGTCTTGATTACAAACCAAAGTTGCCCAAGGTGCTTCGTGCGCCGATCGGAAGCATATCTATCGCATGGGGCGAAACCACCGAATCAATGGCCGACCAGAGCAAACTACGCGAGCTATTTCCACACACCTACGGCGCCCCAATCGTCAGGTTTATCGAGGTGACGAATACCAAACCGTCAAACCCCAGAAAAATCGGGGTAGTCCTCTCAGGCGG